>NZ_VOXS01000001.1:0-361020 GCF_013420655.1 Acinetobacter sp. Q186-3 | reverse complement strand
AAAGATGCCAAGCAGACGTGCACAGAAAACAGCAATTCAAGAACGAAATCTAAATCCTGTGCTTGACTTGGAAATGTCCATATAGGACATTTCTATTTGGTTATTAGGTAGGACATTTCTACTTTGGAATAACAATAGCATATTAAATAAAAGCCATCCTGTAGATGGCTCTTATTCCTTTAATGACCACTTAAATCACTTCAAACTCAATACGACGGTTCTTTTTACGACCCTCAGCTGTTGAGTTGTCTGCCACAGGTTTGTTGGCGCCTAAACCTTCCACACTCAAACTATCTGCAGGAATATTTTTGCCAATCAAATAATCTTTTACCGCCTGTGCACGCTCTTTACTTAAGATCAGGTTTTTATTGGCATCACCAGAGCTATCAGTATGGCCAATAATTTTCACCTGCTTGCCACCAACCTTATTTAAGGCAATCGCCATCTCATCAAGAATTTTTGTCCCAGATGCGGCTAAAACCGCACTGCCAGATTCAAATTCAATAATCCGGTTTTTCAAGGCATCATCAATAATTTTCTGTTCGGCCTGATTTACAGATAACTGTGCATTAAAACGATATGGCGCCTGTACCAAGCCCTGAAAAGCATTTGTGGTTGGCTGGATATCATTTTGATTGGACATTTTTCCATTTAAATCAATTTGCGTACCGCGTACCGACAATTGACCCTGCTTCACTTTTTTTAGGTCTGGCGTGATCATTCGTGTGACCGATTCGCTCCAGCCATTGGGTGCAGCAACCGATTTAACCTGAATTTTATCAATTACTTGGTCCACACCATACACACTGTGCATTTTAGTCAGGATGGCCTGTTTGCTGGCTTCATTCGGGACCACGCCTTCAACTACAATCGGCTGTGCACATACCCAGCTACTAACACTGAACAAGAGTACAGACAGCCATTGTTTTTTATATGTATTTAATTGATTTTTAATCATTTTATCCATCTATAAAAGTCTGTCTAAAGAGTTTGATTCCCTGGCTTAAGCTAAGCTGGCGTTCACATAAAGCCTGTTCCAACGCCGCCAAACCTGCATTTTGCTCCAGATACGGATCAATCCAGCTGGCATTGACCAATGAGACCCAATGTGAACTGTCCAGGTTTTGGGTGAAAATTTCGCTTAAAGCCTGAATATCTGCGCCATGAAAGCCAAAAATCAGCAAGGGTTTGTCATAATGCAGTAAACCGACCAGCAATTCTGTGTTCTGATTGGCGACAAAACGGCTAATCAGACTGACCCAAAATGCTGCAATTTCATAGCAATAGGCATGATTATTAATCGGCAAAATCAGCACTTTATTTAATTTACTGGTGCCTTGATGGATCACCGGTTGCAGCAATAATCCCAGTCCAATCATGCTTTGTGCCAGCTCATAGGTGCTGATTTTCATCAACTGGGCAAAAGAATGTGTCGTATGATGTTCATAAAATGCTGCACTTTCATGCACATCAAACACCTGAATCTGGTTATTCAGTTTGGCCAGCTTGTCCAGCAAAATCTCAGGATCACGAATCGACTTGAGCACCCGGTTTTTCTGAAACAGATCAATCAGGGTCTGTTTATAGCGATACGGTGCGTACAGCAAATGCTCCAGGGGGACATCTACATCTAACAGATGGCTCAGTACCATCGGAAACTGTCGTCCCGAACTGTCTTCGCTGGCAATTAAGTTGGCCACCAGAAATTTATATTCCTGCGGATTGGCAATGAAAAAATCCAGTGATGGCAACTGCGTATAGCGGCTTTGAAACTCTGGAGATTGCATCGCTTTTTCCAGCGCCTCAGTAATCCACTGATCCAGTACCTGAATCAGTGAAGATTGGCCTTTGGTTTTCAAAAAATCGCCTCGGGCCGGACATTTACCATAATAAAATGGCAGGGTTTTCAGCTCATTCATCCCTGCTCTCCCACTCGCCTGTTCTGGCTGATCATGGCTGTACTCCTTCAATTCCTTTTAAAGGCGATGTGCTATTGGTGCGTGCAGTGGCAGGTGTCGGTGCTGTTTGCGCAGCCACGACACGTACCGATTTATTGGTAACCACCTGATCAACCAGCTGTAAACCCGCATAGCCACGGCTTGAGCCAATAGTACCCGAGTTGCCGCTAATCAGTCGGAAGTTCAGTTTCACCGCAATATTCGGGTCCTGCTTGCTTTTCCAGACCATTTCAAAGCTGCCGCCTTGCTGGGTACGCTGAGCCGTGTCAATCAGACGGTTAATGCCGTACTCACCCGGTTCATCAAAGACGGTATGGGTTTTACCTTCTAAATCCACCGCTGTAATACGCGCACCCGGAATCGCACCCGGATTTGGCCAGACGAAATTCACCCATTGCTGAATGCCATTTTCATAAACCATACGCTGCCCATCAATATCAATGGTATAGGCCAGTAATTGCGGATTCTGTAATGGATAGAACTGGAAGTTGGACTGATTCACCGGTGCTTGCGCCGCGGTTTGAGACAATTCACCTGTCGCCATGCCATTGCTAGGCGCGACATAGCTCTGGAAATTCATCACAAATTGCGGGTTCAGGCTGATACCTAAATCTTTCCAGGTTTTTGAGGTTAAGGTATAGCCACGACGGATCACCAGCGGATCTAAATGCTCTTTCACAAAACGGGCGATACTGCCATTTTCACCAAAAATCTGGCTAATTTCATTGCTGGTCGCTTGTAAGGTCGCAGAGGAATTAAATGGATATTTTTTGCTTAAATTGGCGTTAAATGGCTGATAAGCCTGCATGGTCCAGAGTTTATTGATCTCATCCTGCGCCGGAATTAACAGGCTTTCAAATGAATGCGTTAATGGACTGATCAACAGTTTTTGTAATAGCTGCTGGTCACGTTCATTTAAGCCCACCGTCATCTTCTCATCGACCAGTTTCTGGGTACTGTTAAACACCGAACTTTGATCATTGATGGTCTGTTTCACCAAGGTCATGGCCGATGGACCAATATCGCCCGCACTTTTCAGGTCATTGAACTTGCTGCGCACCTGAGCAATCGCTTGCATATACTCATCCAGTAAAGACTTGTTCTGCTGGTCATCACGCTTACGTACCAGCTGATAGAACATCTGGAATTCTTTGGAAATTGGTCCTTGTGCTCTGGCTACGGCCTGTTCCGCCATTTTCGCTTCATCGCGGTTCAACACTTTACGTTTAAACCAGGCAATAAAACCTTTTTGCGGTGCGGCTAGTTCTGCCTGAACCACCGGATTATCCCACGAGGTTTCCTGTGCAATCCGGGTAATCATCTGACGGATTGGTGAATTTTCCGGTTCACCCAGTTTTTCAATATTCTGCGCAGACTGTTTAAATTCCTTGCCTTTGGCATAGTGCACACCAGCCAGGAATTTACGCCATTCTGCAATATATTCCTGCTTGTACAGATCGGTCAGCTGTTTACGGATCTGATCCGGGCTGCCGCTAAAGGTCAGGTCATCGGACTGGGTACTGTTTAACACCCAGTCTTTAGAATCTGTTGGCCGGTTGGAGACTTCATCAATGGCGGTTTCGACATATTCTGCCCAGGCTTTCTGGGTAAATACACCCGGTAAGGCATAACTGCCCAGCACCACCGCCTGATTATTCTCACCGACCATCTGTTTGACGGTTAAGGCCGGGAAACGTACCGCTGCACGCATTTTAATTTCGTTATAGACCCGATCACGTGCCGGCATACCACGTACCACAGACAATAACACCTGACGTGACTGATCAACCACCAAGGTATCCGCTTCCAGATTCGGGAATTTGGCATCATTGGCCAGGGTCATGGCATAAGATAAAATCTGCTCGGCATCTTTCAGCATTTGGCCGCGCGCCAAATTCCCCCGGTTGGCATCTAACCACGGACGCCAGAAACGCGTGACCTGATCACTTAAATGACCAGCTTCACGATATTCCGGATTGCTCATCATCAAGTAGGCTTTCAGTGCATTGTACGCATCTTGCGGATTACTGTCCGATGGCTCCAGATATTTCTGCTGATTGGCCACCTGCTTGATTTCCACATTGGCATGATTGGCCTTCAGGGTTTCTTCATTGGCTTTTACCCGTTGCAGATACTGTGCCATGTTTTGCTGTGCCGGCTGCAGCACAATCTGCTGCACGCCTTGCAAATATTCAGTCTTCAGCTTTTCACGCAGCTCATTGCCCTGGTATAAACCAAAGCCAAATTTTAATGGACGATCTTCAGCAAAACTGTCCAGCTGTGACATACGGTTTTGCAGAATCAGCAAGGCTTCAAGCTGTCCGGCCAGTTCGGTGCCAGAGCGCTGCTCAATCTGCACCACTTTATTCAGGTCTTGCTGCACCTCGGCAATTAACTGCTGGTTATTGCGATACGACCAGACCCACAGTCCCAGAATAATCGACACACCAAACAATGCGGCAATAAAGCCAACATAACGCTGGCGTTTACGCAGTGGATTAATATGCTGTTTGACCAGATTCTTGTCTTTCAGAATCACATCGGAAAACAGCCCTTTCAGGAAGTAACCATGGTTTTGTGAAACCGAACGGGTCGGCACACCATGTTCACTGTTGGGAATCTTGGTCAGTAAAAAGTCCTGTGCAATCTGCTCGGTCATCGGGCTTTCAATGGTGCCTTCCTGTAAGGCACTGGTGAAATAGAAGCCACGGAATACCGGTTTAAACTGGTACGGATTATCTTCAAACAAGGTACCAATAAAGGTTTTCAGCGCTGGCTTTAAGCTCTTGAACTCCAGCGGGAAAGTCATGACACTTGGAGAAATATTCTGTGAATGGCGGCGGCTTAAATGGGTAGTACTTACGCCTTTTAAACCGTCATATAAAATGCCGTAATGCTTTTCAAACAGCTCGACCGCATTTTGAGAAGATTCCGCATCATAGGGCAAGGTTGCACCCCAGACCTGATCAAACTCATTCACTTCATAACATTCAAAGAATTCGGTAAAGCCGGCAATCAGGTCCATTTTAGAAAACACCAGATACACCGGAGGATAAATTTCCAGACGCTCGGTTAAATCCTGAATCCGGGCACGTAAATTCTTGGCCAGTTTAATTGATTTTTCCGGACTCTGGCTGACCAGCTCGGCAATGCTGACAATTACAATCAGGCCATTAATTGGCGCTTGAGAACGGTTTTTCTTCAGCAAACCTAAAAAACCGAGCCATTCAGAATGATCTTCGGAATAGACCGAATAACGCCCGGCTGTATCCAGCAATACCCCTTCGGTGGAAAAGAACCAGTCACAGTTACGGGTACCGCTTAAACCGGCAGACACCATTTTCTGATGACTTTCTTCAAAGGGAAATTTCAGACCGGAGTTATAAATCGCCGAACTTTTTCCGGCGGCCGGGTTACCAATCACCATATACCACGGCAATTCATATAAGGCCGCATTGCCCTTTTTATCGCCCAGTTTAGACTTGCGGATCAGCTGAATCGATTCTTTCATTTGTTGTTGAATCAGCTGTAATTCTTCTTTGTCTTTCTGCTTGCCGTATTCAGCTTCGGTGTCTTTACTGATGGCTTCGGCCAGCTCTTCGCCCTGCTTTTCATGACGATAACGCTGGATCAAGGCATAAATCCCGTATCCGACCACACCCAGAATATACACTGCCATCAGCGCCCAGAATAGATTGCGCGGAATGGTGTTATAAGATGCTATGAGTGCCACAAAAATAGACAGTGCAATAATCGCTTTCGGATTAGTCACATACTGCCAGACATAGCCTAAAATGGTATAAAACATACTGTTCTCGTTGTTCTAAAATTCGCGCGATACTGCAACATCAGCCCTGTGGGGTTTCATGGGAAACCGGCATAAAAAGTACGTGGGTGGCCGGATGTTCGGTACTGTAAATCATGGAAATAATTCCCTCTGGAAGATGCATGCCCAACATGAAAGAAAACACTTTCGATAAGTGTTGGGTATGACCAATACTTTGTTTTGTATATAAAAAATGATGAGTTTCGATTTGAGACTCAGCAAAACTCTGTTCAATCTGCTTCACGACTTTAATCTGGGTCGGATCATCTGGCATCAGCACAAAAGGCTGTTCCTGATCGAATTGCGCCAGTTCTGTCATCTGATGCTGCTGCAGGTAATGGGCAATATTTTTTTCATTCAACACCAGCTGCAGCATTTTGAATGGTTCTAACTGGTTAATCTGCACCGCGGTGGAGGCCACAATACAGCTAGAGACAAATTCAGCCGGTAAATAATGGTCGGTCAGCCAGGTTTTTTCATCAATCACGTCCTGATCAATTTCAGAATCGACCAGCACAATTAGTGATACGTCTTCGGTTTGTGCTGCGGTCTGTTCCAGCAGTTCAAACCAGTCCTGATAGGCATTTTTACTGCCCCAGTAATGATGCTCGATATGAATCTGCTCCGGAATCACCTGAAAATCCTGGATAAACTCCATGATCATCTGCTGGCTGTCCATTTCATTCCACAAATGCAGCAAATCTTCTGCCAGCACCACATGAATATTAATCCGGTTTAAACGCATAACAGGTTGCACCGGCTCAGGTTCAAGGCTGTCATCTTCCTGATGGTTGGGATCACTCCAGCCCGGATGCATACGGTACTGATAGGCCAGCTCGCTGTCATAGAACAGTGCCGACTGTTTTAAATGTTCGGCAATTTGCATCAGTACATCGCTGTGCTGAACCAGCTGCTGCTGGACCAGCCGGCGCATACGTAAACTGCGCTGGCTGTCAACGCTATATTCATCTGCATCGTCGTCCAGCTCAATTTCATCATCCAGGTCTTTAATCCGATAGGACAGAATTGGCAAGCCGTAGGCATTTAACAGCTGATGATCCAGCTCCGGACTAGTGAAATTTTTTAATTCTTCGACAATCTGTTCATTTTCACCAAAAGCATGCTGGCTATAACCACTGTACAGGTTCAGCGCCACCGTTCTGAGCGGCTCCGCTTTTTCTTCAGGAGTCTGCTGCTGGGCAAGTGCTGCCTGCTCCTGCTGCTGTTTTTGTTCTTCCTGTCGTTTTTTATAATGCTGGACTGCGCTATAAATGATGAAAGGTGACGTCAGCAGCAGCGTAATCGCCAAAGGTAAAAATACAAAAAATGCCAGCATATCTGCCGTATCGGGATCATGCTGAATATCGCGCCAGTAAAAGATAATGGCGGTGCTGACCAGAATAAAAATACTGACAAAAGTGCCAATGATCCACTTGATCATCTTTGATCCCCCAACAGCGGATAACAGCTATCACGATTATCTGCCCGTGCCTGTGGCATTAAAAAAGCCCCTTGCCCTAGCCCCGCATGATGACTGGAGTTCAGACACAAAGGCTGAATGTCTTCTTTGCTCAGCACCAAACGCAAGTCAACCATTAGAGTCGGACTGCACCAGGTCTGTAAGAGTTTTTTCAGTTTAGTGCTGGCTCGCTGTCCCGGTAAAAATTCCTGATATTGCTGCCGGTTTAAAGGTCCGACTTCAATTTCAATCTTGCCATCAATCTGGCGGATGGTTTCCCCACAAAAGGTATTTACTCCAAGCAAGGCCGGATTGCTGCCGCCTAAACAGGTTTTATGCGCATCATCCAGTTTGAATTTTTCTTCAATAAATTCATGTACAGTAAAATCGGTTTTGAAAATACAGTTCAGCACGGTTTTTAAGGCATGTGCGGTGTTGTTCTGGCCCTGCATCAGGCCTGAAAATTCTGCAAAATAATGATCCATCTCATCCTGTTCATGTTGTGAACGGATGTAACCATTGAGCGCATGCAGAATATCCAGATAATGATTGTCGTGTTCGACCTCATAACGTACCGGCAAGTTATAAGCCAAGCTGGCTTCAATATGTTGGCCGGTCAGTTTGTTATTAAACAAACTGAGGAACTGCACGGTTTCTTCACGCTGGATACGTGGACTCTGGCGGATGCGCTGGGTATAGGTATACGGTAAGGCCCCCTGAATGCCGGTGAGTCCCACCATTAAATTGGTCAGCTGAATCTGATCATCTTCAACCGCCAACGTTTCAATTTCTGCCGCCGGAAAATTCAGATTGAGCGAGGTCTGAAACTGAAAGCCCTTTTTCCAGTCGGTCTGTACGGCCTGTTCAGGTGCATGACGCAGCAGCCGCGTGGCCTGAATAAACTCATACGCCGTCGGCTGTTCAACCAGATCTGCAATTACAGAAGTTTCTTGCCACCAACGTTCTGCACGCATTGGTATAACTCCTGTAAGCTGTTGGCATCGCGCACCACCACATCCACAAAGCTGTTCATCTGAACTTTTAAGTTAAAGATATGACTGAGCAAGGTACTGAAAATATAAAGGCTATGGCCACGAAATACCTGTGGATCAATATCCAGATGCACTTTCAGACCACGGACAAATAAAGGAAAGGGTTTAGCTTCGACCATTTTCTGGGTTAACGAAAACTCGACCGCTTTAATTGAGTCAATAATTAAATGATTTTCTTTAGATTTTGGTAGGTTATAAAGTTCAAGCAGCTCTTTGATATGACTGATCGCATCACCTTTCATCAAAGACAAGGTGTTTAAGGATAAATGCGAGATCACCCGCCATTGTTCCATTTTATTCTGCTCAAAATAATACGGCTTATTCGGACGCTTCAGTACCAGAGCGCGCCGTGCCAGACTGCTGTCATTCAGATTTAAAATATTATTGGCTTGGCTTAAAGCCTCATGTGGCAAGTCACGGTTTGAGCAAAGCAGTTTGGCGCTGATAAAATCCGACTTGGTGTGCTGCGGTTGTAATTGCTTTGACAATACACTGTAGCCCGTTTCCACAAAACGGTTATGCAGCTGCTTGGCATTTAGGGCGTAATAAAACTGAATATCTTCATGCCGATAATGACTCATGGCAAAAAATGGATAAACCGGAAAAACCACCTGATCCTGATTGGTTTTTTCCCGGATCATGTTCATTTCCTGAATGCTATACATCTGATAAAACTCAGGATGATGCGCATCGGTCACCAGTGGATATTCCAGCTGCTTGTGATCAATTTTTTGCGGTTCGGCCTGCTTCTCAAACAGGTTCACCACCGGTGTGGCAAATAATTTAAAGTTAGCCACGTTCAGTTCGGAATAATTGCGAATCACCATCTGATCATTCAGGTTCAGTTTCAGATGAATCAGCAATTCAAACTGGCTCTGATCTTCGAAATAATGCAGAAAATCCAGATTCAGACTCAGGAAATTAAACTTTTCCGGAAAGCAGAAATATTCCAGCAATAACCGGTAGGCATGATGGGTATGCTCATCTAGCGGCAGTACACTCTCCTGCTCATGCATGCCCATCAGCTGAAACGGATTAGCAATCTGAATTTGGCGCTGGCCAATTTTTAATGAAAATCCGGTACTGGGACTGAAAATACCATCGAGTACCTGAAGCGGAAAATTGGAAATCGCATCAAGATAAATTGGCAACTGCTGTTGTTGCAGCAATGTGTGTGCCTGATTAAAAATTTCAAAACCCAGACTTAAGGTTGCATTCTGGTTCAAGTGCATATGCGCACTCGGATTGCTCTTGAATTCCAGCTTGTTGAGCTGAATTGGCAATAAATTCACAGTGTGTGTGCTGGAAAACTCGCACTGAACGCCTTTGAAACTTCTGGATTTTAACGCCGTGCCTTTGGGAATTATATGTGCTTCGGTCAGCTGTTTAATTTTATTGAGATCTTCAAAGCTGACCACAGAACAGGCCGGAAATGGCTTTAGGTACTGTGGAAACATGACCTCAAACAAGGCGCGGGTAAAAATGTCGTAGCTGTCTGCCAGTTTTTTATCAATACGCGCGGCTATTAGTGAAAATGCCTGAATTAAACGCTCGATATGCGGGTCATCAATCTGTTCCTGATTTAAAGACAGACGCTGCGCGATTTTAGGATATTTCTGGGAAAATTCACGAGATTGCTGGCCGAATTCTTGCAGCTGTTTTTCGTAATAAGGTAACAAGTCTTCAATCACAGGAATCCCACTTATGCACGTGCCGAAATAACATATTGTTGTGTTGTTGGTTTTAATAAAGCATCAAAAATCACAGGTTCATATAAGGGATGAATATTGATATAGGCCTGAATACTCAAGCACAAAGCCCCCATATCCTGTTCATCTAATAACATTTCAACTTTAATCTGTCTTAAACGCGGTTCATGTGCCGCGATGGATTGTGCAATAGACTGGCAGATTTTATCGCGGTCACTTGGATTAGCGGTCGATAAGCCGACAAAATCAATAATCCCAAACTGCATAATGGACTTTTTAACCAGTGGAAAATCATCAATCTGTTCATGCAAAGATGCCATGCGGCTATTGAGCAGGTCTTCCAGATCTGCAGCAACAGATTCGCGAAGTTCCTGTAATGACAACCCCTTTAAATGATAATCTTCTGTAGTTAAAAGCCGGTCAAATAATGTAGTTCTAAAACCGTACGGATAAAGCTGGTCTAAATTCATGTATTACTAATTAAGTATAAAATCAGGTAGAGGCTGGCATAGCGCCAGCCTCCCGTGGTCATACAAATTAAGCAGCGTAAGATGCTGTGTTATTTGAAAGTGACCATTTTTTAGTAACTGCACCTTTTTGGGTACCGTTAATATCTTGCTGGTTATAAGTCCACTCGACTGCGGCATATTTCAAACCGAATGATTCAGTTGGAACACCTTCTTCATTCACAGTTGGCGTTACGCTTGAAACCAGTACATGTTTCAGTTTGATTTGCAGGTACTTGATACGCTTGTCACCGTTAGCACGATAGAAATCGATCTGTACTTCATCGAAGGTATAACCCGCAGAACATGCTTCCCAAAGTTTTGGACTGGTTGCATCCAAATCTTTAACAAAAACCATGTCTGAGTGTTCCACACGCTCAGCAGTATGACCACCTACACTTGAAGAAGTTGCTGATTTAGGCTGACGGATATTGTGCGCCCAAGAATTTACTTCTAGCCAATCTTTGTGCTCTGCGTCACGCGATTCGCCATCAACTTTATACTTCCCTCGAAACTGTACGTAGATATCTTTCATTTTATAAATTTTCCTGTTTTAGTTAAAAGTTATTATAAGTTGCCTCAATTTGAGGACTGAGGTAACTCAGTAACAAGTCGCAAAGAAACCGACAACTCGTCCAACTGGAAATGCGGTCTTAAGAAAACCACAGACTTGTAGTGTCCCGGCTGAGCAGGATTTTCTACAACCTTTACCGATGCTTCACGAAGCGGATATTGTGCTTTCGCTTCCTGAGAGGCACCGTCGTCAAGCAAGACGTATTGCGATAACCAGTCATTTAAAAAGGCTTCAACATTGCCAGCAGAGGCAAAGCTGCCGACCTTGTCGCGCATCATGGCTTTTAAATAATGGGCAATACGCGAAACCGCCATAATATATTGAATCTGGCTAGATAAGGCCGAGTTGGCATTGGCGCTATCGCTGTCGTATTTCTTCGGTTTTTGTGCAGATTGCGCACCAAAGAACGCCGCGTAGTCAGTATTTTTACAATGTACCAGTGGAATGAAGCCTAAATCGCTTAATTCTTTTTCACGACGGTCAGTAATGGCAATTTCAGTTGGACACTTGAAGACCACTTCGCCATCGCTGGTTTTAAAGGTATGGACCGGCAGGCCTTCGACCAGACCGCCACCTTCAACGCCACGAATTGCCGCACACCAGCCATGCATATCAAAGGCATTGGTTAAACGGGTACCAAAGGCATACGCCGCATTCATCCATAAATATTCATCATGGTTTTGGCCCGACACTTCTTCAATAAAGTTAAAGCCTTCAGTGGCTGCACCATCTTTCGGATGGAACGGTAGACGACCCAATACACGCGGCATGGTCAATGCGACATAACGTGAATCTTCGCTGTCACGAAATGAACGCCACTGTACATATTCTGCAGTTTCGAAAATCTTGGATACATCACGTGGACGGTCAATATCGGTAAACGATTCCAGCCCCAGAATGCTCGGACTTGCCGCAGAAATAAATGGTGCATGCGATGCCGCAGCCACGTGCGAAATCTGCTCCAGCAGATACATATCTGAAGGCGTACGGTCAAACTCGAAGTCACCAATTAAAGTCGCATACGGTGCACCACCAAATGAACCATACTCTTCTTCATAGATTTTCTTGAACAAGGTACTCTGATCAAAATCAGTCGCGCCCTGGAAATCTTTGACCAGTTCTTTTTTGGTCGTATTCAGCATGCGGATTTTAATCAGCGGATTCGACGGTGTTTCCTGACAGAAATAATATAAACCGCGCCAGGTCGATTCAATTTTCTGGAACTGCTCATGATGCATGATTTTGCTGAGCTGGGCAGAAATCAGCGCATCAATTTCAGCAATACGCTTGTCAATCGACAAGGTCATGTTTTCAGAAACAGTGATTGTGCCGGCCATGACTTCTTTGGCCAGTTCGCCAATCAGGCTTTTGGCACGGTCATGTTCTTCTTCATTGCGGGCAATCCGGCTTTGCTCGACAATCGAGTCCAGCAAAGTCAGTTCTTCTGCAGTCTGGGTTTGTGCCTGAACGGCCTGAGCATTAGTCATGATCTGCCTCCGCGCTTAATTTACGAATCTGGTCAGTATTTTTTAATACTTCATCCAGCAGATCTTCCAGACGTTCGCTATTGGAAATCTTGTTACGCAAATCGGTTAAACGCTCACGTGCTTCGACCAGTTTACGCAGCGGATCAACCTGTTGCACCACGCTTTCCGGACGGAAATCTTCCATGGAAGTGAAGGTCAGATCCACCGACATGCGACCGCCCTCTTCGGTTAAGGTGTTTTCCACATCAAATGCTGCGCGTGGCGCCAAAGATTCCATCACTTCATCAATGTTATCCAGGTCAACATTAATGAATTTTTTATCTTTTAATTTGGTCTTTTCCAGTTCAGAAGCAGCAGAGAAATCCCCCAATACCCCCACCACAAAAGGCAATTCTTTCACTTCTTTGCCATCACCCACTTCAACATCATAAGTCAGTTGAACACGTGGAGGACGAATGCGCTGAAGTTTCTTTTGTACACTTTCACGTTTAGCCATAATACAGTGATCCTGTTTTATTATTTTCGTAGCGATTCAAATGGATTATTTGAAGCCGCTGGTTTTGCTGCCGGAGCAGTTGTTCTTGTTGCAGTTGCTGCCTTGGTCGATGCGGTACGTGTGGTTTTAGCACGACTTGCATTACTGCTTGCTTTACGTGCTGCAGCACGTTGGGCTGCAGCTTTTTTGGCAAGCGATGCATTGGTAATGGCCTTGGCAGAACTGGTATCCGGAGCAGGCACTGAAGCGCGGATAGTATCCGATAATTCCTTGGCCGCTGGATAGGTCACTTCGTCAGATAAAAAGCGCATTTGCTCGGTACGCATATAGTTTAAGGCATTTTTGGCAATCGAAACGCCTGCTAAAAAGTGCGCATCAGTCAGGTCTGGATGGCGTACGCCCTGGTTTTCCAGCTGTTCTACCAGCTGCAGGGTCTTCATATTTTTACCAAGTTCCTGAAAACGTTTTGCGGCTTGAACTTGCAGTTCTTGTTTCACCTCTTGATTTTTTTTATTTTCTTTGGCACACACTTGCTGATAAATCCCCAACAATGCCTGATCAGTTTCTCCCTTAACCAGCGGATAATCCTTGATACAGCCTCGTTTTAGCTCAATCTGCTCATCTGCATAAGCAATTGGGGTGGCACAAAGTGTCGCCATTAGGGGAAAAAGAAGAATACTTTTTTTCAAAACGAGCCTCTAATTTCTAAATTCATTTATAGTGAATGGGTGTATTTGAAAACTGAACACGAACAATTTTTATCAAAAAAAAACATAGCGCAAATTTAACAAAAAATAAACTTCTGGCGTCAAGACAAATTCTGCCAACTATCGACAATAATTGTCATATTTTTGTTTCAGGTAAAATTATTTTTGTCTTATTTGTTTTCATTTTTGAAAAAATTTTAGGTAGAATACTACAACCCTAATATTTATATCAATACAAGTTATTGATATGTAAGTAAAATTTATTTTATTTACTGAAAACGATGTTCAGCCCATGGTCGCTACTTTAACCCATTTGGACTGGAATTATAACTAGAGCGTGTTATGAATAATTTAAAAATTTTGATTAATAAACTATCAAGTCATGCCAGAACAGCCTTAGAAAAGTCTGCCAATGCCTGTATTAATCAGCAGAACTACGAAATTGAAATAGAACACTTTTTCCTAGAATTATTAACCCAAGACCATAAAAATGACCTGAGTCTCCTTCTCGATAAATATAAAATTTTAAAAGATGATCTCATTCATGATTTAAAAGAAAGTGTCAGTCACCTGCCAAAGGGTAATTCTCGTACACCTATCTTTGCAAAATCTATCATTCGTCTGTTAGAGCAAGCCTGGTTATTAGCCTCGGCCGAGCAAAATCCGCAAATTCGTAGCGGTCACTTACTGGTTGCTTTGCTAACCGCACCTGATCTTTATCAGATTGCAGTGCGTGCTTCGAGCCTGTTTGACCTGTTCCCAATTGACACCATGAAGCACAAATTCTTAGATGTATGTGTCAAAAGTGTCGAAAATGAAAACGCTACTGTCCCGGAAACGGCTGAAACTGAAAGCGTCACAGCTATCGAGCCTGCACCAAATAGCAAAAAAACACCTGCGCTGGATCAATACACCATTAACCTGACTGAAAAAGCCAGAACGGGCGCAATTGATCCGGTGATTGGCCGTGAATTTGAAATCCGTCTGATGCTGGACATTTTAATGCGTCGCCGTCAGAACAATCCGATTTTAACGGGTGAACCGGGTGTCGGAAAAACTGCGGTGGTAGAAGGTTTGGCACTTAAAATTGCCAATAACCAGGTACCCGATGCGCTGAAGAACGTGCATCTGCATGTGCTGGATATGGGCCTGTTACAGGCTGGTGCCAGTGTTAAAGGTGAATTTGAAAACCGCTTAAAACAGGTGATTCAGGAAGTTCAGGCTTCGACTCATCCGATTATCCTGTTTATTGATGAAGCGCATACCTTAATTGGTGCTGGTGGTCAGGCCGGTCAAAATGATGCCGCCAACCTACTGAAACCAGCACTGGCTCGTGGTGAGTTACGTACTATCGCGGCCACCACTTGGGCCGAATATAAACAGTATTTTGAAAAAGATGCCGCGCTCAGCCGCCGTTTCCAGGTGGTCAAAGTTGAAGAGCCAACTGAAGAAGTCGCAATTGATATGCTGCGCGCCATGATTCCGGTGATGGCCAATCACTTTAAGCTGAATATTGATGATGAAGCAATTGTCACGGCTGTGCATGCCTCACATCGTTATATCAGTGGTCGCCAGCTCCCGGATAAAGCGATTAGTGTATTAGATACCGCCGCTGCACGTGTGGCGCTGACTCAAAATGCCCAGCCGGTGAAACTCGATCAGTTACAGGCGCAGCTGCACAATTTAACACTTGAACGCGAAATTGTTGAAAAAGAACATGCACACTTCCCGATTCATCATGAACGTTTAGACGGTTTAAATCAGAAAATTACTGCTCTTGAGCAGGAAATTGCCGATACACAACAGCAATGGCAACAAGAACTGGAACTGGTTCAGCAGATTCAGACGCTAGAACAGCAGACCGAAGCCGATGAAAACAGCCAGACCCAGATGCAGCAGTTACGCAGCCAGTTGCAGCAACTGCAAGGTCAACATCCGCTGGTATTTGAACGCGTCAATGCCCAGATTATTAATGAAATTATCTCGGACTGGACCGGTATTCCTGTCGGAAAAATGATTAATGATGAAATCAAGCAGGTTCTGACCTTAGAAGATAAACTTTCTGAGCGTGTTATGGGGCAAGACTATGCCCTGCATCAACTGGTGCAAGGTATTAAAACCTCAAAAGCCAAGTTGGAAGATCCAAACAAACCGCAAGGCGTGTTCCTGCTGGTCGGCCCAAGTGGGGTTGGTAAAACTGAAACTGCCCTGGCCTTGGCCAATGAGTTATACGGTGGTGAATCGCATCTGATTACCATCAACATGTCGGAATATCAGGAAGCGCATACGGTTTCATCTTTAAAAGGTGCGCCGCCGGGTTATGTGGGTTATGGTCAAGGCGGTGTGCTGACGGAAGCCGTACGTCGTAATCCGTATAGCGTGGTCCTGCTCGATGAAATTGAAAAAGCGCATAGTGATGTGCAGGAACTGTTCTATCAGGTGTTTGATAAAGGCATGCTCGAAGATGGTGAAGGTCGCCTGATTGACTTTAAAAATACCACCATCCTGCTGACCTCTAACGCCGGTTCCGGCGCCATCATGCAAAGTTGCCTGCCGCTGCCGGTAGATGAATGGCCAAGCGCAGAACAGCTGATTGAAAAGCTGAAACCAAGTTTGTACAAGCAGTTCAAACCGGCCTTTTTAGGACGTATGCGGATTGTGCCGTATTACCCATTGCATGATGATTTACTGGTGCAAATTATCCAGCACAAACTCGGTAAAATTACCGCGCGTCTGGAACAGCAGTACCAGACCAAAGTCAGCTATTCCGACGATTTAATTGAATTACTGCTGAGTCGCTGTACCGAAGTCGATAGTGGTGCACGTAATGTCGACAATATTCTGAATTCTTCGGTGCTTCCGGCCTTGGCGACAGAAATCCTGATGGCACTGGCCGAGCAAAAAATTCCGCAACTGATTCATATTGATGTCAAAGACGATGAAATCATCTATCAGCTCGATCCGGAACAAAAAACGGCCAAAAAACGAAGCAGTAAAAAAGCAAAGATGACTGAAGCGTGATCAAGGATTCAGAACAGCAATGAACCTCAACCTCGATGTATTGTTACACCCCATTTCGGCTGAACAGCCTTGCGGAGAAGATTATTCTTTTTCCAATGAGTTTCATGCCATTAAAAAGGCCAAAACTCAGGATGATCCGCTTCTCGATCAGGGCGATTGGGTCTCCGAACCCAAACAGGCCGACTGGGGTTTTGTACATAGCAAATCGACTGAATTACTGGAAAGTAAAACCAAGGATATCCGTTTATATGGCTGGCTGCTGGAAGCATGGAGCAATTTGTATGGCTTTGAGGGCATTGCTCAGGCTATTCAACTCAGCCATCGAAGCTTGAATGAATACTGGTTGCAGCTGCATCCGGAAATTGAAGATGATGATCTGGACCAGCGTATTGGTTTATTGCAAGGTTTGATTAACCAGATTCCGGTGCTGATTAAAACCGTGCCGATTGTGACTGCACCTCACTTGAGCCTGCGTGATTATGACAATTTTCTGTATCAGGACAATTTGCGTCGCAAGCAAAGTGAAGATTCATCTGATCAAGCAGCCACGCCACAGCTGGAGCAGTTTGATCAGGCGCTGTTGAATACCTCGAAGTCGCTGCAATACCAGAATTACCAGCACTTTCTGGACATTTTGCAGCAGTGGTCAAGTTTAAAAGAAGTACTGGATCAATTGATGGGCCTGGATGCACCAAGTTTTGCCGCCATTGACTCACAGCTCGATTCGATTCATTCCACGCTTAAAAAATTATATAAAACAGATGCCTTTGCCGCGCAGACTCTGGTTGAAGCATCTGAACAGAATAACATTGTGACTGCTGATGCCATTAATACTACAGCAGCCCCTGCCATAGCGATGCCCATCATGAATTCACCGACCGGTTTTCAACCGCAACCTCAAAACCATCTGGCCAACCGTGAACAGGCCATGCAGGTTTTACAGGAAATTGCCGATTACTTTCAGGCCAATGAACCCCATAGCCCGGTCAGCTACATGCTGCAAAAAACCATTAAATGGAGTCAGATGCCGCTGCATGAATGGCTGACTCAGGTAATTAAAAATGACAACCCGCTTGAAAATATTCAGGAATTACTGGGTGTGCAAAGCTCTAATGAAACAAATAGTGATTGGTAAGTGCCATGTTTAAAGCAGATAAAATTCTTTGGGGCGAAGGCTTATTTTTACGCCCGCAACATTTTCAGTTGCAAGACAGCTATCATGAACAGCGCCTGAACCATACTGTTCGTTCCACCATTCCATTTGCTTATGGCGTGCAATCTATAAAGTTTGATGAAGCACAGCTAAATACCCATGTGCTGGCTTTAGAAAGTATTGAAATGCTGTGGCAAGATGGAGAAATCTATCAGGCGCCAGCACGTGATTTACTACCTGAACCAGTACAGCTGGATGACCTGAATCTGCGTGGTGAAATGCTGGTTTATCTAGCGCTACCGATTGTACAGCCAAATAAAAATAATGTGGTGTTTGAATCTGGCGCTCAACCGGGCCGTTACCATTCACATCTCACTCAAACCCATGATTTATTCACCGACGCTACCCCGGCAGATATTACCCTGCTGAAACGCCGTGCCGAATTTAAACTGCTGGATGCCCAGTTTGAACCAAATCATGAAATGGATGGCTTTATCTATTTGCCGGTGGCCAAAATCAAACGCCACAGTTCCGGCCATTTCGAGTTTGAGCGCAAATTTATTCCACCAATTTTACATATTGAATCGAGCGACAGCCTGCTGCAAGGCCTGCGCCGTACCTTGAATGTGATTAAAGCCAAAATCAAAACCATTCAAACCAATAACCGGGAAAATGAACAGAAACTGATTGAGTTCCGTTCTGGCGATATTGTTTCGTTCTGGCTGGTGAATGCCTTAAATACTGCACATGCGACTTTAAGTCATGTTCTGCAATATCCCCAGATTCATCCGGAACGTCTATTTTTTGAATTATTACGTTTAACCGGTTCTTTGCTGACCTTCTCGACGGCCTATGAAGTCGATCAGTTGCCGCGTTATAAGCATCATCAGCTACAGGACAGTTTTGAACAGCTGGATGTCATCCTCAGAGAATTGCTGGATACCATTATTTCCAGCCGTTATATCAGCATCGCCCTGAAAGAAATCCGTCCGTCTTATTGGGTCGGCAGTCTGGAATCCGACAAAATTACCCGCGATACCCGTCTGTATATTGCCGTGTCCAGCTCGATGATGCAGGCGCATGAACTGATCCAGATTGTGCCGCTGCGTTTTAAAGTCGGTAATACGGTTGATGTTGAACAGCGTGTGATGGCCGCCTTACCGGCTATTCCAATTCATCACCTGATGCAGGTGCCGACTGCCATTCCAGTACGTTCCGGAGTGAGTTATTTTGAAATTGAGCCGAATAATGACCTGTATCAACGTATGCTCGACTCGGAATCGATCTGTATTTATGTACCGGCTGGCTTCCAGGATCTTTCTATTGAACTTATTGCTGTCATGAACGGTTAAGGACATTTTTTCATGAATACTCCACATCATGCACCTTCCTTATTTGATGATGGTCAGATTGGTACCGGTCTGACCCCGCCACAGGTCAACCCGAAAATCAGCAATAGTTCTAATCTGGTCGATTTACTTCATGACGGTTTCTATATTGTGTTCCTGATCAAGAACCAGTATGTGCCAGGCAATGTTGAAGCATTCCGCGAAAAAATCATGGATATGCTGAACCGTTTTGAAACCCAGGCGAAAAAACTGCAGTTTTCAGCCGATGATATTCACGATGCTAAATATGCGTATTGTGCCTTGCTGGATGAAACCATTGTGACCCAGCAGGACCCGCAATTTTTTGATTTGCAGAATCACTGGCTGATTAATCCCCTACAACTCAATCTGTTCGGTTCGCAGCTGGCCGGCTATCGCTTTTTTGAAATGCTGGAACAGCTCAGAAGTCGTGGCAAAGAACGTCTGGCGGCTTTAGAGGTTTATCATTACTGCATGCTGCTGGGCTTTCAGGGCAAATATCGTATTGAGTCGATGGAAGCACTAAACCATATTGTGGCGCGTGTTGGCGATGAAATTGATTATCTGAAAGGCAAGAAAACCGCGTTTTCGCCTTTTGCCGCCTTACCGGATCAGATCAAACATATTATTCACCGTGAATTACCTTTTTTCTGGATTTTGCTGTTCTTAGCCCTTTTTGCCTTATTGTCCTTTGCCGGCCTGCGTTACATGCTGTCCAACCAGAATAATAGCGCAATGAGCCAATATCAAAACGTGATTACTGCACCAACGGAACAGGCGCATATCACCATTCATTTACCATAAAATTTAGATAAAACATGGCAAACGAAAAACAAACTTCATTACGGATTTTACAAAGTAACAAGCCAAAATCGCCGTCGCCACTTTTATATAGTCTGGGCGGTTTTGTGGCGGGGGTCATGGTCACCGGTTTAGCCGGTTATGCCTATTTTTATGCAGGCCAGCCATCGACAACACTAGCAGAGTCCACTCAGGCAATGGCCGCGCCAGCGGTTACTCCATCGGAACTGCCGGCAGAACTGGAAGAATTAAAAAACCAGATGACCGATCACTCTAGTAGTTTTGAAGAACTCGAAGATGTGCAGACTGAACATCCGGTTGAATTTCAGCAACCCAATGATGGTGAACTAAGTAAAATCTTTTCCCATCAACCAGCAAAAGTTGCTGCCCAGCCTGCGCCAAATCAAGCGCGTGTAGCTCCGAACTTTCCGCAAGACATGGCCAGTACTCCTGTGGTGACAGCAAAACAGCCATCTGTACAAAAACCAGCTCCAGCACCAGCCAAAGCTGGTCCTGCTAAACCGGCCGCACCGGTTGTGGTGCCAATGGCCGCCGTAGAACCAGAAGAAACACCACAGGCCAGTGTCCAAATTTCGGTCACCCGTAAACCGGTGGAAAAAGTTGAAACTGTAAGCGTACAGGACACTGCTGTTCATCCATGATTGCGGTTATTTTTATTGCCTTTGTGCTTGTGGCCTGTAGCTTAGCGCTATTGTTGTCTTATGAATTACGCGCCAAGGTGTTATCCGGTTTTCAGGCACTTATTCCTAACAGTAAAAAACAGTTGAGCTCGGTGAAAAGTCTGGCTCAACAGTTTAATCATGCGGCTGCAGCAGAACAGATTCAAACCCATTGGCATATTCAGCAATGGTGGATTTTGATTGCCGGATTTTTTCTGTTTTCCAGCATCATTCTGTTTGCCTTTACCCGCCCGATTAGCGCCACCAAAATTGAAGCCGACTATTTAAGAGAAGTCGATCCTCAAGTTTATGCCCTGCTTGAAGGTGAAATGCTATCACCACCACCTGAAGTAGAAGAAGCACTGGTCGAAGCCGCCGTGGTTGAGGCCATGCAACTGGAAAATCAGTGGGCGGCTGTGCCGGCAGATCAGCATAGTTATGATCCGGCAGTAGAAGATTTACATGCTCACTCTCATGTCAATCCATCAATTGTCAGCGCTGATCGGAAATGGCACAAGATGAATCCACGTTATAAACAGCGCCTGCTGATGGTGTTTAAAATCATGAAAGAACGCCATGGCTATGAGCTGGTGCTATTGGAGGGTTATCGTAGTCCGGAGCGACAAAACTCGCTGTCCAAAAATAAAAACACCACCCGTGCCCGTGGTTATCAAAGCTATCATCAATTTGGTTTAGCCGCCGATGTGGCCTTTAAACGTAATGGCAAAGTGGTGATTTCCGAGCGTGACCCATGGGCAATGCGCGGTTATGAACTGTATGGTGAAGTGGCGGAGTCGGTCGGCCTGACTTGGGGTGGCCGCTGGAAATCCATTAAAGATTACGGCCATACCGAATACCGGATGCCAGGCTTAAAGAAAACCCGGGAAATGGCAGAAAAGCTGACCTCGGAAGGTCAGCTGATGGCCAATGCACTTGATTAAAACAATACCGGGCTTATGCAGATAAAAACTGCTGGATTTTATCAACCACTTCAGCAGTTTTCTCTGCATGCAGCCAATGCCCCGCATTTTCAACAGTTTCAATATTGGCCTGACTAAACTGCTGTTCAATGGCAGCATAGTGTTCCGGTTTAGATAAATACGGAGAGGCGCCGCCACGAATAAATAAACTTGGTGCATCCACCTTGACTGACTGCCAAGATAAAATTTTCGGATAAGATGCATAAAGTGCATCAACATTAAATAACCACTGCCCTTTACTAAACGATTTCATCAGAAACTGAATCACTGCATCTTCACGCAAATGCTGCTGCATAATCTGGGTGGCATCCTGGCGTGATTCCACTTGTGCTTTTTTGACGGCAAATAACGCCTCAAACACTTGGTCATGATGATTTTCCTGATAGGCAAATGGCGTCATGTCCAGCACCACCAGTTTTTCTACCCGCTCTGGTGCAAGGTCAGCCAGTTGCATGGCAATTTTTCCACCCATGGAATGGCCAATCACGATAAATTTTTGTACCTGAATCGCATCCAGGGTTTCCAGTACATCTTGCGCCATCTCGGTATAGCTCATGCTCTGGCGATGTTCTGATTTTCCGTGGTTACGCACATCAATCTGGATGACCGGATAACGTTCCTGTAACGCACGTGCCAACATACCCAAATTACTCAGGCTGCCAAATAAACCATGAATAAGAACAACCGGAATGTCGGTGCTTGATAGATGTTGTTGTGAAGTCTGGAAATTGAGCAGCATTTTTGATTCCTTGAATGCATCGGTTTTGGCTTTCTCGATATTATAGGATAAGTGTTTTATTAAAATTGTATTTTTGCTTAGGCTATTTTGTATCAGGCCAAAAATATCGGCCAGTTGCACGAAAGCATTGGCCGATCCAGTTTATTTGTTGAAATAATTGAGTGGCAGTTTCAGATAGCGCGTGCCATTGGCTTCCGGTTCAGGGAAATGTCCGGCCACCATATTGATCTGAATGGCAGGCAGAATCAGTTTTGGCATCGATAAACCGGCATCACGGCGATTACGCATTTCTACAAACTCAGCTTTTTGCGTGCCATCGTGAATATGGATATTCTCGGCTTTTTGCTGCTGGATACTGGTTTCGTGTATAAAGACCTCACGCCCTTCAGGTAGATAGTCATGGCATAAAAATACCCGTGTCTGCGCTGGCAGCTCATACAGTTTTTGCACGGAATCAAACAGTTGCTCTGCACTACCCTTCGGGAAATCGCAGCGCGCAGTGCCATAATCCGGCATAAACAAGGTATCGCCGACAAAGACTGCATCACCAATCACATAGCTTAAACAGGCTGGTGTATGCCCTGGTGTTGGAATATTGTAGGCCGTTAATTCACCAATACTGAATTGCTCATGATCATCAAACAGATAATCAAAGGCTTGATGCGCATTCAAATATTTCAAAACCAGATTATAAATACGGCCAAACGTATCCTGCACCACAATAATCTTGTTACTGATGGCAATTTTTCCACCCAGCTTTTCTTTTAAATACTGGGCTGCGGTCAGATGATCTGCATGCACATGGGTTTCTAAAATCCATTCAACGCTTAGGCTATTTTGCTGAATATAGCTAATAATTGCGTCTGCACCTTCAGTCGAGGTAGATGCCGAAGCCGCATCATAATTCAAGACGCTATCAATAATTGCACATTGCTGCGTGGCCGGATCGGTCACTACATAGCTGAATGTATTGGTCTCTTTGTCAAAAAAATGTTGTACAACTGGCGTAGCGGTCATGATTTTTTCCCTAAAAGTCGATGATGGAGATACATGCCATACATCATCGCAGCAATAAAGTACAGCGCCTGATAATAGCCCAAACCAATTAACGTAAAGCTAGGTGCAGGACAAATGCCGGCAATTCCCCAGCCAATCCCAAACAAAGCGCTGCCGATAATCAGTTTAGAATCTAGCTGATTTTGCCGCGGTAACTCAATGGCCTCATGATACACCGTCTTAGGTTCGGCCTGACGTACTGCCTTTTGAAACGGAATAAAAGCCACGGCGATGGCACCCATCATCACAAAAGCCAGACTGGCATCCCAATCCCCAAAAATATCCAGAAAACCTAGTACTTTTTCCGGATTGGACATACCCGAAATCATCAGGCCCAATGAAAATAATCCGCCAAATAGAAACGCCCAGATATTTTTCATTTTAGAATGCTCCTGTGATATGGCGGATGACATACACTGTCAATACGCCCGTCAGCATAAAGGTCAAGGTCGCTACCATCGAACGTTTGGATAAACGGCTGATTCCACAAATACCATGACCACTGGTACAACCCGAACCTAAACGGGTCCCAAAACCAACCAAAATACCGGCCACCACCATCATGAGTGGTCTGGCGTCAAGTTCAATCTGTGGCTGCTGCCAGATTCCATAAATAAACGGCGTAACAAACAGTCCCAATAAAAACCACAGCGCCGGTGTTTTAAAGATGGTGCTTGGCTGCATCACCTGAGCCAGCAAACCACTAATCCCTGCGATTCGTCCGTTCACATATAAATAGCCGACCACGGCGGCCCCTAATAAAAGACCACCTAAAAACGCAATCAGGAAATCATGCATCGCCATACACTCAAAACATTATATGTTTTTATAATATATAAAATATCAATAAATAGCTATCCTTTCTTACAAAGAGCTAACCATCTTCCCCCCTTCCTTTATTCTGGCTTTTGCGTTGTCATTTGCTGATTAAGGAGAGTATTGCTTAGGCTATTTTAGGGATAAAGGAATGAGAATGAAGCGTTTAAAAAATAAGGAAAATAAAAAAGCTTCCACTGACTAGAGGCTTAGCGCGGCCAGCACATCTCTAAAATAGGACTTGGATAAAGACTATTTTAGTTTAATAAACCGCCTTACAGGTCGTAAATGGAAAACAGTTTGCTAGAAAAATCATGTGAATTAATTAGCTGATCTTGATAGTTGGGCAAATCCCCCGAATATATCCTCGGGGAATTTTGTACTTCGGCAGAATATTATGTAGTTTGGCTTTAATTTCTTGGCGTTTTAAAGCTGCTGATCAGAAATAGAGATGAGTACCCATCCAAGTGAACTGACTTACTCAAAAGCATTTAAAACTTTCTCTACAAACCACTCTGGCAACACCTGCGCCTCGGGATTTATTTTTAACAGCTCGGCATTTTCAATCTCGGCCAGAAAAGATGCGGCTTGACCATCCGTCGAGTTATCAAAAAAGTAGGTTCGATCTGTGGCATCCACCGCCTGCATTAATAAATCCATACTGCGGTAGTAACGCTGTTTAATCTTTTGTTCAGGCACGCCATGCCCGCCCTTCTCTACGCGATACTGCACCCGCGCAATATTAATCAGCGGATCAACCGTGGAAACATAGTACAGATAGGTTTTAAATCCGTGGCGTTTTGCCTCATGTAAAAATTCCACTTTGGAAATATGCGACATCACTGTTTCAAAGGTAAAACTCACCTTTAAACGTAAAAATTCCAGGCGAATATAATCAATAATACGCGCGCATAAATAGGAATCGATTTCTGCAGGATCAAACTGTACGCAGCTTGCACTGATTAACACCGGTGGCTGACGTAATAAAGGCACCCATGTATTTGCCTGCGGTCGTTGTTTTTGTTCTAGAAAGGAAATTAAAGCGGCTGCATTCAATGCCCGATGATAATGGTCCAAATGCAAAACTGCAGAGTGTTTAAGCTGATATTCGAGTTCATCTGCATTTAAATATGCCCCAATATGATGGGGCAACAAATATTCCTTAATGGTACTTTTTCCTGAACCATTCGGACCTGCAAACATCCTGATGCGGGGTTGTGGCATAAATTAGTGAACGGTCTGTAATTTCTTTTTGCGTGTCAAGGTTTTTGGAAGATGCTGCGCACTACGATAAGCCGCCGATACATCTTTCATTACGCTTTCCTGACCATTCGGCTGGCGCTGTACCAGTTGCTGATCTTTCACATACACCACAGTTGAAGACGCACATGCCTGCTTAAAGGCATCACGAAATGCGTGAATCGCCAGTTTTGGAATCATATCATCCTCCACCTTGCCTGCTTTCATAATCGTATAAGCTGTCATTGGACAACTCCTGTTCACACTGTGTGTAATATGTCTTTATCTTAGCATATCAGGGCTATTTGTCTATTTATACAGCACTTCGCCGATACAGAGTTGTCACAGGCTGAATTAGATAGATCTGTCTTACTTAGGCTAAATTAAGATATTTGTCGCTTTTAAGAAGATTTCCCCTTAATTAAAGCAATACTGTTATTTTTTAATTCTAAAATCAAGGCCCTACTCGCCAAACCAGTTTAGGCAATACGTGAACTATCAAATTTTGCCAACCTTGCCTGAACGGCTTTCGTACAGAAAGACACAAAACTGTCTTTTTCAATGAAAGAATTGGTCAATGACTTCCTGAAAATAAATCTAACGCTTTTGACTTCAACCTGCTCTCGTGTTCGTCACAATGACTATCCATGATCAGGATTGCTCTTTTCCTATTGGTGCTTTAAATACTCGAATACACCCTCTATCTGAAAGATCAGCCCAACTATAAAGCACATGCTAAACTGATCTAAACAGCACGCTAATGACTGATCTAAGTACTATATCCCAAGCACAGAATAAAGATAAATATTTGTAATTCAATAATAAATTAAGATAGCAACACGGTAGTTTAAAGCCAGATAAAACAGAATCTATAGCGGCAACCTCTCAGCAGATATATTGAATGGTATAAATTTTAAAACGCGGCCAATTCAATATAGAAATCAGGAGGAGGATAAAAACTCCCCAAATTCAGGGATAGCATTCCGGGGGAAATCCAGAGATAAAACCGGATGCACATGCAGGCCATCTACTTGGGCTTAAACTCATCAAACTATTTTGCGGCAAACCTGTGAATGGTTTTGGTCAATTCTCATTACAATGTAAAAAACCGTAATTTCGTGCAAATTTGGAATCTTTTAACATTGCGAATTGTATGCAAAGTTTGCATGATATAGCCATATTTTGCGACATGCTTTTCACGTAAATTTAAAGAAATTATAAAAAAAATGTGGAATTTCATGCCATAATAAGCAAACTTTGCAGACATCTTGCAAAGACTATTTGCAACTTATTAATTGGAGCAGGCTGGATGAGTTCAACCATTTTGGTTATTCATGGACCGAATTTAAATTTGCTAGGAAAGCGAGAACCTGAGGTTTATGGACACCTTACCCTTGAGGATATAAATCAGCAGCTCATGACACAAGCGCAAAATGCATCATTTTCGCTAGAAACTTTCCAGAGTAACTGGGAAGGTGCCATTGTCGACCGAATTCATCAGGCAGGTCAAGAAGGCGTTCAATTCATCATTATTAATCCTGCAGCCCTGACCCATACCTCAGTCGCAGTACGTGATGCACTTCTTGGCGTTGCCATCCCGTTTATTGAAGTCCATCTGTCTAACGTGCATGCACGTGAAGCATTTAGACATCATTCATATTTGTCCGATAAAGCTGTAGGCGTGATCTGCGGATTGGGTGCAAAAGGCTATGCTGCTGCACTTGACTACGTTATCGAAAAAATTCAACTCACTTCGCAATCTTAATTAGGAATACTGTCTCATGGATATCCGTAAAATCAAGAAACTCATCGACCTGATGATTGAATCTGACTTACAAGCGATTGAAGTTAAAGAAGGCGATCAGGCGATTGCGCTTACTCGTCGCAGTCCAGTAGTAGCGGCAGCGGTTCCAGCAATGCCTGCACCAGCAGCAGATCTGCCATCAGCACCGAAATCTTCTCCACGTGGCGCAGTTGAAACTTCTCCAATGGTTGGTGTGTTCTATGCAGCACCAAGCCCAGGTGAAGCACCTTTTGTGAAAATCGGTCAAACCGTTTCTGCAGGTGAAACCTTAGGTATTATCGAAGCCATGAAAATCATGAACCCGATTGAAGCGACTCAAAGCGGTGTGATTGAAGAAATTCTAGTTAAAAATGGTGAAGTGATTCAGTTTGGTCAACCACTCTTCCGCTACCGCGCTTAAGACCACGGGGACTCACAATGTTGCAAAAAGTTTTAATTGCAAACCGTGGTGAGATTGCGCTTCGCATCACCCGGGCCTGCAAAACTTTAGGAATCAAAACTGTCGGTATCTATTCCGATGCCGATAAAGACCTGATGCATTTACGTTTCTGTGATGAAGCCGTGTGTATCGGTCCGGGCGCGAGCAGCGACAGTTATCTGAATATTCCTGCGATTATTACCGCAGCAGAAATTACCGGTGCTGATGCCATTCACCCGGGTTATGGTTTCCTGTCTGAAAATGCGGAATTTGCCGAAATTGTAGAAAGCTCAGGCTTTATCTTTATTGGTCCGCGTCCAGAACACATCCGCTTAATGGGGAACAAGGTTTCTGCCATTACCGCCATGCGTAAAGCCGGCGTACCGACGGTACCAGGTTCTGCCCATGCAGTAACACCACAAAATGCCCTGGCTGAAGCCAAAGAAATCGGCTTTCCACTGATTGTTAAAGCAGCTGCCGGTGGTGGTGGTCGTGGTATGCGTATTGTTGAACGTGTCGATACCCTGCTGGAATCGGTACAAGCGGCGCAGCGTGATGCGGAAATGTGGTTTGGTGATGATACGGTCTATATGGAACGTTTCCTGCAAAAGCCTCGTCACGTTGAAGTGCAAGTACTGGGCGATGGTAACGGCCATGCCATCCATCTGTATGACCGTGACTGCTCTTTACAGCGTCGCCATCAAAAAGTTCTGGAAGAAGCACCAGCACCAAACCTGCCAGAGCAAGCACGTGCAGATATTTTAGAAGCCTGTGTCAACGCCTGTAAGATGATGCAGTATCGCGGTGCCGGTACTTTCGAGTTCCTGTTTGAAGATGGCGAGTTCTTCTTTATCGAGATGAACACCCGTGTTCAGGTAGAACACCCGGTAACTGAAATGGTCACAGGTATTGATATTATTGAACAACAACTGCGCGTTGCCGGTGGTTTAGGCCTCGACATTCAGCAGGAAGATGTTCAGGTGAAAGGTCATGCCATTGAATGCCGTATCAATGCGGAAGATCCATCAACCTTCCTGCCATCACCAGGCAAGATTGAAAACTTCTACGCGTCTGGTGGTGCCGGTATCCGCTTAGATTCACATATCTATCCGGGCTATAGCATTCCGCCTTATTACGACTCGATGATCGCTAAACTGATTGCGCATGGTAAAGACCGTAGCACCAGTATTGCGCGCATGCGTCAGGCGCTGGATGAAATGATTTTGACCGGTGTGAAAACCAATATTCCATTACATAAAGATCTGATCTTGCAAGATGAAAACTTCTGCAAACAGGCAATGGATATTCACTACCTGGAAAAGCATTTGTTAAAGCAGCTTGAAGGTGCCAACAAGGAAGCCTAAGCGTTTCCTTGTGAAAATAAAAAAAACCGCTGATTTCAGCGGTTTTTTTATGGCTGAATTTCAGCTTTAAGGCAAAACACGGCGCAAAGTGGCAAAGCACTGTTCGGCTTTTTCATTACTACAGAAATGAATAGTATGCGGGTTTTTCCATTGCACAAAATATTGTGAAATTTCCCCGGTCTGATCTTCCTGATAACCGGAACAATCGACCTCATTATTGTCATATTTAATTTGCATGATTAAGGCAGGTAAACTGCTGGCCGGATCTTCTGCCGGCTGATAGTCATAGATGCCAGACGACCATTCCTGACCGCTTTTGATAATGACATCGTTATCACCCCGAAAATTATAATATTCAATACATTTGCGGTCATTTGGAATTTCCATGCCCCACAATCCCACAATTTCAGGACGGGTAATGACACGAACGGTATTGGCATTGACAGGCGCTTTTGCAGCGGTTGCCGCAGCACTATTTGTTGTTGTCGTTTTTGTTTCATTGGCCATCACGGCAGTGCAACATACTAACATTAAACTGGTGAGATAAAGTTTTTTCATACATTGATTCAATGATATAAAGTACCCGCTAACGTTAGCATATTTTTTGCAATAAACTTAGTGCATAAACATAACTCAACAATTTTTTTAAGCCCCAAAATCGCTATTTTTTTACTGTTTAAATTTTAATCTCGCCTTGCAACTTTGCGTAAAATCTCTTACAACAGTTTCTGACAATTTATATTTTCAGGATTGAAAATGAAGTTACAAGAATATTTAAAATATGATGGTCTGGGGCTGGCCGAATTAGTGGCAAAAAAAGAAATTCAGGCATCGGAACTGCTGGAACTGGCCGTACAACGCGCCGAACAAAGCAAAAGCCTGAATGCAATTATTATTCCGATGCATGAACATGCCCAGCAACGCGTACAAGGACCATTGTCTGGTCCATTTGCTGGGGTACCCTTTCTGGTCAAAGACCTGTTTCAGGAATATGCGGGCTACCCAACTTCTTATGGCTGTCAAGGCTTAAAAAGAATGGGCTATATTCCCGAAACAAACGCTGAAATTGTCAATCGTTGGGAACAGGCCGGAATTGTGACTTTTGGCCGTACCAACACTCCTGAATTCGGAATCAAAGGCATTACCGAACCGGATGCTTGGGGCAGCTGTAAAAACCCGTGGCATTTAAAACATAATAGTGGAGGCTCATCGGGTGGTTCTGCGGCTGCTGTGGCCGCCGGTATTGTGCCACTGGCCGGTGCCGGCGATGGCGGTGGCTCGATTCGTATTCCTGCCTCTTATTGCGGCTTGTTCGGTTTAAAGCCGAGTCGTGGCCGTACCCCATGGGGACCGTCCATGAGTGAAGCCATGCACGGCGCTGCCATTCAGCATGTGTTGACGCGCAGTGTCCGGGATAGCGCTGCCATGCTTGATGCAACCCACGGCGAAGAACACAGCTCTTTATTTAAGATTCAGCGCCCGGAAGGTCAATATCTGCAGCTGATGCAGCAAGCACCAAAAAAACTGAAAATTGCGTTTAGCACCCGCTCTCCAATTGGCACCGCTGTATCTAAAGATGCTATTCAGGTGATTGAGCACACTGTAAAACTCTTAACCAGCCTTGGGCATGAAGTAATTGAAGATCAGCCGGCTATTGATGGCATGCAACTAGCCAAAGATTTTATTACCACCTGGTTTAGTCAGTTCTCTTATATGCTGAGTCAGATTCGCGCGCAGTATCCTTCACGCAATGATGATTTCGAGCTGGATTCACTGGCGCTGGCCGCATTTGGCGCCAAAACCTCTGCGCTGGATTATATTCATAACCTGAATAACTGGGGCGTTTATACCACGCAAATGAACCAGTTCTTTGACCGTTATGATTTATATCTGACCCCAGCCACAGCCTCTGTGGCACCCCAGAATGGCGAAGTTAAAACCCCAGCCTGGCAAAAACCGGTGTTAAAAGCCTTGCTGAAAGTCGGACAGGCGCATCTGTTAACCCAAGGCAAACTGGTCGATCAGATTGTACGGGAAAACCTGAAATGGGTACCTTTTACCCAGCTGGCCAATATTACCGGCTTACCGGCGATGTCTGTGCCGCTGTACTGGAATAAACAGCACTTGCCTTTAGGTTCTCAGTTTATTGCACCTTTTGCCCGTGAAGATGTATTACTACAACTGGCTGCACAACTGGAACAGGCTCAACCGTGGTTCCCGCAATATCAACACATCAAAATTTAAAGACTTGAATATCCTGATTCAACAGCCGGTCGATATGACCGGCTTTTTCTACGCCTGTTTTTGCAGCTGTTTCGGCAAACCAAAGACCAGTAACAAGCCCAGCAATGTAGATAAGCCAGCCCAGATAAAGACCGTTTGCCCTGAAAAAATATCCCAATAATAACCGGCCAGAATACTTCCCAACGCCACACCCATACCCCACATAGTGCTATAGATAGCTTGCCCTCGTCCTTGCTGACCCAAGCTGAAATTCTGAAAAATCACCCGCATCGCAATCACATGGAATAAGCCAAAACTAAAGGCATGAATGGTCTGGGCAAAAAACTGGGCGATAAAACTGTCAGGTACCAAACCAACAACAATCCAGCGTAAACCGGTCAGCAGCAAACAGGCCATCACCAGTGTTCGCCATGACCAGCGCGACAAGAAAAAGGTTGCATAAGCAAACATGATAATTTCTGCAATCACGCCTACTGACCACAACAAACCAATTATTGAAGTACTAAAACCAGCCTGACTCAGATAATTGCTATAAAAACTGTAAAACGGCGCATGCGAAAATAGCAGAATAAACTCAATGAGGAAAAAACAGGCCACCACAGGTCGTTTTAACACCGGCCACAAAGGTTCCAGCTGTTTTTGGGAACTTGGTGCAGCGCTGGGTTCTTTAATACTAAAAGACCAGATAAATGCCAGAAACGCGATACATAGCAACAATACCGGCAGCATGGAGATTGGAATAATTTCCAGCAAGGCACCGATACCAAATACCGCAACAATAAAACCGACCGATCCCCATTTACGCACCTTGCCATACAGCTGTTCACGTTGATCGCCCAGCCAGAATAAAGTCACCCCTTCAAACTGGGCCAAAATGGCATTCTGGAAAAAGCTAAAAATTAGCATCAGCAACGCGACTGACTGAAAACTATTCGGAATGATAAACAGCATGAACCAGATACAGGCTTCCATCCAGGTGGCAATACGCACCAGCAACATGCGTTTACCGGATTTATCGGCAATCCATCCCCAAATAAAAGGGGCAAAAAAACGGGTGATAATTGCAATGGAAGACAGAATCCCGATTTCCTGATAATTGAAGCCCTGATCTTCCAGATACAGGCTCCAAAATGGCATAAATGTGCCAACAATGGCGTAGTAGAAAAAGTAGAATCCACTTAGTTTGTGTCGAATTGGAATAGGTTGCATTAGCTTGCATATCCTTGCATTTTCAATAACTTAAAATATTCAAAGGTTGCATAGCATTGCATAAGTTTATCCTTGATTGCAGTTCAACTGTCTACAAATCAGTCTACAAACTTTAAAAAAATATTTTTCCTAATTTTTTGTAGACCGCAGCATAAGACACAGATATTCTTAATTTTATGATTAAATTTGATGAAAAGCACGTTGCATTAAGTGAGGTGATGGATTGATGGGGTTCTTAGGTGGTTTATGTCGCACTTCAAGTGTTACTCTGCCTACTTTCCCATGACGCTTTGGCAGCTGAGAAGTTAAATCAAAACATTGCTGACAACATTGCCAAAGGTCTGAAACTTGATGGACAAGACATCAAGACCGTATTGAATCGTATCTCGGAATCCTCCAAATACATTCATTACAGTGTTCATTGAAATATTAATTGCTTGGCACACTGTAGCAACGACCGCGCGAATAGCAGCAAAAGCAATTTCAATACTAACTTTCAGACCAACTGCCACAGCTGCGAATCCATTCATCGCACCAGCGACTAGATCCATAAACCCTACTTGTTGAATCGCTCCATCACCAATATCAGCTGTTAAATCACTCCAAATCCCACTGATCGTACTAAATAGACTTTGAACAATATCGAGAAGGCTTTCGAATGTTGTGATTATCGCCGTGACTGCACTATCAATACCCTCTCTGGATCTTGATGCAAAACCAAGGAAATCATTTGCTAGATTTGTTAGTGCTGGTGCTGCTTGAGCAGCCAGTCTTGTGAATACGCCGTCTATAGTTTGCTGAATTGTACTTAACGCAGTATTGAATTCCTTAGTCTTCGCAATTGCATCCCGATCCATAATCAAGCCAAGCTCATGCGCTTGATTTGAATATTGTTTCAACTTCTCAGCGTTATTCTCAAGCAATGGTGCCAATAGTGTTGCATCATTAGCGATTGACTCCATGTAAAAAGTCATCTCAGCTTGGGATACGTTCGCTTTCTCTAACGTTTGATAATACTTTTCAAGAATTTGTGGACCAGTGAGACCTTGGAACTCTTTGGCAGTCACCCCCACTTTTGGTGCAATTTTTTCGAAGAAATCAGCCATTTCTCCACCACCAGTTTGCATGAAGTCACCAAACTTATCATTCACATCTTTCATGATGTCAGATAGTTTGTCCTCTTCAACCATGACTGATTTAGAGGCAAATGCCCACTCTTGGAATTCTTTTGTGGTTGTTTTAGCCAAGCGTGCTTGAATTTCCAATTCTTTAGATGCTCGACCAACTTCAGACGTTAATGACGCCAATCCAATAACTGCTGTCCCAACAGAAGCCGCTATACCAACACCGATCGCGGCAAAACTTTTAGTCAGATTTCCTGAAATTGATTTGCCAATATCCTCAAACCTATTGTTGATATTCTTGGATATGTCATCCAAACCAGTTTTAATGCTTGAGAAATCCAGCTTAAATTTTACTTTATTCCCTGTATCCTCAATCCGTTTGGCACCGTCGCTAACGATCTTTTCAGCATCATTCATGCCTTTCTTAAGTTCGGAAGTCTTCGCACCAACGTGCACTTCCACTCGATTGTTGCTCATAATTCCTATCTCACAGGCATAAAAAAACCGCCGTGAGGCGGTTTGAAATTGATGGATATGCTTAGCGTTTAACACCCAAATATAAAACAGCATTCTGTCGACTGCTTGTTTCAGCTACTGCATACAATGTCTTGTTTGCTAAATCATAATAAGCTACACCTTTAACTTCTTGTCTAACTAAATAGCAAGGTGAACCACCAAAAACTAAATTGATTGAATAATAAGGCGCATCAGGTACAGCAACAGCACTACCAGAATAATTACAACCACTTTGACCAGTTCCCGAAACAGCTCCAGTATTTGAGATTGTTAAACCTGCACCTTCAATGCCTTGCACAATAGCCGATGTACCGCTATAGGTTCCCGCAATAGTAGAAAGATCCGCATTCGTATTATTTGCCTGGGCATCATAAACCGTATTAAAAGAAACTTGGTTAGATGACGAATAAGATATCGTCCCATTTAAACTTTTCTTAGCATCCACTGTTCCATTTAGGGTTGTGTCATATATAGTAGAGCCACCAAAATAGAAATCTTTACCATTAGTTGCTTTCACAGTATTTCCTGAAACCGTAAAATTACCAGTAATAAATCCGGTTACACCACTTCTATAGGGTGGTGTATATAAAAACCAAAACTTTTTATTTTTATCAACCAATCCAACTACATCCTGACCTTGGTTTGTAGTACCTGTATACACCCCTAAAGTTTCAGCATTAACTACTGGATCCTTTCCCCCATCGTCTACACCATGGTATGAATCACCATCACTACCGCCACCACAAGCTGTTAATGCACAGGCAATGAAACTTATCCCTAATACTTTTTTCATGGTTATTCCAGATAATAAAATTTGTAAATTAAAAAATAGAAATTAATCTTGCTCTGAATGCTTTAATTCAATTTTAGTTCCATCTGTGAACATTATAACTGATGGTTTAAACTCAAATTTAATTTTATCTAAATCCGTATTCAATAGCTTGGTATCTTCTGCCATGAATTCGTTATAGTCCGTACTTCCTTCATACTTGGCAATTGATTTCGCTTTAACACCATCATCGTATGAAAGAGTTAAATTTTTAATAGGGTCACCAAACATATCTTTAAAAGATATTATCCCTTTAAATCCTGCAATATCTTTATCACTATGATTTTCAAAAGCTAGTTGGAATTCGATATCAGTAATTTTATCAATATATTCATAACGAGCATGCCCAGACTTGGAAACAATTGCTGCTGTAAGAATTCCATCCATTTGTTTTTTGACAGCTGCATTTTCAGCTTCAATCTTTGCTTTTAATTCAGCCTGAGCTTTTTCCTTAGCATCTTTGTCTTCAAGCCATTTTTGTTGTTCTTTAATAGCATCACCAACTGTGGTTCCAGGTTCGATACCATCTCCACCAAAAGCTGCACCCATTCCCTTACGCATCAAGAACTGAGTAAGCAATTTTTTATCTTCTTCATTTAGTTTTTCAATTTGTGGTTTTAGCTCTTCCCATTTTTCAGGATCTGTAGGAATTTGAGCTGATTTTGGATTGCTACATCCAACTAAAAAAAGACTAATTACCCCTGCCATTAAAATATTTTTCATAAAAACTCAGTTGATTGTTATATAAGTCACACAAACTTTAACCAACTCAAGTATATAAATCAATCAGGACAACCTTAGTCACCCTGAGGAAAGTTCTGCAGATCTGCAAACAAATCATCTTCATCATCGCTTTGCAAATCATCTGAACCGGTACTGTCTTCAATCCCCATAAATGCTTCTAGGATCCGACACAGACGCTGAATGCCAACATGGCTGGGAGGACACTGCTTGTGATACGCATTCAACGCTTTGACTCTTGGGAAATCCAATTCATTACGAACGTAGTCGTAATCCTTGCCTAAAGTCAGCACCAAATGCGTGTACAGCTCCTCCCAGTCTATTCCCCCGAATCAGTTGCCTGCTCGTCTTCACCTGTATAAACCAGACCAGAAGCCCCCATGACCGTCTCAAATACGGCGTTCACGTGGCCAATATCAAGCAGTTCATCAGCAATGTATTCACGGGTAATTTCAGGATAGTTACGCTTCAATGAGCTATGTGCAACATCTGCCACTAAAGCAAAGTCACTTGGATCAAAGGTTTTAAGCTTTGGCATCAATTGTTCAGCAGCACCCAAGGACAACGGCGCAAAAATCCAAACTTGGCCATTAATTTTAATGGGGTTACCACGTGGGTGATCGACCTGGTTAAATTGCATGTGATGTTACTCCGAAGTGGCTTTGTTGCACAATGATTTCATAACTATATGATTTTAAAGGTTTTGATTATTTTTTGATCCAAAATTAAATTTATTTAAATCAGATGCTTACATATTTATGCAACAAAGCCCCTGAAAAGTATGATTTCGAGCGATAAATAAATATCGGTTTTAAATCAAAATAAATCAGGCAGTTTATCCACTTAAACTGTCTGATATAAATAGGACAATCCTGTCATAAATAAAATACTTTTGTATATAAATAAAACCCACGCCTCTCTTTATTCTATTTAAAAGCATGTAACCGTTTAATACGACGTGAATATCTGCCGCTGATTTGTATCGCTTTTATTGCTTTTCATCTTTTGCGCGATAGCTTGCAGTAGAGTGAAAAAAATCCTGTTCTTGAGGCAGCAGTATGGCCAAGTTTCGTCATCATGAACTGCAACAACATGCGGAGGTCTTTACCGCTAACGGCGTTCATCTGGGCCAAATTGAACAGTTTCTGGATTTAGATCGAATCCAACTAAGTCAGGATGCCGAAGGCAAAGCACATCTGATCCCGCTATCTTGGGTGGGTGATATTTGTGAGCAGCGTATAATCCTGATTAAAAACCTGCAAGAAGTACAAGAAACCTGGATTGAAATACCGCAATAAATTTTGATATCAACCGGACTTTATTCGAGGATCTGCTTATGAATCAGCTGCCGCATCTTTCATCCGTTCAACAATCTTCGCTTTCAATACAGGCCTGTCTGGAATGCATTGTTGCTTGTCAACGCTGCGCAGATGCCTGTTTACACGAAGAACATGTGCAGATGATGCGAACCTGCATCCAGCGCTGTTTGGACTGTGTTGAAACCTGCAAACTCTGTGTTGCCTTTGAAGTTCGCAACTCGGAGCTACATCATTTAGCCATGGACCTGTGTGCCAAAGCCTGTGAACTGTGTGCCGAAGAATGTGGCCAGCATGAAGATGAACATTGTCAAAACTGTGCCCGCGCCTGTCGTGCCTGCGCAGAAGCCTGTCAGATTGAAGGTTAATATGGTTTAACGAATCTCAACTGGAAAATAAAAACCACCCGAAGGTGGTTTTTATTTTTAAAAGAGCACGACTCTGGTTTGCCCTAATAAGTAAATCAGACAGGTGATAATACATGAAGCACTCACCAGAACCGTAATATCTAAAGACCGTCGTGTATTCACTTTCATATCCATACTCCTTTCTTATTATTGTTCTGTTCTTATACCAAGAAATAGTGATATGACCAATTGCATTATATTACAAAAGCTCACCTATTTATAATATACATCCCCTACATGTATATAAATCCAGAATACTTGGTAATTTATATTAAATTTATATCACCAAAATTAGCAAAAAATAACATTTACTTTTTATCTATTTAAAAATACGGATTATTCTTTTTCCACAAAACTTAATTCATACTCATCTTGGGTCACTTTTAGCTTGATTCCACGATAACGGCGCTTGTCCGGATCGAGTGCAGAATCTCGGACTTCCTTGGAAAAACGCATATCATGCATAAAATGCGCATACAATTTATAGCCCAAACGTAGTTTTTTCGGTTTCTTGCCTTCTTTTAGGCACTTATCAATGGCCTGATTTAAAAACTCCAAGCTGACATCGTTCATCTGCTTTAACCTCACTTTAACCTTTATTCATTAGTTTTAAATATAAGTAGCAAAAGTTTCATTTTTAAGAATATAGAAAAAATAATATATATATGTATAATATAAAAAATATCAGTTATTTAGCTTTGCTCGATTTTTACCATTGTTTAAAATATTTTAATAAATTACATTTCCATTAAAAACTGAAAAAAAAAGAGTCCATACGAGGGATGTATGGACCCAAACTCATAAAGAGGAAAGTCAAGAGAAAATAAGAACTTACAGCGCATATTTCCTGATTAAAATTGTCCTATTTTCCTGGATTTCCAGCATTGGCAAAAGCTTCCATTTTTTATTTTTTTTAAACGATAAGTCATATTTTTCAAAGTAATTTCAAAACGTTACTTGTCACATTTTATTGACTAAGGTGCTGGCGTTAGCTGATAACCCAAGCCTTGCGCCGCACCCAGTTGTGTTGCCGAAATGGTAAAGATGGCAGTCTGGCCGGTACTGGCACCACATACGGTAATATGTACCAGACCATCATGCCCGAGTGCTTCATTATAAACTTCTATCCCGGCCTGCTGCAGTTGCTCTTTCAGCTGCTGTAAACGCACTTTGGGATCATCCCCCTCACACTGCTTTAAACCTAAGGACTTGGTTACATCTACCTGTTGTGCTGGTATAGAAGGTACGCTTTGACATGCCATCAGCGTACAACTGGCAAACATGCCAAATAATAAACCGATCTTCATCTTGCATCTCCTTGATCAAACTGCTGCGAGCTCTGCGCTATACTGATGCTTCCTGCCCTGCAACACGTTTGATTTAACTATGAGAAAAGGAGCTGATGGATAAACATCCCCCAGACTTAGCGCTGTACGGCGGTATCCTGTTTATCTCTTGGATGTTGTGGATGCGGATTCTTTTTATTTGGAATCACTTGTGAATCGGTCTTGGGTTGAGGTTGCTGTTGCTGGGTCTTTTCATTCGAGGTTTTTTCTGGTTTAGCCATCATCGACTCCTGTCTTTATTGTTGTGTTGAACTGTTTTTATTGTTCATGATTTAAGACAGCCGCGCTGTATGGCTTTGGTCAATATTTCAGCTTTATTGTTAATTCAGGCTTTGTTATTGCAACAGTTTTTAAAAATAAGGCGTATAAAAAAGCCGCCCGCAGGCGACTTTCCGTATTATGCCACAGTCACGACTTTGACAATAATACGTTGCAGGTTTTCTGGCTCTGCTGCGTTCTGGACGCGTTTCAGTTCTTTACTAATCACTTTAAACTGATGGTTCTGATAAGAAATTACTGCAGGAATCTGGTCAAAATATAAAGCATCGGCCTGTAATTCCTCCTGGAAAAGTAAGGTTCCTAACTGATAGTCGAGGTCTTTTAAGACCATATATTTCACAATCGTTTTCATTGTATTAACCTACTTTCACTAAGCACTTTATTTTTAGTTTTACCATTCTTTTGCAGCAGAATAAACCGATAATTTCGAGTTTCGCCTAACTGCTATACAATTGAAACCGGAACGCGCGATCTTTAGCGCTAAATGCCTGAATCCGCAACAAGATTGAGGCCGATCTCGCTTAAAATCGCTTGGAAAAGAAGAAGAAATGGAGATTCATCATGCTGAAACGCTGCTGTGATGCGCTGGAACAACAGCAACTGACCATTGCCTTTATTGAAAGTGCCAGTTCAGGCTATTTATGCAGCCAGTTTTCAATTTATAAGAATAGCGGCGCAGATATTTTACTCGGGGCGCTGGTCAGCTATGACCCGAGCATTAAAGCCAACCTGTTACAGATTGATCCGGCACTGATTGCGCATTACACGGCGGAATCTGCGGAAATTACCACGCAGATGGCCTTGCATGGCCAGGCTCTGTTTAAACAGGCCAATATTGTGGTGGCCTGTACCGGTTTGCTAAAACCCGGTGGCAGCGCCTGCGCAGAGAAACCTGAAGGCACTTTTTATATTGCCATTCACTATCAGCAGCAATTGCATAATTTTCATTATCTGCTGGATGGCAGCCCGATTGAACGGCTGGATCAGCTGACCCAATTGGTAGCACAGGAAGTATTGGCGCTTATTTTATCTTCACCCGCCTAGATACACTGTTTCTCATCTTTTCTCCATGATTTTGGCTTAAAGTAAAACCATATCCTGTAATGTGGAGTCGAAGTATGAAACTGGTTCAACCATTATTATTTTCTGCTTTAGCCTGTCTGCCCATCATCAGTTTTGCCACCGTCGGCGGCCAGCAAAGGATTGAAGTGCTGGGCTATGACCAGAAAGATCAAAAAGTCTATCTGCTGCGCCATTATGAAGATGGTCGTGGCCGTTTACCGCAGCTGTATTATTACAACTTTAAATCGAAACAGCCGAATCAGCTGGTTCAGGTCAATTCGCTGTATATTAATCCCAAGACCAAAAAGATTGACTATGACCAGCCGCCTACCCGTTTTAATGCCGAGTTGGCCAAAATTAAAAACCGCCTAAAACCCTTGACCAAGGTTAGAACGCAACAGGCGCAAATTAAGGTTTTGCACAGTAGCAAACGTAGTGCCGACTGGATTAATGGTACGGAACCGGTACCACAGTGGCAATATTGCTATCGCGTTGATGCAGGGAACTTCCGCAGTACCGTCCAGCAATCCACCAGTTACAAGCAAGGCTTGAACATTCACCAGGCCTATAACATCCCGCAGCGGTCCAAAATGCTGGTGACTGTGAAATATTTAGGCATTCCGTTTGAAATGGGCTATCCGATTGAAGATCCGGTTCTGCTCAGCAATTCTCAATAACAGCAAAAATATAGCGGAAAAAATATAGCAACAAAAAATAAAGCCTCAAATGAGGCTTTATTCAATGACACGGCAGATTAAGCCGCCGAGGTACGCTCTGCAATTGGCACCACTTTACGCAGTTCTGGACCGGTATAATCCGCACTTGGACGGATAATACGGTTATCTGCACGCTGTTCCATCACATGCGCCGCCCAGCCGGTCACACGCGACATCACAAAGATTGGCGTGAACAGCTTGGTCGGAATACCCATAAAGTGATAAGCCGAAGCATGGAAGAAGTCTGCGTTACAGAACAGTTTTTTCTCGCGCCACATCACTTCTTCACAGCGGACCGATACTGGATAAAGTACGGTATCACCTACATCTTTGGCCAGACGCTCTGACCAGACTTTAATAATGCCATTACGCGGGTCATTGTCCTTATAAATAGCATGACCAAAGCCCATGATTTTCTCTTTACGCTCCAGCATGCCCAGCATTTCACGCTCAGCTTCTTCTGGAGAGGTCCAGTTTTCAATCATTTCCATAGCCGCTTCATTGGCACCGCCGTGCAGTGGACCACGCAGTGAACCAATCGCGCCGGTAATACATGAATGCATATCAGACAAGGTTGATGCACACACGCGCGCCGTAAAGGTGGATGCGTTAAACTCATGCTCTGCATACAGAATTAACGACACGTTCATCACCTGTTCATGCAGTTCATTTGGTTTTTCACCATGTAACAGATGCAGGAATTGCGCGCCAATTGAATCATCATCGGTATTTTCATCAATACGTACGCCGTCATGGCTAAAACGGTACCAGTAACAGATAATGCCCGGTAAAGCGGCCAAAATACGGTCGGCAACATCTTGCTGTACATCAAACGACTGTTCGGTTTCCAGATTGCCAAGCATCGACACGCCAGTACGCATCACATCCATGGGATGTGAATCGGCCGGAATACGCTCCAGCACTTCTTTTAGTGCATCTGGTAACTGACGTAAAGATTTCAGCTTGGCTTTATAGCTGGTTAGTTGTTCGCTGGTAGGTAATTCACCAAAGAAGATCAGATAAGCGACTTCTTCAAACTGGCAGTTTTCCGCCAGATCCTGCACGTCATAACCACGATAGGTCAGACCCGCACCGCTTTTTCCAACCGTCGATAATGCGGTTTTCCCTGCGACTTGTCCGCGCAATCCAGCGCCAGTCAGTACTTTTCCTTCAGCCATTGTTTTAATTCTCCTGCTTGAACAGTTTATCTAATGTGTTTTCAAAGGTGTGGTAATCTAAAAATTCATATAATTCTTTGCGTTGCTGCATTTTATCCAGCACATGGGTTTGTGTGCCATGCTCACGAATCGACTGCATCACTTCCAGTGCTGCTTTTTGCATTGCACGTGTTGCCGACAATGGATATAACACCATACGCACGCCCTGCTCAGCCAGTTCATCAGTGGTGTAATACGGTGTATCACCAAATTCGGTAATATTCGCCAGTACCGGTACACCGACTGCATCACAAACAGTTTTGTACATGGTAATGTCAGTCATGGCTTCTGCAAAAATTGCATCTGCACCCGCCTCAACACAGGCACAGGCCCGGTCAATCACCGCCTGTAAACCTTCTTTTTGCAAGGCATCGGTACGCGCCATCACCACAAAGTTGGAATCGGTCTTGGCATCGACCGCCGCTTTAATACGATCGACCATTTCCTGCTGGGTCACAATTTCCTTGTTCGGGCGATGGCCACAGCGTTTTTGCGCGACCTGATCTTCAATATGCACCGCAGCAGCACCTGCTGCAATCATTTGCTTGATGGTACGGCCAATATTAAATGCACCGCCCCAGCCGGTATCAATATCCACCAGCACAGGTGTATCGACACGTTCTGTAATACGGCGTACATCTTCCAGGACATTATCGAGGCTGGTCATGCCCAAATCCGGCAAACCGTAGGAATAATTGGCGACACCTGCACCCGATACATAAATGGCTTTATAGCCGACCTGTTTTGCCATCATGGCTGCATAGGCATTGACTGTACCGATAATTTGTAAGGGCTTTTCCGTGTCCAGCGCCTGTCTGAATCTTAAGCCTGCAGATGTTTGTTCTGTCATCGTCCTTTCCACAGTAGTTTCTAATTATTGAGGCTTGAGTATACTCAGAATCTTTGCCTAAACCATGACCAATTAGAATAAAGTCCCTAAAACTTTAGTCAAATATTCAAGTAAATCTGTAAGAAAAAAGTCAATACATTTCCGTCTACGCTATTCCATGCCAAGCGGTCATATATTTGCTACAATTATATTTATTCCTTACCAATTGGCGGCCTGCTCCCTGATTATGCATGATTTGGCTCAGTTAGAACCCTTTAGCAAAGATGTCCCTCCGACCAAGCGTGGGCATGAACGCTGTCTGGCTTTATTATTGAGCGCCAATGACCTGTTTCTGGAACATGGCTACGATGCTGTCTCGCTGGATGATATCGTGCATCATGCCGGTGGTTCCAAGGCCTTTATCTATAAATATTTTGGCAATAAAGAAGGCCTGTTTACCGCCATTTGTGATTATCGTGCGGAAAAGTTCTTTAAAGACATTTGCTTACCCTTTGAATCTTTTGAGGGTGATTTACGGGCTTATTTAATTCATACACTAGATAATTTTAAAAGCCATTTAAGTGTGCCGGCCAATTCTGCCTTTTTAAGGTTAATTTTGGAGCGCACCCAGCACAATGTGGAACTGGCGCGTTATATCTATGAACAAGGCCCCAAGCATTTGCAAACTTCCATTGCACATGCGCTGGATCATGCCGCCGCCCAGGGTCTGATTCGCTGTGAGAATTCACTTTATTCAGCGCAGCTGTTCTTTGGCATTCTGCGTAATCTGGAATGGCGGATTTTAATGGGCTTGCCTGTTCAGGATGACCCGCAAACCACAGATGACTATATTCATTACTGTGTCGATCACTTTCTGCAAGGTCACCAAATCGTCTAGTTTTTTGCAATTTCGATTCAATATAGTATATTAGCCGATTCCCTGTTTTATTTAACCAACCAACAACTAATTGTTGTTTTGATTTCAATTTCAGCAATTATTGTGGAGTAACGAATGGCTCTACGTCACTTTCTCACTTTACGCGACCTGTCGACTTTAGAACTTAACCAGATTTTGCAACGCGCAATTGAACTTAAACGCAAGCAGCATCAGCATGAAGTTTTCCAACCTTTTATTGGTAAAGTTTTGGGCATGATTTTTGAGAAGTCGAGTACCCGTACCCGTGTATCGTTTGAAGCTGGTATGAATCAGTTTGGTGGTAGCGCAATTTTCTTATCTCCACGCGACACCCAGTTAGGTCGTGGTGAGCCTATTGAAGATTCAGCACGCGTGATTTCAAGCATGCTGGATATTGTCATGATTCGCACCTTTGGACATGACATTGTGGAGCGTTTTGCTTCTTATTCCAAAGTGCCGGTGATTAATGCCTTAACTGACGATCATCATCCATGTCAATTACTGGCCGATATGCAAACCTTCCTTGAGCATCGCGGTCCAATCGAAGGCAAAACCGTGGCCTGGATTGGTGATGGCAACAACATGTGTAACTCGTATATTGAAGCGGCACACATGTGGGGCTTCAAGCTGAAAGTAGCCGCACCTAAAGGTTATGAGCCACAAGAAAAATTCCTGTCTGAATTTGCTCACTGTGTTGAACTGGTCGATTCTGCTGAAGATGCCGCAGTCAATGCCGATTTAATCGTGACCGACGTGTGGGCCAGCATGGGTCAAGAAGAAGAACAGAAAATCCGTGAACAGGCATTTGCCAACTATCAGGTTAATGAACGCCTCATGGATCTAGCGCATCCAGATTGTCTGTTCATGCACTGCCTGCCTGCACACCGCGGTGAAGAAATTTCAGAAAATATGCTGGATCATAAAAATTCTGTGGTTTGGGATGAAGCGGAAAACCGTCTACACGCACAAAAAGCCCTAATGGAATTCCTGATCAACGAGCATTTAAAATAATTGCTAACCGCATCAAGATAAAAAAGCACCGTTCATTCCCGGTGCTTTTTTCGTTTTGATCAAGTCATGAAATCCGGATTAATGATCATCTTTTAAATAGCGCGCTTCACGAGGAATTTGCAGACTATAGAAGAAACAGATCACCAGCATCACAATCACATAGATAAAGAAACTGTTTTCAATACCGGCTGATTTAAACTGTAAAGCCACTGAAGGGGCTGAGCCGCCAAATACTCCATTACCAACCGCATAAGAGAAACCAACACCGAGTGCACGCACATGCGGCGGGAACATTTCCGCTTTTACAATTCCACTGATCGAGGTATACAGACTTAACAGCATCATCAGGAAAATCAACAGCAAGGCCACCATCATGGGTGAATCACTAAAGGCACGCATCCCGATTGCCATAACAGGATAAATGGCAATCGCCATCAGACCACTAAACAGCAGCATCGAATTTCTGCGACCAATCCTGTCTGATAAAATCCCGAAGAATGGCTGCGCCACCATCAGAATAAAAATACAGCCCGTCATGATTAGCCCGACCGTCTGCGAATCAATGCCGATATTGGTCAGATAGGTTTTGGAATAAACCGTAATCACATAGAAACTAAGTGAACCCGCCGAGGTATAGCCCACCACCAGCAAGAAAGTTTTCCAGTGATTTTTAAACAGCTCTTTTAAGCTGCCCGACTCTTCTTTATCGCTGTCTTCATGTGACAACGTTTCTTCCAGACGGCTTCGTGCCAGCAGTGAGGCAATGGCAGCCAGACCACCAATCACAAACGGAATACGCCAGCCGCCATCCTGTAACTGCTGCTCGGTCATAAAACTCAGGAAAATTACACCCAGCAAGCTGGCCAGTAACTGTCCGCCGGTTAAAGTCACATATTAGAACGAGGCAAAAAAGCCGCGCTGACCTTTTAAACCCAGCTCACTCATATAGGTGGCAACCGCACCATATTCCCCGCCAACCGACAAGCCTTGTAACAAACGCACCAGCAACAGCAGGAACGGTGCCGCCATCCCGACTTGCTCATAAGTCGGCAATGCAGCAAACAGAAAGGAACTGAAGGCCATCAGGCAGATGGAAATCACCATGGACTTTTTACGGCCATGTTTATCGGCAATACGTCCAAACAGCCAGCTGCCAATCGGACGCATAAAGAAGCTTGCCGCAAATACCCCCCAGACATAAATGGCCTAGGTAGAACTATCCATGTTCGGTGCAGTCAGCGCTTGGGTAAAGTAAACCGCAAATACAGCATAGATATAGAAATCGAACCATTCGACGAGGTTGCCCGAGGCCGCCCCGATAATTCCCTTAATTCGACTGGCTTTTTCCTGTTTGGTTTAAGCTTGGCTCAAGGTTTATCTTCCTCATTTTTAATTTATTGAAATTTCTCATGTAGAGGCGATAAGCTCTTGCCACATAAGGAGATATTTTTGCTTAGATACAGCATAAGCACGTTGCCAATATAACTTTTAATGGAAACTTCACACAAAAAATAAAATGTAATTTTTGATCAATTTTTTAGTTAAAAAGTCTTTAAACACAATAATTTATAGATAAATAGATTATATATTTCTTAAATTTATAGAGATAAAGCCAGATCGGATGGTTGCTTATCCGCCCTATTCATGTTGATATAAATGTCTAGAATACAGCTCATAATGTGTGACTCGAATGAACAATAAAATCTATTTGTCGACAGTTTTAGCCCTCGGACTCAGTGCCCTTTCATTCACCAGCCATGCCAGTGAACTGGACCAGTATCTGCAACAAAAACAGATCATTGATGCCGAGTACAAAATCAAGAATACGACCGGACTTAATGAAATTCTGAATATTATTAGTGTGGAAGATTCACGCACCCTGCCGTATCAGGTCGATCAGGATACGATTATTGAACAGATGCAGCTATTTGCAGACCGAGTTGAAGTGAAAGGTTTGATTAGCAGCCCGGATTTCGAGCAGTTTGCTCAGGATGTTGGCCATAGCGAAGTGAAAAAAATCATGAAAAAGAATTTACTGCAGAATTGCGAGATGATTTTTGAGCATCAGTTCCAACGCGTCAATCCCTACCGGATTGAGCTGCAGTTAAGCTCGGCGCAGCAGCAGTATCAGTTACAGCTAAAAAATTCGGAATGTCAATTCTAAACCAACCCGATTAATCACTAACTGCGGTAGTAAATCCTGCCGCAGTAAATTCCCATTTTCAGCCCACAATAACAATAGAAAAATTAACGCACCAGTCCTTGTGGCTGCAAAATAATAATCAGCGCGCCGCACATCACCACCAGACCACCCAGCAGATCCCAACGACTTAAACTGACTTGATCGACAAATTTCAGCCACATCAGCGCGGTAAAAATGTAAATTCCACCATAAGCGGCGTAAATTCGCCCTGATGCTGCCGGATGCAAGGTTAACAGCCAGACAAATACCGCTAGAGCCAATACCGTAGGCAACCAGAGCCAATGTGATTTCCCCTGATTCAAAATTAAATAAGGAAAGTAACAGCCCAAAATTTCCGCCACCGCCGTCACCAAGAACAGACAAACAGTGGTCAGAATTTTAGTGATAGAAAAATCCATAAAAACTCACAATACAAGTGACGCGCAGCTTTCCAATAGAAAGGCAAAAAAGGTAAGCCTTAAGCAAACAAAAGCCCGTGCGTACACGGGCTTTTATATTCAAGTACAGGATTAAGCCGGTTCAGCGGTTTGATCTTCAAATACTTCAAGTTTCAAACCGGTGGCTTTACCGTTTTCTTTCTTGACCGATACAGCTACATTGCCGCCATGTTCCGCCAGCTCACCAAACAGGATCATCTCTGCCAGTGGTTTCTTCAGGTGTTCCTGAATTAAGCGCTGCATTGGACGTGCACCCATTAAACGGTCATAGCCATGTTCAGCCATCCATTCACGTGCATCCTGATCTACTTCAAGAATGACTTTTTTCTCATCCAGCTGGGCTTGCAGTTCAGTCAGGAACTTGTCGACCACGCTTTCAATCACGCTGGTCGGCAAGGCTTTAAACTGAATCACGCTGTCCAGACGGTTACGGAATTCAGGCGAGAAGGCCTTTTTCATTGCTTCCTGGTTGTCATTGCTATTGTCCTGTTCCATAAAGCCAATGCTGACACGAGAAATACTTTCTGCACCAATATTGGTGGTCAGTACCAGCACCACATTACGGAAGTCTGACTTACGTCCGTTATTATCGGTCAATGAGCCATGATCCATAATTTGCAGCAACAGGTTAAACACATCCGGATGGGCTTTTTCAATTTCGTCGAGTAGCAGCACACAATGCGGATTTTTATGAATCGCATCGGTAAGCAAACCACCCTGATCAAAACCGACATAGCCCGGCGGCGCACCAATTAAACGGGACACCGCGTGGCGTTCCATGTACTCCGACATATCGAAGCGGACCAGGTCGACACCCAGCAATTTGGCCAGCTGCTTGGTGACTTCAGTTTTACCCACCCCGGTCGGGCCGGCAAATACAAAGCTACCAACAGGCTTATCTGGCGATTTCAAACCGGCGCGTGATAGTTTGATGGCAGATGCTAACGCTTCAATCGCTTCATCCTGACCGAACACCACACGTTTCAGATCACGTTCCAGATGCTCAAGCACGGTCTTGTCATCTTTAGACACCGTTTTCGGTGGAATACGGGCAATTTTCGCCACAATATCCTCGATATTTTCCACGGTAATCAGGCGATCTTCCTGTTCATCTTTCAGACGGCGCTGTGCACCGGCTTCATCAATCACGTCAATGGCCTTATCTGGCAAGAAACGGTCATTGATGTATTTAGATGACAACTCAACCGCAGAAACCAGTGCTTTATCGTCATATTGCACATGGTGGAAATCTTCAAATTTCGATTTCAAGCCACGTAAAATATCAATGGTTTCAGGAATTGATGGCTCATTGACATCAATTTTCTGGAAACGACGCGACAAGGCATGATCTTTCTCAAAGACCTGACGATATTCCTGGAACGTGGTCGAACCGATACAACGCAAAGTGCCATTGGCTAGCGCCGGTTTAATCAGGTTCGAGGCATCCATGGTGCTGCCCATGCTGGAACCGGCACCAATAATCATGTGGATTTCATCAATAAATAAAATCGCTTCCGGCTTTTTCTTTAACGCATTTAACAGCTGTTTCAGGCGTTTTTCAAAATCACCGCGGTATTTGGTTCCGGCCACCAAGGCACCAATATCCAGACTGTAAATTTCTGAATTGAGCAGTGGTTTTGGCGCTTTACCATTCACGATTAACCAGGCCAGACCTTCGGCAATTGAGGTTTTACCAACCCCCGGATCACCGACCAGCAACGGGTTGTTTTTACGACGGCGACATAAGATTTGCGCAGCGCGTTCAATTTCTTTTTCACGGCCAATCAGTGGGTCAGTTTTGCCCTTCACCGCTTCATTGTTAAGGTTGGTGGTATACAGCTCCAGCGGACCGCTATTGGCCGAAGTAGAGCTTTCCCCATCGAGATCTTCAATTTCTTCTTCGGCTTGCGATTCTTCTTTGCGCGTACCGTGAGAAAGATACTGGGTTAAGGTTAAACGGTTAATTTGATGGCGTTTTAATAGATATACGGCAAAAGAATCCCGTTCCGAATACATCGCAACCAGAATATCTGCGCCTTCGACTGTGCGATCACCACCACTGGATTGCACATGGAAAATTGCTCGTTGCAAAATACGGTCAAAGCTTTCCGTTGGATGCGGCGCCTGATCGCTGTTTTCACCGAGTTTAGGGGTATGCTGTTCTACATATTCTTCAAGTTCTTTGCGCAGCACAATAATATCTGCCCCGCATGCTTTTAGCGCATTTACTGCAGAATCATTGTCGAGCAAAGCCAATAATAAATGTTCTACCGTCAGAAACTCATGTCTCTTTTGACGAGCCATGCTAACAGCCAAACGTAATGATACTTCTAATTGACGACTGAGCATGTAACCCCCTTAGTTTTTAGGCTCAATCTGACAAAGTAATGGATGACCTTGAGATCGAGCGTAATTATTGACTTGGTTTGCTTTGGTCTCTGCGATGTCTCGCGGATAAACCCCTGCAATACCTTTTCCTTCGTAATGTACAGTTAGCATTACTTGAGTCGCTTGGTCAAGATTCATTGCAAAGTATTGTTGTAAAATTTCAATTACAAAGTCCATTGGGGTATAGTCATCGTTCAATAAAACGACAGCGTATAACGGTGGACGCTTTAATTCAGGCGGCGCCGTCTGTACAGCAATGTCTCCGTCCTCATGCTCATTCGGCTCATCCGTACTTAAACGCGGATTAAAATGCCAGTCCACCATGCCGGACTGCTGAAAAGACTGTTTGATTTCGTTTAAACAAATTGGTCGTTTGTTACTTCGCATAAGAGATTTATTTCACAGTTATTGCGCAGTGGCTTCTGCTTGCGGTATTTCAGAGATAAAGGCAGAAGGCGCTTCCGTGGCTTTTCCACGTGCCCAGCTGAATCGTTTGGTCACAGGGGTACTACCAGTTAAACGCACTTCAATAAATTGCGGACTAAAGCCTTTTGGCATGGTCCAGCGGCCGGTCAGGCGCTCATAATTATCAAAATTGAAATTATTGTCTTCCATGGGCACCACCAGCACCTCGGTGCCCTGAATCAGACGCAGTTCAACATTGCCTGAAGCACGGCGCTTATTCGGGCTGATCTGCACCAGATCGAGCTGATATTCATAGGCATTATCGGGTAAAGGTTTAATCCCAATATTCTGGATGGTCAGACTTAAACCACCCCGATTACGCAGCACTTCACGGTATAAATTGCCCATGCCATCGGCCTGGATTTTATCATTACGTGCCTGATTCAGGGCCGCATACAGGTCATTGGCATTGCTGACCGCTACATCACGCTCCTGAACCGCTGCATTCAAGGTTTTATTCAGGCTTTCCAGACGAACTTTCTGCTCCTGTACGACTTCAACCAGCTGCTCTGCATCGGCATCATAACCGACCACAGTCAAACCCTGACGATGCCCCACCGAATAGCCCAAAAAGCCGCTGCCTAACATTAATACAGCTGCACCGAGTACGAGAGGTAAACTGCTTTGCATAAAAGGTTTTTTCGGTGGCGTCGGTTGTGACGTGGTATTGGTATCCGTATTCTGCATCGTCATCTCTTGTTTTGATTGCATTCAAACCCCACATTTAAATCGAAATCTAAATGTGTGTGAAGTCGAAAAGCGTTTCTTATGGTAATAGACCAATCACCTCGAGGCCAGCCTGCTCTGCAAAGCCAAACATCAGGTTCATGTTTTGTACCGCCTGACCGGCTGCCCCTTTCACCAGATTGTCCTGTGCCACCAGCACCACCAGTTTCTTCGGTTGCGGCTTGTACAGCGCAATACGTAACTGGTTCGCGCCGCGTACTGAACGCGTTTCAGGTGAGCTGCCTGCTGGCATTACATCTACAAACTGCTCTTGCGCATAAAACTGTTCATATAGCGCCTGTACATCTGTCGCATCCCCTGCATCGGTCAGGTCAATATACATGGTGCTGAGCATGCCACGAATCATCGGCACTAAATGCGGTACAAACACAATGTGGTTAAACACATCTTTTTGACCAGAAATATTTTCCAATGCTTCCACAATTTCCGGATGATGACGGTGACCTGCCACGCCATAAGCCTTGAAGTTATCGGCATTTTCAGAGTAAATCATGCCCAGGCTGGCTTTACGGCCGGCACCAGATACGCCTGATTTGGCATCAATAATAATGCTTTTAGGTTTAATCAAGGTTTCAGCAGATTTTAATAATGGCGCCAAACCTAATTGCACGGTAGTTGGATAACAGCCCGGGTTGCCAATCACCTGTGCTGTTTTAATCTGCTCACGGTTCAGTTCAGATAAACCATAGACTGAATCTTTAAGAATGTCCGGACACGCATGTTCCATGCCGTACCATTTTTCGAATTGGGCCAAATCCTGTAAACGGAAATCTGCCGCCAGATCAATGACTTTGGTATTGGCCGCAACCAGATCGGCCGCGTGTTTCATGGCAACACCGTGCGGCGTAGCAAAGAACACCACATCACACTGTTTTAAATCTTCAATATTTAAATCTGAATAGCATAAATCGGTATGACCACGCAGACTTGGGAACATATCATCGACACGGCGACCAGCTTCAGTACGTGAGGTTAATACAGTGACCTGTACCTCTGGATGTCGTAGTAAAAGACGTAAAAGTTCAACGCCTGTATAACCTGTACCGCCGACAATACCTACTGAAATCACGTTCATACCTCAATCAAGTGTGCTATGTTCAATAAAGCAGTAGTATGACAGGAAGTTTGTGCTTTCTAAACCTTTTTACTCGGTATTGATGGTTTTTTGTCTTATGTATCTATTGGATCGATCAGAGTACTGATTTTTCAAGAAAATGAACGAGGAATGGGTGAGTTCAACAAGGATGATCCGGCACCCTCACCCCAACCACCAATACGGCAACTGAAAGCGTTTTAAAAATTGTCGATGCGCCTGAAACTCAGGATCATGCCGCGCCACCTCTGCCCAGAAGCGTGGGCTATGATCAAAATGGCGGGTATGCGCCAACTCATGCACACAGACATAACGACAAATCGCTTCTGGCATTAATACCAGCGCACTATTCAGCATAATATCGTGGCGGGCCGAGCAACTACCCCAACGGGTTTTCGGCTGGCGGATATTACAGCCGTTAAAGTTCAGCCCGGTATCCAGACTTAACTGTTCTAAATACAGCGGCAAATGCTGCTTGGCATAGGCAATAATAAAAGTTTTTAAATAAGCTTCAGAATGACGATCACTAATCCACAGCTGTAAAGCAGATTCATCCCAGATAAAATTCTGTTTCTGGCTCTGATAACTAATCTGAATAGGCGTATTGAGATTAAACAGTTGTAATTCAGCAGGCAGGCTCTGATCAACCCGCTGCAACTGGGCCTGTTGCGCTTGCCAGGTTTTTAACAGCCAGCTTTCGGCATCGGCAATAAATTTCTGGATTTGACGATTGCTACAAAAAACAGGCGCCGTGACTTTAATCTGCTGACCATCGACACGTAAACGCAGTCGCGTCGCACGAACATTACGGGTGATTTGAATTTCAGGAAGGTCGGATAATGTCATTATTGTTCTTTTTAGAGAGTCCTCCCCGACCCTCCTTTAATAAAGGAGGGAGAAAAGCCCCTCTTTTTTAAAGAGGGGTTTGGGGAGATTAACTCTTAAAGGTGTTAAGTTTAAATTGCTGTACGCTCTTCAATACCGTTATTGGTTGCAACAATGGCAATATCAGCTTTGTTTAAAGCAAAAATACCGTTACACACCACACCCGGAATGTCATTGATGGTTTTTTCCAGTTCCAGTGCGTTCAGGATGTTCAGGTTATAAACATCTAAAATCACATTGCCGTTATCGGTTACCACACCTTCACGGTACGCCGGATCACCCCCAAGTGCGACCAGCTTGCGTGCCACGGCAGAACGTGCCATTGGAATTACTTCAACCGGTAGCGGGAATTCACGGCCCAACTGTTCAACCCATTTTGAATCATCGACGATACAAACAAATTTTTTCGCAATCGACGCGACAATTTTTTCACGGGTTAACGCCGCACCGCCACCTTTAATCATGTGCATATGACGGTCAATTTCATCTGCACCATCGACATAGGCATCTAAACCGCCCACGCTGTTCATATCCACGACCTCAATGCCCAGCTTTTTCAGGCGCTCTGCCGTTGCTTCAGAACTGGCTACAGCCGCTTCCAATTGCAATTCAGGCAATAAATCGATGAGGAAATTGACGGTACTGCCTGTGCCTACACCCAGAATCCCGCCTTTAGGCAAATGTTTTAAGGCTGCTTTTGCCGCAGCTTGTTTCTTCTCATCTTGGGTTGCATACAGACTCATGACTTCGCTCAACTATTTTTTGACATTTGATGCTGATTTTACAGCCCAAATGTACAGGGGTTTGTTACAATAAACCCCTATTTTAAACTGTTAGATGGAAGATTAACATGCTGTCTCGTTTGGTTCGACAAATTTTACAAGCAACAGTCTACGATGTTGCAATCGAAACCCCACTCGAAGCAGCGCCACGAATTAGTGAACGACTGAATAACAACATCCGCTTCAAGCGGGAAGATTTACAACCGGTCTTTTCTTTCAAACTACGCGGTGCCTATAACCGTATTAGCCAACTACCTAAAGCGCAGTTAGAACGTGGCGTGATCACAGCTTCAGCCGGCAACCATGCTCAAGGCGTGGCTCTTTCAGGAAAAAAACTGGGGATTCGTGCCATTATCGTGATGCCTAAAACCACGCCAGATATTAAAGTACAGGCGGTAAAACGTTTAGGTGGCGAAGTAGTACTACACGGCGATTCGTTTGATGTGGCCAACAAATATGCCATTCAGCGTGCCCAGGATGATGGCATGACCTTCATTCCACCTTATGATGATGAACTGGTCATGGCCGGCCAAGGCACCATCGCCAATGAAATTTTACGTCAATGGCGCGATGTCGATTATGTCTTTGTTGCCGTAGGTGGCGGTGGCCTGATTGCCGGTGTAGCAGCGTACTTGGGTGATGTCGCTCCGCATGTCAAAGTCATTCCAGTGGAATATGATGAATCAGCCTGTCTGAAAGCAGCCTTAGAAGCTGGTGAACGTATTGTTCTGCCTTCGGTCGGTCTGTTTGCCGATGGGACCGCCGTGGCACAGATTGGTGAAAAACCCTTTGATGTAATTCGTCTGCAAAAATCAGATAACTCTGGCCCGATTGTTGAACCGGATGTGGTGCTGGTAAATACCGATGAAATCTGCGCTGCAATTAAAGATACTTTTGATGAAAACCGCAGCATTGTAGAACCATCAGGTGCTATGGCGCTGGCTGGCATCAAAAAATATGTCGAGCAGCATGAGCTGATTGGTAAAAATATCGTGTCGATTGTTTGCGGCGCGAACATGAACTTTGACCGCCTGCGTTACATCGCCGAGCGTACTGAACTGGGCGAACGTAAAGAAGCGATTTTTGCGGTGACTATTCCAGAGCAGAAAGGTTCATTCCTGAACTTCTGCCGCGCCCTGCAAGGCCGTAATATTACCGAGTTTAACTATCGTGCCAGTGATGCATCGGCCGCACAGGTCTTTGTCGGCATTAGCTTAAAAGGTGGTGAAAAAGAACGTCATGACATCTTTGAAGCCCTAAAAGTGCAATATGATGTTGATGATCTGTCCGATGATGAAGTGGCCAAACTGCATATCCGCTATTTAATTGGCGGTCATGCCGATATTGAAAATGAACGTCTGTTCCGGGTGGAATTTCCGGAGCGTCCAGGCGCCCTGCTGACTTTCCTGGAGCGTTTAGGTCCAACCCATAACATCACCCTGTTCCATTACCGTAACCACGGCGCCGCCGAAGGGCGTGTGCTGGTTGGTCTGGAGGCCAGCGATGCCAAACAGAACCCTGACGGGCTGATTGAAACCCTGGAAAGTATCAGCTATCCATATGCGGAAATTAGTAATAACCTGGGTTATCAGCGCTTCCTGAAATAAAATCCAGTTTAAAAAACCGCCATTTTCTGGCGGTTTTTTATTGGTTTACACAAACACCCCAAGAAAAATGATGTAAATATCCACCTGATCTTTAAAATAAATTTATATTCACGCTAACCATAAAAATGTAATTAGGAACACACTATGGCGCAATTTGCAGTCATTGGCTTAGGCAGTTTTGGTGCCACCGTTGCCACGCAACTGGTCAGCCTGAAACATGATGTGATTGGCATCGATATTAATAAAAAGTATGTGGAAAATATTGCCGAGGAAATTACCCACGCCGTGATTGCCGATGCCACCGACGAACACGTGCTACAGGAGCTGAATATCCAGAACTGTGATGCGGTGGTGGTGGCCATTGGTGAAGATATTGAAGCCAGTATTTTATGTGTGCTGCATCTGAAAAATATGGGGCTGGAAAAAATTTATGTCAAAGCCAAGTCCAAAGCCCACCACATGATTCTGACCCATCTGCAGGTCAGCAAAATTATTCATCCGGAAGAAGATATGGGTGTCCGCATTGCCCAGTCACTGAGTTATCCGATGGTCAGCCGCTATATGGCGCTGGAAGATGACCACTTTATTGTCAAAGTGGAAGTCACTGAAGCCTTAAACGGTACGCGCTATCATGAGTTTATCGGTCATGCGCCAGAAGTGAAAACCCTGCTGCATAAACGCGGCAGCGAGATTCAGTTCAGCCTCGATCCGCAGTTAATTATGCAGCAAGGCGATATTCTGGTGCTTGAAGGCCAGGTTGAACAGCTGAAACGCTTATCCAAGCATTTTAAATAGCCATGAACCACATGACGAAGAATAAGACTGCCTATAAAAATACGGCGAAGCCCAGCACAGCAACCACGGTCAATTTAAGCCCGCCGAGTCTGCTCGCACTGGGATTTTTAAGCTTTATTGTGATTGGGACCTTGCTACTTAAACTGCCCTTTGCCCATGAGGGGGACCTGAGCTGGTTACAGGCTTTATTTACCGCCACCTCTGCGGTGACCATTACCGGTTTGTCGGTGGTCAATGTCGGCGAGGCCTATACCGTATTTGGCCAGATTGTGATTATGCTGTTGCTGCAATGTGGCGGGCTGGGCTTTATGACTTTCGCGATTCTGGCTGCCATGAGCCTGTCACCAAAAATTGGCTTAAAACAGCAGATGATGGCCCAGGAAACCATCGGTCAGACCAGTCTGGCGACGGTAGGCTTTACCATCAAAGGCGTATTACTCTATTCGCTGTTTTTTGAAGGCATCGGCACCTTTATTCTGACCCTGGCCTGGTTGCAAGATTACGATTTTCTGGAAGCCTTTTTCTATGCCGCCTTTTATAGTGTCTCGGCTTTTAATAATGGCGGATTTTCATTATTTCCCAACAGTTTAATGAGCTTTGCCGACCAGTACCTGATTACCTTTACCATCAGCATGCTTTACATTATTGGCGGTGTGGGCTTTGTGGTGCTAATGGATATTAAAAAAACCCGGCGCTGGCATAAACTCAGCGCCAACAGCAAGCTGATCCTCTCCACCATTCTGGGTTTAAACCTGTTTGCCTTTATCACCATCTGGTTACTCGAAGCCAGTAACCCTGCGACGCTGGCCGCCATGAGCCTGACCGATCAGGCCTGGAATGCCTGGTTCCATGCTACCGTACCCCGTTCTTCCGGCTTTAACAGTCTGGATATTGCCAGCATGAGTGATGCTTCCAATTTACTGACCATGTTCCTAATGTTTATTGGCGGAGGCTCTTTAAGTACCGCCGGTGGCATTAAAGTCGGCACCTTTATTATTGTGGTATTAAGCGTGATCAGCTTTTTACGACGCGCCGATGAAGTGCGGGTGTTTAATTATTCAGTGCCAGAAAAAACCACCTTTAAAGCTTTAGCTGTGGTGTCAATTACTGCATTTTTAGTCTTTGCCGGGGTTTTCAGCCTGTTGCTGCTGGAACCTGAACATGAGTTTATGGATCTGCTGTTTGAGGCGGTTTCTGCGGCCTGTACCGTGGGTTTGTCTCGCGGGATTACCGGAGAATTACAACCCTTAAGTCTGGTGGCCTTAATGCTGCTGATGTTTGCCGGCCGTTTAGGCCCACTGACCTTAGCCTATTTAATTGCCACGCCTAAACGCAGCCGCCTGCAACATCCCACCACCGATATTCAGATTGGTTGATGCGCGAGTTCCGTTATCAACTGAAATTAAAAAAGCCACTGTCTACAGTGGCTTTTTGCGGGTGCATGAATTTAGAACCAGTTCATTAACGATACACCTAGGCCGACATAGGTCGCGCGGTGGTTATAATCAATCAGGCTTTCTCCATAGCCATCAAACAGCTGGAAATGCCCTCTTAATTTGCCGCTAATCGGGAATACCCAGTCAAACTGGGCAGCGCCATGCGCATCATCTCCACCTTTTAGGCTATGCCGTAACATCAGCGAGAAATCATGATCTTTCCAGCGGTAGAATGCCAGCATATCGCCACGGCCAATATAGTTTTTAATATCCGGGTTGTTGTCATCACTGCGGTCTTCTTCAATGCGATACCATGGACGCAACATCAGCGCAAAATTGTTCTTTTCAAAGCCCAGATTCAAAATGACCCGGTTCCAGCTCCGTGACAGCGGATCGGAACGGCCATTGGACTGATGGTTCAAGGTCAGGCCTAACAAGCGCCCATTCAAGCCCAGAATCTCATAATTGGTTCTGAACATTAAACTGGCTTCAGGTTCATAATTGGTTTCACGAAATGGGCGTGATTCTTCACCATTATAAACCTGCCAGCGTGAGGACTGGGTATAACCGAGCCAGAGATCGCCATTATCGCCCAGCAGGTTTTCAACCGCTTTGGTTTTTAGTGACAACTGGAATTTGGCCTCGGTTGATGTCAGGTTCTGCTGCTGCGCTTCAGTAACGGTATTGTTTTCATTCGGACTGGATGGACGTTCGTTTTTATCGGAGGTCCAGAAGCCCGGCATCAGATACACCGGTTGATAAGCCCGGATATTCCAGGTGCCCAGCTTGCTTTCGGGTGCCAGTTCCCAGCGTTTATCCAGCAATGACACGTTCGGATCAATATGTGAACCTTCCAGTGAAAACAGGTTGTTCACCCCGGCCACAATTTTTTCTTTAACGGTTTCTGGTGGAGGGGCCAATTGCTGCGCTGCCTGACGCTCGGAAACCAGATCTGCCTTTTCCGCTTCCGGCAGCTTGAATAAAGCATCATAACAGGCTAAACGCTCGGCATTGGACTCCAGCGCCACACAGGCTTCCGGTGTCGGCGGAATGGTGACCACCGTTGCTTCCAGCGCCTGTACATGTGTCACAAACAAAGCGCTGAGTGCAGTAACACTCAGCGACCAGCTTGTGCGCTCAACAGGATTGAACGCCATAGAACTTCCTCTATTGTTTTTTTTAATTGACTTGTTTGATCTGGAAACCTAGCTCCTGCAGCGCTTCACGTTTCGCCACCGGTGCCACCACCGATTTCACCGGGGTTTGCTGACGCAAATAGACATCGGCCACACGTTTCAGATCATCTAAAGTAACCGCCAGTAAACGCTCACGCAGTTTGGTTCTAAAGGCCGGGGTGCGCGCATGCAGTAAGGCATAACATGCGGTAATTGCTTCACCGGCTGGAGAGCCTGGTTTATCCATGCTGGCAATCAAACCTAGAATGGCTTCTTCCAGCTGATGCGGTAACTGCTCGGTATTCAGCAACCAGTCCACACTGGCGTCAAAATCCTTAAAGGTTTCAGCCAGACGCGGGTCACGGTAGCTATAGAAACGGAACGAGCAGGCATTGCCATCATAGCTGGCACCGCCACCATAGGCACCGCCTTTTTCACGGATGGCACTGTGCAGGAAGCCATTGCGCAAATACGCCGCCAAGACCATCAATGGTGCTGCATCTGGATGCGATACTTCCACCGCAGGATACGCTGCCGCACAGAACTGTACATTGGCCTGAATCAGCCAGGCTTCATCTGCATTGTTATTTTCAACAGGCACTTGAGTTAAAGCTGCCTCGTGCGGTTCAATTGCCAGCTTGTCCCACACGGTCTGGATTTCTTCAATCAAACGGTCTGATTGTGGCTCTTCACAGACCAGCAGGAACTGTTTTGGCGCTTGCAGCAACATACTGTGAATCAGCTTAAGCTCATCCATCAGCGCATCAAAAGCAGCATCATCCTGTTCAATTTTGCTGACCAGCTCGCTTAACCAGTTCAATGCACCCAGACCAGTATTGTGATAGTCACGCAGCGCTAAAGCACTGTGGTTACGTGAAGCGGCCTGCATGGCATAGCTATGTCCTGCACCCGATACCCGGGACTGCCAGCGCGTTTTACGTTGCTGTAATAGCTCGATAATCCGGTCTTTTTCATCAAAACGCAGTTGCTCAAAGGCAATTTTTAGCAGGCGGATGGCATCAAAATTATTCACCAGTGATTTGGTGGTTAAGGTCAGCCAGGCACTAATCCGGTTTTTGTCATCGACCTTAGAGCGTAAGGATGCCCCCATACCCAGACCGCCACTCACTGCAGTTTGCAGCTGTTGCAGTTCCAGATAATCATATTCACCGGCACCGACTTCACCCATTAAAATCGACAGCAGATTAAAATAAGGCGATTTCACGATCTCATCGGGAATACGCACCAAGACCTGCTGGTAATAAATACCGTTGGTACCGGCATGATACAGGTTTAATGGTGTATCAATGCGGTTGCAGATAATCTCACGTAGCTGCCCCTGTACAATTTGCAATTCTGCCGGCACATCTTCGAGGCCGACTTTTGGCAGCAGGTTTAAATCATCCGGGGTATCCTGACGCACTTTTAGCGCTTCGGTCTGGGCGATAATTTCTGCTTTTTGTGCTTCGGTCAGCTGCGCACCAATTTCAGCCAGACGGGCTTTTTCAGCTTCGGCATCTTTGGCTGATTTGCTGGCATCTGGGACCAAGGTCATTTGGACGCGATGCGGATTATCAATCAAGTGCTGCTGAATCAACTGAGACAGCCACATTGGATCTTTCAGTTCTTCTTTAACCTGTTCAATGGCACTGTCAACATCCCAGACATGCACCGGATCACTATGGTGAATCGCGCTGCTCAAGCCGTTTAGAATCAGGCTTAAACCGTATGGCATACCATCGCCGTTAATTTCACGCTGATGCAGCTCGATCTGGTGTAAAATGGCATTGACAGTATCGCTGTCGACCGGTTTAGACGCCACTTCTTGCAGTACCTTGAAGACGCCCTCTTTAAAGGTTGCTGCATGCTCAGGATTAGAACCTTGAATGGCACAGAAGAAAGTCATTTCAAAGTTGGAATCATCCACGCCCATAAATGGCCCGGTTGATTGCGCATAACCACAGGTTTCTAAATAATGACGCAGTGGTGAAGCCGAGTTTTCCAGTAACACACCTTCGACCAGACGCATGCCCAAACGCAGTTTAATATCACTGGCTTCTGGCAATAACCAGCTTAGAACATGGTAAGTTTTGTCTTTTAAATCTTCAGCATCGACCGCATAGCTTTCAGTTACGGTCACTGGCGCAGCCAAACGGCGCTCAGGTTTTGAATACAGGGTTTCGCCCTGTTCAAACTTGGCTAAAGCCAAGCTCTGGAACTGTTCTTGCAAGTCATACGCTGACTGATTACCAAAAGTCATAAATACCGCATTACTTGGGTGATAATGGGATTTATAGAAATCCACTAACTCTTGGTAAGTTAAGTCTGGAATATCTTTCGGGTCACCACCGGAATTGTAATGGTAGGTGGTTTCCGGGAACAAATGATGTGCCAACTGGTGATACAGCTGATCTGAAGGCGAACTCATCGCGCCTTTCATTTCATTAAAGACCACGCCTTTATATACAGGCTCACCATTTTCCAGCTCGATACGAATCCCTTCCTGGGCAAAATCCAGTGGATTCAGGTTGGCTGCAAAGGCTGCATCCAGATACACCTCCAGCAGGTTCTGGAAATCTTTCTGGTTTTGGGTGGCAAATGGATACGCTGTCCAGTCAGCTGCAGTAAAGGCGTTCATAAAGGTGTTTAATGAACGGCGAATCATCAGGAAAAACGGGTCACGTACCGGGAATTTTTCAGAGCCACACAGTGCAGTATGTTCCAGAATATGCGCTTCGCCCTTGGAATCCATAGGCTGGGTACGAAATGCCACCAGAAATACATTTTCATCATGATTGGTGGCCAAATGATAATGTACCGCACCGGTAACCCGATGCTTATATTCAGACACTAAAATGTCTAAGGCTTCAACATGGTGTTGACGTACCAACTGAAACGCAGGATGAACGGTTTGAGAAATGGTTTCAGTGACATCTACAGTCATGCGATCTCCTAATCATCAAAATAAAAAAACTAAAGCCATTATAGCTTTAGTTCTTGATATAATTCACGCTTAAATCCCGACTAAAATTATAGAAATTTGCAACCCAGGCAATTTTCAAACCCCAGTCCGAAGCTCATGCTGCCGTTTAAACCAAATATTTAAAATAATTATAATTGGGATGGTTTTCGACATAGACATAATTCTGCTTCTGGTAAAAATGCGCCGCAGATTTGGTTTCGGTATCCAAACATAGGGCCGAAAAATGAGGACGTGCCTTTTTCTCTAAGTATTGCAATAACAGCTTGCCCACGCCATGTTTACGATATTCAGGCAATACATAGAAACGGCGCACCCGGCCAATTCCCTGTTCCACTTCCTGATCATTCCACTGCTGGTTCAGGCCGCCACAGGCAATCAGCTTGTCCTGATCATAAGCAAAAAGTAAAAATTCCCCAGGCTGATCGAAACGATTCTTGGCACTCTGATACTCATCAATTAAACGCTGTACAAAAGCAAAACCCTCTTTCGATGCCTGTTTTTCAAGCTCGACAATTTGCTCTGGTAATCCTTGCGCTTCTTTTATCTCGATATTCATTTCACTATCCTGATCTGCTTTACTAACTTTCCTCAATGAATAAAACCGTCTAAAAAATGAATTTTATTCACAAATCTACAGCAATCCTGAGCATTGGTGTAAACTTAGCATTTATTTTTTGATGTGATTGAACGACATGGCAACTGTTGACCTCTTTGCAATTGGTAATGCACTCATTGACCAGGAATTTCAAGTCTCTGATGACTTCCTTACTCAACAAAATTTGCAAAAAGGCACCATGCAGCTGACCGATGGCGAAACCCAAGCAAATTTATACAACAACTTACAGCAAACGCAAAGCTATAAAGGTCAAGCTTCAGGCGGTTCGGCTGCAAATACAACAGTTGCCTTTAGCGCATTGGGCGGTTCTGCCTTTTATGCCTGCCGCGTAGGTAATGATGACTTGGGTGAAATTTACCTGAATGGCCTGAATGATGCGGGCATTCGCACCACAGCAAAATCGGTCAGTGAAGGCGTAACCGGAACCTGTATGGTATTAGTCAGCCCGGATTCTGAGCGCACCATGCATACCTATTTGGGTATTACTGCAGAACTCACCGATGCACAAATTGATTTTGAACCCTTAAAAACCGCGAAATGGCTGTATATCGAAGGTTATTTATCGACTTCGGACAGCGCACGTCAGGCGGTAAAACAAGCGCGCGAAATTGCCAAAGCTCACCAGACCCAAATTGCCTTAACCTTATCTGACCCGGCAATGGTGCAATATGCGCGTCAAGGTTTAGATGAATTACTCGATGATGGCGTGGACCTACTGTTCTGTAACCAGCAGGAGGCCATGATGTATACCGGCACCGAAACGGCAGAAGCCGCTTTGGAACAGCTGAAGCAAAAAAGCAAATACGTTGTCATTACAATGAGCGCACAAGGCGCAATGATTTTTGATGGTCAACATACCTTTAGCGTTGCAGGCCGTCAGGTGCATGCCATTGATGCCAATGGTGCGGGTGATGCCTTTGCCGGTGCATTCCTGTATGCCTTGAATGCCAACCTTGGCTTTAAAGCCGCTGCCGAGCTGGCCATTTTAATTTCCAGTGAAGTGGTATCACAATTTGGCCCACGTCTAGAGGTTGAACAGTACGCAACCCTTCTTCAGAGCTATAACAAGGAATGTGCCTAATGCATAAAATCTGCATGACCGAAGATATCCCTGAACGCGAAGCACGCTCGTTCGAGCTTCCAGATGGCGATACCATTTTTATTACCCAGCGCGATGGCATGTTCTATGCCTATCAGAACCTGTGCCCGCATTTGCAGGTTGAGCTTGAATTTCTGGAAAACCAGTTTTTAGACCGGGATCAGGAATTTATTGAATGTTCGACCCACGGTGCGCTGTTTGTGGTTGAAACCGGGGAATGTATTTCTGGCCCATGCCAAGGTCAAGCACTTGAAAAAGTAGAGATTACCGTGCATTCTGATGGCGGAATTTACTTAACAGAATAATTTTAAGCCCCATCTGCAGGTTACGCCATGCTTGAGTTTGTATTAGACATCGACTTAATTCCTTTTCATTTAAGTCTGATTGCGCTTGTCTTGCTCAGCCTGGCGGAAATTGTGGGGCATTATTTTAATCTCAAGCCCAGCGCGATATTCAAGCAGCTGTTTCCGCAGCGGCTGCTAGACTCGCCCTTACTCAATGTTAAATTCTCCAAACTGCTAATTTTCGTGTTTCTGCTCCTGAATTTTAGTGTTGCAGGCTATTTCCTGCAGTTTGCGCTCTATTCACAGCAGCAAAGTTTTGTTCCATCGTATTATCTGATTTTACCAGCGCTTATCATTGCCCTGTTTTTTACCGTGTTTATGATTCACTGTCTGGATCAGGTGATTAAACCACAAAAAACCATTCAGCATGTCAATTTGCTGGGCCGACTGGCCACCATTTCCAGTGGCAATGCCCGTCCCGGTTTTTCGGCTCAGGCCCGGGTTCGTGATGAATACGGCCAGCTGCATTACGTGCAGGTCGAGCCGGAATTTGGTGAACTGGAATTTCAGGCACAAGTGATTTTAATCCGGCAAAAAAAATCCTATTACATTGCCAAGAAAATTTCCGCCTCGAACAATCTGTTCTATGGTGAAACTAGCAGCTGATTTAAGCTCGCTCATCTTTCAGCCACGAGTCAGATACACATCCTTACTTTGTCCAAGATAAAGCTACAACGCCATGTATCTCGCAGCTTTCCCTTCTTCCTTGCCGTGTACGTTCGTTCTTTCCGTTTAAGCTGCTCGATTCACTTTCTCTTGGCCTCAAGATCAGCTGTTCTGCACATTATGACCATCGCTGTGGTTGTTCGTTGTGATTGTTCACTCTGCCCTCCACGTTGAAGACTAAAAAAGAAATTTTCCGTGTCGCTGCTTATTGCACTTTTATCGCACTTCATTGTGCATATTTGCTACAAATTGCTTCATTTTGGTGCTTGACTGTTTTCTGTGCAAATGCTTACACCTCAAGCCTTACAGCCATTTTTTAACACCCAACTATTGAATAAAAGTTAAAAATTAAAAGCTGGAATTTTTAATAAAACCGTCAAAATTTTCAAATATAACTATTTTAGTCAGAATTAAATTTTAATTCGCACCATTTTAGTCAGAATAATAATTACTATAAATACAAGCGTTTTAGTCAGGTTTTTAACTGGAATTTTTTTGATTAAAAATTAAAAAAACTTTTTATAAGTTATTGTATTTTAATACATAAACAATATATTTTTATTTTAACTGTGCAGGCTATTTATTTTTTGTATTATTTTGTTTAATAATATAAGACACAGTTTAAAAAACAGGCTTGTTTCTATGAGCTTAGTCCCGAAAGATTTGAACCGTCGTGTAACCCGAGAAATAGCAGCCATTTTAATAATTAAGGTTGTTATTTTAATGGCGATTAAAAATATCTGGTTCGATGCCCCTACCATTCCTGAAAATTTTGACTCTCAAGTTGCTGAGCGTATTGCCAGCAATCCTTCCCAAATCAAGGAGACACGTTGATGATTTCTGAAAGCGTGGTCGATCTCTCGCGGTTCCAGTTCGCAATGACCGCGATGTATCATTTTATTTTTGTTCCACTGACACTTGGTCTTGCTTTTATTCTGGCCATTATGGAAACCACCTATGTGATTTCCGGCAAAGAAATTTATAAGGACATGACCAAATTCTGGGGAAAACTGTTCGGTATTAACTTTGCTTTAGGGGTAACTACCGGCCTGACCATGGAGTTCCAGTTCGGTACAAACTGGGCGTATTACTCGCACTACGTGGGTGATATTTTTGGTGCTCCGCTGGCCATTGAAGGCTTGATGGCTTTCTTCCTTGAATCGACCTTTATTGGTCTGTTCTTCTTCGGCTGGGATCGTCTGTCCAAGGTACAGCACTTGTGTGTAACCTGGCTGGTGGCCTTGGGCTCTAACATGTCGGCGCTGTGGATTCTGGTGGCTAACGGCTGGATGCAAAACCCGGTCGGTTCTGCGTTTAACTATGAAACCATGCGTATGGAAATGATTGATTTCGGTGCGCTGATTTTCAACCCGGTGGCACAGGTTAAATTCGTCCATACTGTTTCTGCCGGTTATGTTACAGGTGCGATTTTCGTTCTGGCGATTTCGAGCTACTACCTGCTGAAAAAACGTGACCTGCCATTTGCGCGTCGTTCTTTCGCGATTGCGGCTATCTTCGGTCTGGCATCTACCCTGTCTGTAATCTTACTGGGTGATGAATCTGGTTATGAACTGGGCGATGTCCAAAAAACCAAACTGGCTGCAATTGAAGCGGAATGGGAAACTCACCCGGCACCGGCTGCATTTACTCTGTTTGGTATTCCAAATCAGGAAACCCAGACCACCGATTATGCGATTAAAATTCCGTATGTGATGGGTCTGATTGCAACACGTTCAACCACTGAAGAAGTGACCGGGATCAAAGACCTGATTGCCCAGCATGAAGTGCGTATCCGTAACGGTATGGTGGCTTATCAGCAACTTGAACAACTGCGTGCAGGTGACACCTCACCAGAACTCAAAGCGGCATTTGATGAATCTCAAAAAGACCTGGGTTATGGCCTGTTACTGAAAAAATATACACCTAACGTGGTAGATGCGACTGATGAGCAAATCAAACTTGCTGCAGCAGACACTATTCCACACGTTCCAAGCTTGTTCTGGGCCTTCCGTGCCATGGTGGCTTCTGGCTTCTTAATGCTACTCCTGTTCGTTCTGGCAACACTGGCTGTAGCAAAACGTAATGCAGAAAACAAACCTTGGTTATTAAAATTCGCCCTGATTGCCCTACCACTACCATGGATTGCTGCGCAAACTGGCTGGTATGTGGCTGAAGTAGGTCGTCAACCTTGGACTATTGGTGAAGTTCTACCAACATATCTCTCTGCATCTAGCTTAAGTACTGGCGATGTATGGGGTTCAATCATTGCATTAGCATCGTTCTATACCGTACTGCTGATCATTGAAATGTACCTGATGATTAAATTCTCTCGTCTTGGTCCAAGCTCGTTACATACCGGCAAATACCATTTCGAAAAATTGGAAGCTGCCAAAAAAGCATCTGAGGAGACTCAAGCATGATCGAATATGAATTACTCAAAATCATCTGGTGGGTACTGGTGGGCGTACTGCTCATCGGTTTCGCCCTCACCGATGGTTTCGATATGGGCTCTATGGCGATCATGCCATTCGTTGGAAAAAATGATGAAGAACGTCGTGCGGCAATCAATACGATTGCCCCACACTGGGACGGTAACCAGGTCTGGTTCATTACTGCTGGTGGTGCACTATTTGCTGCATGGCCAATGGTGTATGCAACTGCCTTCTCGGGCATGTACTGGGCGCTGCTTTTAGTCCTGTTTGCGCTATTCCTGCGTCCGGTCGGCTTTGACTACCGCTCCAAGCTGGAAAACACTAAATGGCGTACTGCCTGGGACTGGGGTCTATGTATCGGTGGTGCAGTACCTGCGCTGGTATTTGGCGTAGCGTTCGGTAACATGTTCTTGGGTGTACCTTTTGAACTGGATGAGACTGTACGATCCAACTACACCGGCAGCTTCTTTGCCCTGCTTAACCCGTTTGCTTTGGTCTGCGGTATCGTGAGTCTGGCCATGCTGTGTGCGCATGGTGGTGCATGGTTAATGTTACGTACCGATGGTGCTTTACGCGAGCGTTCTGCCAAAGCCACCAAAATCAGCGGTATCGTGTTCCTGGTCTGCTTCCTGCTGGCAGGTGCATGGTTATACTTCGGTGGCATCCAAGGTTATACCCTGGTTACACCATATGACACCAGTAGCGCTGCAAACCCGTTAGCCAAAGAAGTGATGACCAATGCCAACCCGGGCTGGATGAACAACTACTCGGCTTACCCGATCACCATGATTGCGCCAATTATGGGTATTCTAGGCGGTATCATTGTGATTCTGGCAGCCTCTAAAGGTAAAGCAGGTTTAAGCTTCACTGGTTCTGCACTGGCAGTAACAGGTGCGATTCTGACTGCAGGTTTTGCCCTGTTCCCATTCCTGATGCCATCGAGCATAGATCCTGTATCTAGCTTAACCATGTGGGATGCGGTATCTAGTCAAAATACCTTAACGGTAATGACCGTTGCAGCCTGTATCTTTGTGCCAATCATTTTGCTGTACACCACTTGGTGTTACTACAAGATGTGGGGCGTGATTACCAACAAACACATCAAAGAGAATTCGCATAGCCTGTACTAAGGCTATGCGCTAAAGGAGTAAAGATTATGTGGTATTTTGCTTGGATTCTCGGTATTTTGATGGCCTGTTTTGCAGGTGTACTGAGTGCGCTCTATATCGAGCATCATCAAGACCTGGATGAGGAATAAGTCATGACAGAGGTTGTAATGGAAACTCCAGTAATCGAAAAAAAACCGAATAAACTTGCGATGGTCATTTCTTGCTTATTGGCCTTTCCATTGGCAGCCGTGTTATTACTTCATCCAGCTGCCATGTTGGATGCCGATGGCAATTACAGCCACAGTGCCATGATGTATATAATGATTGGCATTTCCGGCGGATTTATCCATGGTGTTGGTTTTGTCCCACGTTTCTGGCTGTGGAAATGGCTGTTTAGTCCATTTGTGGCCTGGCCATTAATGATCTGGGGCTATTACACCTGGTTCTTTTCTTGATGAAACAAGCTCCCTTCGGGGAGCTTTTTAATTTCTGGGAGATCCATTCTGATACAAAATGGGATCAGCACAATTTCATCACAAGATGATTTCCCACATCCTTTAAAAAAGATCAGCCCGATCTCTTTTAAAAATTAAAATCTATTTTTATCCAACCCCGCTTTTTATTTATATCTGAATTGATGTCTATATGGATGCTTAATTTAAGGTGGTGATAAAGCAACTAATATTTAGATTCAAGCTCAATCAACTTCTGTATTTATCTCATTGATCGTGGTATTTTCTTAGGAAATTTCAAACGGATACAACCTATCGCCATAAAAAAAGCCGGACATTCAGTCCGGCTTCTTTAATCTGGGATAATTAAGGCTCAATCGGTGCAAATGGCGCCACCACATCGGCATTTTGTGCACGGTGACGTAAGAAATGATCCATCAGCACAATCGCCAGCATCGCTTCCGCAATTGGTGCAGCACGCACACCCACACATGGATCGTGACGGCCTTTGGTCAGTACATCGGTATCTTCACGATCAATAGTAATAGTTTTACCCGGTGTGGTAATAGACGCCGTTGGTTTAAGCGCAATCGCCACACGAATGGTTTGACCACTGGAAATACCACCCAAAATACCGCCAGCATGATTGGCCAGGAAACCTTGGGTAGTCAGTTCATCACGGGTTTCATGACCGAACTGTTCCGCCACGGCAAAACCATCGCCAATTTCTACGCCTTTAACCGCGTTAATCGACATCATGGCATGGGCAATATCGGCATCTAAACGGTCAAATACCGGCTCGCCCCAGCCCACAGGCACTTTTTCGGCCAGAATTTCCAGTTTGGCGCCACAGCTGGTGCCTTGTTCACGTAATGAAGTCACCAACGCTTCAAAACGTGGCACAGCATCGGCATCGCCACAGAAAAACGGGTTATTCGGCACTTCATTCCAGTCCAGCTTTTCCGCTTTTTCTGTACCAATTTGGGTCACATGACCACGAATCAGAATCCCGAATTTTTCTGCCAGATATTTTTTGGCAATCGCACCGGCAGCTACACGCATCGCAGTTTCACGGGCACTGGAACGACCACCACCACGATAATCACGGAAACCGTACTTTTGGGTATAGGTGTAGTCGGCATGACCCGGACGGAAAGTCTGGGCAATGTTGCCATAATCCTTGGATTTCTGGTCGGTATTGCGAATCAGCAAGCCAATTGGCGTACCGGTGGTTTTACCCTCAAATACCCCAGAAATAATTTCAACCTGATCTGGCTCTTTACGCTGGGTTGCAAATTTGGAAGTCCCCGGCTTACGGCGGTCCAAATCGTGCTGTAAATCGGCTTCTGTCAGTTCCAGGCCCGGCGGTACACCATCAACAATGGCCATCAGGCCTACACCATGCGATTCACCACAAGTCGTGACACGGAAGAGTTGTCCAATACTATTACCTGCCATGTGCAACGACTCCTTTATGAATTAACAGATTGAATGAATAAATCGCGGTATTGACGGCACTGTGCTGCGGTTAGGGCAAAAATGCCTGAACCACCTTTCTGGAATTGTAGCCAGTGGAAATCGACGGTATTAAAGTTCTGTTTCATGGCCCATTCAGAGTTACCGACTTCAATCACAATCAGGCCATCTTCGGTTAAATAGTCTGCGGCTTGGGCCAGCATTTTACGCACCAAGTCCAGACCATCCTGACCGGCAGCCAACGCCAGCTCTGGCTCATGACGGAATTCATCTGGCAGGTCGGCCATGTCTTCGGCATCGACATATGGTGGATTCGATACAATCAGATCATACTGATTTTCTGCTGGAATTTTAGAGAACAAATCCGACTCAAGCAGCGCCACCTGATACTGCATGTTGTGATGTTCGGTGTTAATGGCCGCAACTTCTAAAGCATCTTTAGAAATATCGGTCGCATCCACTTCTGCATCCGGGAAAGCATAAGCCAATGCAATTGCGATACAGCCTGAACCGGTACACATATCCAGAATACGACGTGGCATTTGCGGATTTGGGTTGGCTGGCAAGTTATTATTGGCTTCACCCATCTGGCCATTTTCATCCAGACAATATGGCGCAAAACGGTTTTCGATAAGTTCAGCAATTGGCGAACGTGGAATCAGTACACGCTCATCGACATAAAACGGCTTGCCATAGAAATAGGCCAGATTGAGCAGATAAGAGGTTGGCGTGCGTTCATTAATACGACGCTCCAGCAGACTTAAAAATTCCTGCTTTTCGCTCGGCAGTAATTTGGCATCCAGAATTTCTGCATCGGCATTCCAGTCCAGCGACAGGGTTTGTAATACCAACGCGGAACTTTCAGCAAAATAATCTTCTGTACCTTGACCTAGATGTGCATCATATTGACGTAATGCTGTTACACCAAAACGGATAAAATCACGAATGGTGACTAATGTTTCAGCGGCTTCCTGCAAATGTTCAGGGCTAATAGTCGGTCGATCCACCTAAGGTCTCTCCAGAGTCAATTTTTTAAAACGCCTTATGATACCTTGTTTTGTGCGCTTTTATAATGTCTCTGTGCGTAAAAGCCGGATTTCAATCTGATAAATTGATCTCAACTTTCACGGCCTTAGCCAGATTTGGAATAAAGCCCTGAAATGGTAAGTACAGGATTAACGGGCAATAAATTTGCTCTGATAATAATTGGCCTGATCAATCACCTGTGCCAGCGTACAACGCGATTGCTGCAATTTGGCAACATCACCGTTCATGCCCCGATAGCATTGCTGCTTTAAACGCTGCTCCCACAGCGCATGTTGCTGGGCAATATTGGCCTGATATGCCCCACTGGCCCGATAGTAAGACTTATAGCTTTTCTTTAAGCGTTTTTGCTGCTGTTTCAGTTCTTTATTGACACATTTTTGCAAGACCGATGTTTGCCCATAAGCATGATTGCTACATTGAATATACTGTTTTGAATAACTTTCCTGCGCATAGGCCGAACCCGCCAGCAGCGCCCAGGCCATTCCCCCGATGAATGCTAAACGCATCATATTCCCCTTGCTGCCAAACACAGCGATCATCTTTGTTTTAATTTATGTAAAGCATATTACTGAACTTCAAGCAAAAAACCTATAGCGATGAACAGGATAGAATTTCCAGATCTTCACAATTTCCTGCCATTTTGCGATTGAATCTGCAAAAATAGACCTTATATTGACTATGAGACTCCCGTGAACCTGTTGATATGAGTTACAAACACAATAACCTGCTGGCCATGCGTCAAAACTACTGGAATGACAACGATTCACCGCGTGTCTTGCAGGAAAAACAGTTTTTACAGCAAATGCTGGTGGAACGCGGCATTTTTCAGGATGCGACTTTGGATGATGCCAAATATCTATTTTTTAACCTGCCCAGTATTATTATTGTCAAAGGCTATGCGCATGGCTTTCTGCATGAATCGGTACAAAGCCTGATTTTAAAATACATTGATGAAAACAAGCAGATGCTACAGCAAAAAAGTACCCTCAAGATTAAATTCCGGATGTGAGTGAGCAAAATTGCATCTTTAGTGATTTTGCTTAGGCTATTTTATAGAGAATGCAAAACTTAACTCGACATTCAGCAACTTGAACTTTTTTAATACGTTAAGACCCGTTAATATTCGTTAAACTATGACCTTTCTGCGAATTGCTGATTGAAGGATTAAATTTACATGTCAGATCAGAACGATAAGCTTAAACAATTGAAAACTTCCTCTATGGATCGACGCTTATCGATCGCGAAGGCATCGTTGCTGGCCGGGACACGTTGGGCCGCCTCCAGCGCCGGTTCAATCTTTTCCAGTGAAGAAGAAAAAGAAAAGAAACGCAAAAAAGCCATGAAAGAACAGGCCGATTATCTGGTCGCAGAAATTGGCAAACTGAAAGGTTCTATCGTTAAAATTGGCCAGATGATGGCGCTTTACGGCGAACATTTTTTGCCTGAAGAAATCACCCAAGCCCTGAACACCCTGAATAACCAGACCGTTGCCCTGGCCTGGCCTGCGATAAAAACCCAGTTACAGGACCAGTTAGGTTCAAAACTTAATGATCTCACCATTGACCATGAGCCTTTAGGTACTGCCTCTTTGGCTCAGGTACACCGCGCCACCCGTAAATCTGATGGTATGGAACTGGTATTAAAAATCCAGTATCCGGGTGTGGCCGATGCCATTGATTCGGATATGAGTCTGTTTAAAAACATGCTGAAACTGACCCGCATGGTGCCGCAAACCCGCGAATTTGATCAGTGGTTTGATGAAGTCCGCGAAATGATGCACCGCGAGGTCAATTATCGGATTGAGGCAGCCACCACACGCCGTTTTGCCGAGCGTTTAAAGCAGGACCCGCGCTATATCGTTCCAACCATTATTGAAGATTACTGTACCGATCAGGTGCTGTGCATGACCTTTGAACGTGGCGTACCAATCAACAGTCCGGTGATGCTGTCTTTACCACAAGAACGTCGTAACCTGCTTGGTGAAGCCTCTTTAGAAGTGGCAGTGCGGGAAATTTTTGAATGGGGCGAAATGCAGACCGACCCAAACTTCGGTAACTATCTAGTACGTCTGGGCAATGGCGCAGATGTACAGGATAAAATTGTGCTGCTGGATTTCGGTGCCATTCGCCAGTTTGATGACAACCTGCTCTCGGTCGCACGTAACCTGATTCAGGCCGGCTATCAGCATGACGCGGAGATGATGGTGAAAGCCATGACCGGTTATGAGTTTTTTGACTCCATTCCGCAAAGTATTAAGCCGGATATGGCCAAAGTCTTTTTACTGGCCACCGAAGCCTTTAGCAGTCCTGAAAACAACCCGGATTTACCAGCCGGTGTGATGGATGATCAGCATCGTTATGACTGGAAAAAAAGCCAGCTGCATAGCCGGGTGATGCAACAGGCCTCTAAATCCATGGCTTCACGTTATTTCAGTGTTCCGCCGAAAGAGTTTATGTTTATTAGCCGTAAATTTATTGGGGCTTATACCTTTATGACCGTGATTGATGCCAAAACCAATGTGCGCGACATGATCAAAAAATTCCAGTAAAGCCACACCCGACCCGAATGCAGCTAATGTCATTCGGGTCAATCCTCTCCCTTCCCCGCTCTTTCCAAAAATTAAAAATATAAACAGAAGCAACTATTTAGATTCCTGTTTCATCTTGCAACAACCGTTTATCTTTGACAATTGAGTATGTCAGTTCTGACATGGTTTTTTAAACAGCCGCGTGTCAGCATAAAAATAATCACCCGCATGATGGAACAACAACAATGACCAATATGGTAAACAAGGCCCAAGGATTTGGACTGTCGCTGCTCACTCGGCTTGCCAGCAGCGAGGTTTTAGACCAGCTCAAACTGCGTAAATTTGTAGAAAAATCTTTATATCAGGGTGCCAAAGCCGGCTTTAAAACCTTAAGCGTGACCCAGAAAGCTTTTCAAAAGCACGATGATGTACCCAGACAGCGTTTACCCCATCAGCAAAAATCCCTGTTTGATTTAAGCCTGAGCGAAGAACAGCAAATGACGGTAGATACCATGCAGCAGTTTGCCACAGAGGTGCTTTATCCACTGGCGCATCAGGCGGATCATCTGGAACAGTTTCCCGAAGTGTTATGGCGACACAGTCAGGATTTGGGCCTGAATGATTATGCACTGCCGGAGGCTTTGGGTGGCGTGGCCAGCGAGCAGAATATTGTCACTAATATTCTGATGGCCGAGCATTTGGCCCGGGGTGATTTCAGCCTGACCGCAGGTTTATTGTCGACCTTTGGGGTAATCAATGCCCTGACCCGCTGGGGTTCTGAAAGCATCCAGTCACGTTATCTGACCAGTTTTGCAGAAGATTCGGAACTGCGCGCCAGCTTTGCCGTGCAGGAAGCTACACCGGCTTTTGATCCGCTGCGTTTAAATACACAAGCCACTTTTAGCCAGGGCCAGTACTGGATTCAGGGTGAAAAAACTCTGGTAATGCTGGGTGAAACGGCAAACTTGTATCTGGTAAGTGCTGAATTCAATGGCCAGCCAGAAGTATTTGTGGTGAAACGCGACAGCAGCATTCGTGCACAAAAAAGCCCGGCAATGGGGCTGAAGGCCACAGAAACAGTCACCCTCAGTTTTCAGCATACCCCAGCCGAACGTCTGGGCGATGATGATTTTGACTATAGTGCTTTTATTGATTTGGGTAATTTAGTCTGGTGTGCCATGGCGGTTGGGTGCTGCGAAGCCGTGAAAGCCTATTGTATTGACTATGCCAACCAGCGCACGGCCTTTGGCGAGCCCATCTCACATCGTCAAAGTGTGGCTTTTATGATTGCCGATATGGCGATTGAAATTGATGCGATGCGCATGCTAGTGCTGAATGCTGCCAGTCTGGCCGAAGCTGGACAGGACTTTCATCGGGAAGCCTATCTGGCACGCTTGTTATGTGCAGAAAAATCCATGCAAATTGGCACAAATGGCGTGCAGATTCTGGGCGGTCACGGCTTTACCAAAGAACATCCGGTCGAGCGCTGGTATCGTGATCTGCGCGCGACCGCGATTGTCCAGTCTGGCCTGCATGCCTAAATAACCATAAAAATAAGGAACAGCCCATGAATTTACAGAACCCGAAAAAATTTAAACTGCTGATTGATCAGGCACATGAAGTCGCCCTAAATGTCCTGCGTCCAATTTCACGTAAATACGACAAGGCAGAACATGCCTACCCGAAAGAACTGGATATGCTAGCCTCAGTGGTCGATGGCATGAATGCCGGTGGTGATGGCATGAACGCCGGCGCTGCAGTGAATAAACGCGGTGATACCGCCAGTGGCAATAAAAACGGCGTCAATATGTCCACCGCTTTAAGTATTGTCGAAATGTGTTATGGCGATACCGGCCTGCTGCTGAGTATGCCGCGTCAGGGTCTGGGGAACTCCGCCATTGCTGCGGTGGCCAATGACGAGCAGTTACAGCGTTTTCACGGCACCTGGGCCGCCATGGCCATTACCGAACCCGGCTGTGGCTCCGATTCAGCGGCAATTCGTACCACGGCGGTCGCAGATGGCGATGATTATATCCTGAATGGCGAGAAAATCTTTGTGACCTCGGGTGAACGCGCCGATGCCGTGGTGGTCTGGGCCACACTGGATAAAAAGCTCGGCCGTGCGGCCATCAAGTCTTTTGTGGTACCGAAAGGTACACCCGGCATGACCGTAGAACGACTGGAGCATAAACTCGGGATTAAAGCCTCGGATACTGCAGCCATCAGCTTTGTCGATTGCCGGGTGCCAGCCAGCAACTTGCTCGGCAATGCCGAGATTGATGTCTCCAAAGGCTTTGCCGGGGTGATGGAAACCTTTGACAACACCCGTCCTTTGGTCGCGGCCATGGCCATTGGCTGTGCCAAAGCATCCCTGGAACGGATCAAGCAGATTTTTAAACATGAGCTGGATGAGCATTATCAGACCGCCTATTTACACAGCTCCCAGATAGCCGCGCAGATTTATCGAATGGAAGCCGAATGGGAAGCAGCGCGTTTATTAATGCTTAAAGCTTCCTGGATGGCCGATAACAAGCAGCCTAATTCCAAAGAAGCCTCAATTGCCAAAGCCAAAGCTGGCCGTGTCGGGAATGAAATTACCCTGAAGTGTGTAGAACTGGCCGCCGCTGTGGGCTATAACGAAGATGAACTGCTGGAAAAATGGGCGCGCGATTCCAAAATCCTGGATATTTTTGAAGGCACCCAGCAAATTCAGCAACTGATTATTGCCCGACGTGAACTGGGCAAAAGTTCCAGTGAACTTAAATAAGATACCGAGTACAGCATCAAGCGACATTTAAAGTCCAATAGATGTGCCTCAAATCTGCTCAAGAGATGAATATTTAGTGATAAAATTCATCTCTTTATCTTTTAGCACTGCGCTTATGTATTTTTTACGCCCGATTCAAGCCCAAGATAATCCTGCACTGGCCCGTATTATTCGTGAGGTTTCCAAAGAATTTGGACTGGCGCCGGAATCCGGTTTTGCCGTGGCCGATGCTGCGGTCGATGATTTATATGCGGTGTATTCACAGCCACACGCACAGTATTGGGTCGTTACCAATAATCAAGGCGACATTTTTGGTGGTGGCGGTGCTGCGCCTTTGCAGGGTGATCCAAGCCGCCTGGAAATCCAGAAAATGTATTTTCTGCCAGCAGTACGTGGCTACGGATTTGCCAAACAGATTCTGGAATACGCTTTTGACTTTGCCCAGCAGGCCGGTTTTCAGTCCTGCTATCTGGAAACCACAGCATCACTGTGGCAGGCAGTGAAACTCTATGAAAAGCTCGGTTTTGTACATTTGTCTGCCCCACAAGGCCAGACCGGTCATAGTCATGCCTGTGAAATCTGGATGGAAAAGAGCGTTAAATGAACATGAATCTGGGTAACATCAACCGCCTGCGTACAAAAAAGCCCTACTCACCATAGGGCTGACTAAAACAGTCGAATGGATTTTTCTATACTTAATCTGCCTTCAGGCCGAACTTTTTAAACAGGCTTAAACGGCGTTTCGGCTGGATATTGGCTTTGTTTAAATCACCTTTATAATGCTTGAACACGCGTTTATCCATCATTTTAAACCATAGCGGTGGAAGCAGCGCTGGCAGCAACATACTGGCATAACCGCTTGGCAATTCAGGCGCTTCATCAAAATGTCGCAAGGCCTGAAATGGACGGGTCGGATAGGCATGATGATCGGAATGACGCTGTAACTGATATAAAAACAGATTGGTGACAATATTATTGTTGTTCCAGCTATGTTCCGGCTGGGTACGCTCATATTTGCCCTGCGCATCTTTTTGTCGAAGCAAGCCATAATGCTCAATATAATTGACCAGTTCAAACAGGCTGATGGCATAAAAGGCCTGCGTGCTTAAATACGGCACAATGCCTTTCCCAAAGCTGGCCAGCATTCCGGCATGAAACAGCGCACTCATGCCCCAACCTTGTAGCAATTCATTGTCTTTGGACCAGAAATTCTTGCCTTTACGTTTTAAACGCTGGGTTTCAATTTCAATCGCCGATTTAAACGAGCCTTTCACCGTACGTGGCCAGAACTCATAAAAGGTTTCTCCCATACGGGAAGACGCCGGATCTTCTGGGGTTGCAGCACGTTTATGATGCCCATAGGGATGTTCAATCCGGAAATGGTTATAACCCGATGGTACCAGCGCCAGATGCGACAGATAATGCTCCAGTTTGGAGGATTTATGGCTCAGTTCATGTGCAGTATTAATCGCCACCCCATTAACCAGTCCCATCGACGCGCCCAGAAAAATTTTATCCAGCAGTGAAGTCTCTTTACGTGAGACCAAATAGGCCGCATAAATATTGGCGATATACTGCAAGGGAATAAAACTTTTTACCAAACGGGAATAATACGGGTCCTGCTCCAAGAGCTTGACTTCTTCCGGGCTTGGATTGTGCTCGTCTTTACCGACCAGGGTATCAATGCTGGGAATAATCACATGAATTAACAGTGGTCCACCTAGAGCAAATACAGTTTTAAATGGTTTCGGTGCAAACTGGTAACCGGCCAGAATCCCAATGCCTAAAACCGGTAAAAATGGGCTAATCAGCCATAAATAACGTTTTTTATCTAAAGCCAGACCGGATTTTTCAAGTAAAAATTGCTGTTGTTGTTCTGTGAGTTGTAGCGGAGCATTCATTGCCTGCACTTCCATCCTGCTTAACTTATCTATATATTTCAGCAAACAAGCCACAGAAAACAGTTGCAAACGTCCAAAAAAGCTATGTAAACGTCTTTGGCCCACATTGCCTGAAATTGGCCTTTCATCACACGATAAATTCAGGCTTAATGACCAAATAGCTAGGCTCAAATAAGAAGATATCAACCCGATATGGATGCTTTAAGTAAAATTTTTGATGATATTCATCTCAACAAATCTGAATTTATCTATTTGAATCCACAGGGAAACTGGGCATTTCAATATCAGGATCACAGCGCCATTATTGCCTATGTGGTACTAAGTGGTGAATTATATCTGGAATTATCGACCCAGCGTCAGGTCTATGCGCAGGCCGGTGATATTGTGCTGATTCCTTCCGGCGGTAGCCATGTTGGCAAAAGTAGCACGCAACTGGAGTGGCTAGATGCCCTGGATATTAGTGACCTGTTTCAGCAGAAACGCCAGCAGACCATCGAGTTTGGTGAAGCATCCGGTGAAAAATCATTTATTTTAGCCATGCACGGCACAATGGACAGCATTATGGCCAAGCCGCTGTTAAATGCCTTGCCGGACTATATGCATATTCATCATATTATGAGCAGCACTGCGCCGGAATGGTTGCAAATTGGCTTACAGTTTCTGGCAGTAGAAAGCCATCAGATTCGCCCCGGCCGCGATAAAATTCTTGATCATCTGATCAGTATTTTATTTATTGAATGTGTGCGTGATTATATTGCCCAGCTGAATGATTCTAATAACTGGCTCAGTGCCCTGACCCATCCGGAACTGTCCAATGCTTTAACCGCCATTCATGGACAACCGGAAAAAAGCTGGACCGTCGAAACCCTGGCCGAACAATGCTGCATGTCGCGCTCAAAATTTGCCAATCTGTTTGCCCAGATTGTTGGTGAATCGCCACTGGCCTATTTACAGCAACATCGCTTAAGACTGGCGGCTCAATATTTACGTCATGGCCAGCTCTCAATCCAGCAAATTGCCTATAAAGTTGGCTATTCTTCTGAAACCGCCTTTAGCCAGACTTTTAAAAAACAGTTTGCCCTGACCCCAAGCCAGTACCGGCAGCAGTTTCAGCAGGCTCTTATAAAATAGCCAGAATCGCCGCTACCGGGTCTTCACAATTGCCGGATAGCAGCTGTTTATGCATGGTACGATGCTGCATCACCTGAATTTGTGCAGCTTCAATATGCATCAGCTTTTCAATTTCATGCGCCAGACGCTCTGGTGTAGCCTCTTCTTGAATCAGCTCTTCAATGACTTTTTTGCCGGCAATAATATTCGGTAGCGAGTAATACGGAATTTTAACTAGCAGTTTGGCAATCCAGTAGGTAATCCGGTTGAGCTTATAAAAAGTCACCATTGGACGATGCAATAACATTGCTTCCAACGTTGCAGTACCCGAAGCCAGCGCCACAATATCCGCCGCATTCATGACCTGACGGCCAATTTTTGATTCTGTATCGGTATTTTCCAGCAGACTGACCCGTGATCTCAGATCAGCAGCACAATGCTGTAATAAACTTTCAATCTGCTGTTTACGCGCATCGTTAATGGCGGGAATTAAGAAGTGATAGTTTGGATATTTCGCAGCCAGAATTTCAGCGGCCGCCAGAACCAATGGCCCTAAACGCTCAATTTCACCACGGCGACTGCCCGGCAATAAGGCAATATGCTTTTGTGAGGCTTCCAGCCCCAGCTCCAGTTTGGCATCGGCCAGATTATTATCGACAGGCAACTGACTCGCTAATGGATGCCCGACAAAGGCAGCCGGAACCTGCCATTTTTGATAAAAGGCTTTTTCAAATGGAAATAAACACAGCACCAGATCAATATTGGCTTTAATGCCGTGGACACGGCCCTGACGCCATGCCCAGACCGAAGGACTGACATACTGCACGGTTTTAATGCTTGGACTTTTCTGCTTCAGGCTTTTCGATAAACGCAGGTTAAAATCCGGCGCATCAATCCCAATAAAAACATCGACCGGCTCCTTGCTCCACTGTTCAACCAGTCCATCACGCACGGCAAACAGCTTTTTAATGTCTTTTAAGACTTCAACAATGCCCATGACCGACAAAATATCCATCGGATAATAGCTTTTAAAGCCTTCAGCAATCATTTGCGGGCCGCCAATGCCCTCAAATTCAGCCTCAATACCTTGCTCACGAAAACGGCGGATCAGTCTGGCACCCAAGGTATCCCCAGAAACTTCTCCCACTACAATGCCTATTTTCAGTTTTCGTTTTTGCAAGACCTTGCTCCTTCAATTGCTGCGTGGAATTTTAACATATTCTGCTTGAAGTGACTGTAACGACTGTTTGTTCTGAGCTGAGAAAAAATTCAGGTTTTTCTATATTTTAACTGCTTTGTTTTTATCCAGTATGGCTATCAGGTTTGATTGATGATGCTGTGCTGGGCTCATTCATTTATTACGCTTTCACCGCTTTATTTCACTCTATTCCACCTGACTTGCAGTTTCATGACCATTAACTACTTTTTATCATGCTGAAAGATTGATCAAATAAAATCCAAAACCCCAACACATGTCATCCCTATGTAATGACACTGAATACACAAATAATAATTTTAAAGTGAAATTTCCTGCTATTTTTAATCTTTTTATCTTTCCATTTTGCTGCGCTGTCATCACAAAATCCGTCTATTCGGCCCTGCACATCCTGATCTTTTTACTAAAAAATCCCCTTTTTTTTCAGCTTTAAATCCAGCAGATTTCAGATAGATCTACTCCACGCTGTTTCACTATAAATGTTGATCTTTTTCTCATCTTTAGCATTTTTTAGTATAAGCAAATCATTAATCATGCCAACGACTTATATCCGAAAGTCATAAGATAAGCACGTTTTTTGATGTATGGCATATCCCCATGTTTGGTGCAGTTGAGTTTATTTTGGCAGGTGTTTTGGTTGGCTTCTGTGTAGGTGTGACCGGTGTAGGCGGTGGTTCGTTAATGACCCCGATTTTAATCAGCCTGTTTAAGATTGAACCGCACATTGCCATTGGTACCGATCTGCTCTATGCCGCAATTTCCAAATTCTGTGGTTCACTAGTCCATGCCAAAAAAATGAATATCGTCTGGCCAATTGTGATCTGGCTGTCTGTCGGCAGTATCCCGGCGTCTTTTGCAACGCATTGGGTACTCGACAACTATTTAAGCCAGTCCACGCATTATAAAGCTGTGCTGACCATGGTCTTGGGCTTTATGCTGACCCTAACCGGCATATCTATTATTTTCCGCAGCCAGATTGAAAAATTTTTCAACAAATATCGCAAACACGAATTGCCAGATATGACTCAAGACCTGGAAAAGGTCGACCTGAAGGCCACCAACAAGCGCGCGATGATTGTGGTGATGGGAATTGTCCTGGGTGTGTTCGTCACCCTATCTTCGGTGGGTGCAGGTGCCTTCGGCATTATGGCGCTGGTGCTAATGTTCCCGAACTTGCCAATGATCCGCATTATCGGCTCCGATGTGGTCCACGCAGTCTTATTGACCTTTGTCGCCGGTATGGGTCACATGACCTCGGGCAATGTCGATTTTGAACTGCTGATGTGGTTACTGGTCGGTTCTATTCCGGCAATTGTGGTCGGTACTTTAGTCAGCTCACGCCTGCCTGAAAAAATTATCCGTAAAGTGCTGGGCATTACCCTGTTCGCGCTTGGGGTGAACTTTATGCTGAACCCGGTCAAATCCAAACCGGCACAACCGGTTGAAGCGGCGATGGTGGTGAGCACTGAAAAAACATCGCCAGTTTAATTTATCTCTGCGATTCATCACTTTTTTTTCAGTAATCTATTGATCTTTTTTATAACAATAGGCTGCTATATTCGTGTTATATTCAGGCTATTAAACAATCTTGTATACGATTAAACCAGTGACGGCAATGAACACTTTACAGTCTAACCCTATTACACCTTCAGATATCGATGATGTGAATATTAAAAGCATCCAGCCACTTGTGACCCCTGCTGAACTCAAAGCAGAACTTCCACTGACTGACTCTGCTTATCACACCGTACTGAAAGGTCGTGAAACCATCCGCAATATTCTTGATGGTAAAGACAAACGTCTGTTTGTGGTCATTGGGCCTTGCTCGATTCATGATCCTGTGGCAGCACATGATTATGCAGACCGCCTGAAAGTGCTGAGCGAAAAAGTAAAAGATACCTTATACATCGTAATGCGGGTGTATTTTGAAAAACCGCGTACGACCGTAGGCTGGAAAGGTCTGATTAACGACCCGGACATGAATGACTCTTTCAATATTGAAAAAGGTCTGCGTATTGGCCGTAAACTGCTGCTGGAACTAAATGAAAAAGGTCTGCCTTGTGCCACTGAAGCACTGGACCCGAACTCTCCACAGTATTATCAGGATCTGATTTCCTGGTCAGCGATTGGTGCGCGTACCACAGAAAGTCAGACTCACCGTGAAATGTCTTCTGGCCTGTCTTCACCGGTTGGCTTTAAAAATGGTACCGATGGCGGCTTAACTGTTGCGACCAACGCAATGCAGTCTGTAAAACATGGTCACAGCTTCCTGGGGCTGAACGAACATGGTCAGGTGTCGGTAATTCGTACCAGCGGTAACAACTATGCGCACGTGGTATTGCGTGGTGGTAATGGCAAGCCAAACTATGATGCCGGTTCAGTCGCCGATGCAGAAGCAGCGCTAATTAAAGCCAAAGTCAGCACCAAAATCATGATTGACACCAGTCATGCCAACTCCAACAAAGACCCGTACCTGCAACCACTGGTCTTAAAAAACATCACCGAACAGATTTTAGATGGCAATAAATCAATTGTCGGGATTATGGTCGAAAGTCATTTGAAAGGCGGTCGTCAAGATATTCCTGCAAATCTTTGCGATTTGGAGTATGGTAAGTCTGTTACCGATGGATGCATCGACTGGGAAACCACTGAAAAATCCCTGCTTGAGATGCATGAAGCATTGAAAGAGGTTTTAGCCAGCCGCTAAAACTGACTCAAAAACGCCATCGTCAAGATGGCGTTTCCATTTCAGTTGCAGGAAATTTTATCTGATGAATGAAATTGAAACCGCTTTAAGCCAAATTGATCACTTTCAGTTTGTGCATGAACACCTGTACACATCCGGCCAGCCGAATGCGGAACAGTTACGTCAGATTAAAGAATATGGCATTACCACTGTGGTCAATGTCGCACTGAGTGATGCCGAGCAGCATCTAGCCAATGAAGATAAAATCTGTCTGGAACTGGGCCTGAACTATGTACAACTGCCCATCTCCTGGGAAACACCATCTGACGCCCAATGTTTGCTGGTTTTAGACCTGATTGATCATCTGGTACAGGATCAAATGGTCTGGCTACACTGCGGCACCAATCAGCATGTCAGCAGCCTGATGTATTTATATCGTCAGTATTATATGAATATGGACATGCCAACCGCGCAGGAAATGTTGCACCAGATCTGGGAACCGAATGAAACCTGGACCGGTCTGATTCATGCTGTTGCCTTACAACTTCAGGGCCGTAAAGCAACCCAGGAACTGCAAATTTCCTTAATGAAAACCGATCACTTTGCGTGACAAATTAACACCGTAGCTGTAGCCAGAATTCCTTCCTGACGGCCGGTAAAGCCTAATTTTTCCGTGGTGGTGGCTTTAATGCTGATTTGAGTCACATCCACATCCAGCACATCGGCAATACTCTGGCGCATTTCCAGATTGTGCTTAGCCAGTTTCGGGCGTTCACAGGCCACGGTAATGTCGGCATTATTCAATAGATAACCGCGGTCTAAAATCAGCTGATAAACATGCTTCAGCAACACCCGGCTGTCAGCGCCCTTAAATTCAGGATCGGTGTCGGGAAAATGCTGTCCAATATCGCCCAGTGCCAATGCACCCAATAAGGCATCGCATAGCGCATGTAAAATCACATCCCCATCTGAGTGGGCTTTCAGAGCATGGGTATGTGGAATTTTAACCCCAGCCAATGTCACAAAATCGCCTTCTTCAAAGGCATGTACGTCTATTCCCTGCCCAATTCGTATTTGTGCAACCATATTCAACTCCTTCAGAAATAAACGATTGAAATCTTGTATTCACAGTTTCTCTTTCGCTATAGTTAGCTTACGCAAGCTAATGAAAGTATAAGCGATCATGCTGTTGAAAACCGAGATGAATCTTATAAAAATCATTGGAACCCTGTTGTTTTTGGGCGCCGCGGGCACCCCGCTGTCGCATGCACAGAAAATCAATTGCGAGCAGGCCAACACGCCTGCTTTCAATAAAATCTGCCATGCCGATTTACAGGAGATTCGTGAGCAGCTCAATGATCAGTTTCTGACAGCTTTTCTGGTGACCGATGCCCCGCTGCGTATTCTGCAAGATACCCATCAGCTCTGGTTTAAACGTGCGCAGCAGTGTAAAACCACCGAGTGTTTTAAACAACAGTTTGAAGCGCGTCTGGATCAGTTAAATTTCTTTAGCTCGATGAACCAGAGCATGACCCAGCATTATCTGAAATTTGAACAGGGACAACTGGCCAAGCAACCGGTACATTTGCAGATTCATCAACTGAATAAAGACAGTATTAAAATTGAAGGTGTGGCCTATCGCAGTCCAAACAACAAGCTAGATACCCAAACCATTTCCTTACTGGCTTATACCTCACCGCAGCAAAAGCAGCATATTATTGACAATGAACATGACTGCAATTACCAGCTCGACTTTCAGAAGGCTTATCTGGCGGTGCGTACTGAACAAAAAGGCTGCGAGCGTTTTAGTGGTATTTATCGTCTGTATGATTAAAACCTGACAGCGCTTTACATCACCCACCACAAAATCAATGGCAAACTGAACGCCGCACACACAGTCTGCAGGCTAATCACACTGGCCATCAGCTGGCTATCTCCCCCCAAAACTTTGGTCAGAATATAAGCCGATGAGGCCGTCGGCAAGGCAAAAAACATCACCAGAATCTGGGTATGCAGGGCCGGCAGATTCAATGCCAGACAGGTCGCCAACGCAATCATCGGCATCAACAGCAAGCGTCCAAAAGTGTTTAATAACAAGGTCCGCAGATCTTTACGCAACCCCTGAAACTGTAATGCTGCACCAATACACATCAAGCCCAATGGCAAACTGGAAATGGCAATCTGTTTTAAATAATTTTCAAAGCCAATCCATAAGCGTAAATTCAGCAGATTAAACACCCCGCCTGCAATACAGCCTAAAATTAAGGGATTTTTCAATAATGATAACAGGATGGATTGCAAGCGCATCCCTTCTGAATTGGTCAGGGCCAAAACCGAAAGCACATTGACCAGAGGAATGCAAAACACCAGCAGAATAGCAAACAGCGCCATACCTTGCTGATAAAACAAAGACGCCGACAGCGCCAGACCGATATAGGTATTAAAACGCACCATGCCCTGCATATACACGCCAAAACGTGCCGCTGCAGTGCCATACAGCGCCTTGAGGATATATAACAGACAAACCGCAATCAGCAGGGTCAGACCCGCTCCCAGCATCATGTGGCGAATTTCGCTGGCCTGAATTTCGGCATGCGCCAGGCCCAAAAACAGCATCACCGGGAATAGTAGATAGTAGTTGAGCTTTTCTGCACCGTGCCAGAATTTATCTTCCAGAAACCTAAAGCGCTTGAGTACATAGCCCAACGCAATCAGAAAGATTAAAGGAAATAGCGCAACCAGAATTATATTTGCCATCGTTTATCCATACATATCGCGGTCTGCCCAGGACGGCAGCATCTCAATCCATTTTTTTAATGGCAGTTCAAAATCTTAAAGCAAAAAGATATTTTATTTAAAGCCTGAGTATAAGCCAAATAGTCCGTTGAATTGACAGCGATTTGCTTCATTTTGATGGATTTATTTTGCCAGAACCCGGCAGATGATCAGCATCTCTCCTAAAGCCCTGTTACTTTAAAACAGAGCTTAACTGAATGTTCTCATTACCCGGTCACCGGATAATGCTGCGCAATTTCCTGACTAATCATCAATGCTGTCGCCGCAGATAAGGTCCAGCCCAGATGCCCATGGCCAGTATTATAAAATACCCGTGGATGCTGGCCCTGCCGAATCACCGGCATCATATTTGGCATCATCGGACGTAAACCTGCCCACGGCACCACGCTTTCAGTTGAAATATCAAAATTCCGCTGCACCCAGCGCACCAGTGGCTGAATCCGGTCATGGCGAATATCGCGGTTATAGCCATTAAATTCGGCCGTTCCGGCAATCCGCAGCCGATCTGTGCCTAAACGAGAGGTCACAATTTTGGCACTTTCATCTAGCAGACTGACCCAAGGCGCCTGCTTCTGGCTCTGCTCATCCTGTAAATTGACGGTAATGGAATAGCCTTTGACCGGATAAACATTGACCCGATCACCTACCTGTCGCGCCAATTGATAGCTCCCCACACCGCCGCAAATCAGCACGGTATCGGCATGTAAGGTTTCTACCATCGGCTGATCTGCCAGAGGATCTTCAATGGCTGGCCGATAACTCAGCTGTACCTGCTGGGCGTTTAGCTCAATATCCTGAACATCCCGGCCAAAAATATAACGTACACCCTGCTGCATGGTGACTTGAGCCAGCCCCACCGTGAATTTATGAATATCGCCGGTGGCATCTCCCGGGCAATAAAAACCCGCATAATACTGTCCGGTTAAACTTGGTTCAATCTGGCGGATTTCATCCAGACTGACCTGATAACGCTCCAGCCCGCCCTGACAGAGCAAATCATTGACCCGAATTGCAAAGTCAAAATCCGCTTTATTATGATAAAAATGCAAAATTCCACGTTTTTCCAGATTGAAATCAATCTGTTCTTGTTCTGCAATTTCAAATAAACGTTTGCGTGCCAGAAGTGCCAGGCGCACTGTTTCCTGGGTATTGTGTTCATAATGGCGAATATTGCTTAAGAACTCGATCAGCCAGCCATACTTATGCAGATCAAATGCAGGATTTAATAAGAGCGGCGCCGACTTTTGCGACATCCATTTTAGGCCTTTCAGTACAGTGGCTTTCTGATTCCAGACTTCTGCATTACTGGCCGATAACTGGCCACCATTGGCATACGATGTTTCCATCGCCGGGTATAAATGCCGGTCAATCACCGTGACTTGATAGCCCAAACGCATCAGCTCGTAGGCTGAAGTGACCCCGGTAATTCCTGCACCAATGACAACAACATGCGGCATAAAACGCTCCTTGGAACAGCTGTTCCAGACGTGATGCCCCATCTGTCAGGGTACCTGAGAGCTTCGATTGAACTGATGTTCAGCCCAACCATCCCCTTCGGTGAGCACTGCGCGTGCTTCTCTCCAGATTTTTGAATTATTACGGTCCTTTTGCCTGAGAGTTTCCGGGGTCGTTGCTCCTTCGGCGAGCACCAAGTGCCGCTCTCCCGCAATAATTTTTATTGTATAGCTTGAATATCAGCAAAATCCGGGCCAAGCACGAGTAGAAATTTGTATCTGATGTTCAAGAAACCTCAAAATCTGGATATAAAAAAACTGCCCCAATTGGAGCAGTTTTTTGAATCAGCTTCAAACAGCGTGTTAGCGTACAATCCCGCGTTTAGACTGTTCTAGTGAATCAATTAAACGCTGTGCTTCCGGCACTTCTGGCAGAATCTCTGCACGGATTTTCTGAATGGCTTCTTCAGTGGTTAATCCTGATTTGTAAATCAGTTTAAAGGCGTCCCGTAATCCTTGAATCACATTTTTCGACCAGCCTTTACGACGCATACCTTCAATATTCATAGCAAAAGCATGCGCAGGATTACCCGAAACCATCACATAGGCCGGTACATCTTTCAGAATTAAAGATGCGCCACCAATCATACTGTAAGAGTCAATTTTACAGAACTGATGAATACCCGAGTTTCCACCCACCACCACATAATCACCGACATGCACGTGCCCTGCGACACCGACATTATTGGCAAAAATATTGTGATCACCCACGATACAGTCGTGAGCAATATGCGTATTGACCATCAACAGGTTGTGGCTACCAATTTTAGTGATGCCTTTGTCCTGAACCGTCCCGCGATGTAAGCTGGAATGTTCACGAATCAGGTTATAGTCACCAATTTCCAGCCAAGTTTCTTCACCCTGATATTTCAGGTCCTGACAGACTTCGCCAACACTTGCGAACTGGAAAATCTCATTATGCTCACCAATACGGGTATAGCCACCCACCACCACGTGTGAATGCAGCTTTGTACCCGCACCAATGCTGACATTCGGACCAATAATACTATAAGGTCCAATTTGCACATCAGGCGCAATGACTGCAGAGGAGTCAATTATAGCGGTGGGGTGAATGAGGGGGTTATTGCTCATGCTTGCTCTGTTTTCTGATGCGAAATCATAATTTCCGCGGTTGCTGCAACAATGCCATCGACCGTGGCGATACAATTATATTTGTAAATACCACGTTTCTGCATTACTAATTCAGATTTTAATACAAGTTGGTCGCCTGCAACCACTTGTTTTTTAAATCTAACTTTTTCGGCACCGGCAAATAGGAATAATGCACCCGCAGTCGGTTTCTGATTATTCATAATAAAGCCAAGCACGCCTGAAACCTGTGCCAGCGCTTCTACAATCAACACCCCTGGCATAATTGGATATTCAGGGAAATGTCCTTGTAAAAACTCTTCATTAATCGAAACGTTCTTATAACCCACAATCCCATTGTCAGTTACATCAACGATTCGATCTACCAATAAGAATGGATAACGATGTGGCAAATATTCACGGATGGTTTGAATATGCATTGGCAATTCAGGTTTCGTAAATGTTGGGGTATTCGACTCAGTCATCATAATTATTTACGCAATTTTAAAGTTGATTCAAGGGACTCAATTTGAGTCTGCATATGATCGAGTCTTTTCTGCAATTGGGTCAATGGCACATCTGCTAATTGTCTAAAGCGAATCACCGCGCGTTTCCATTGCGCATTTGGTAATGCACCGGTGCCCGAAGAATAGGTTCCTGGTTCAGAAATACTCTTTGTGACCATTGACATTCCGGTTAAAGTCACGTTGTCAGCAATAGAAAGATGACCAGAGACTCCACATGCGCCTGCCAGAATACAGTTTTTGCCAATGATAGTACTGCCGGCAATACCGCATTTTGCAGCGATCGCAGTATTGGCCCCTACTTTCACGTTATGGGCGATTTGCACAAGGTTATCAATTATGACACCATGTTCCAAAATGGTGTCATCCAGCGCCCCACGGTCAATACTACAATTCGAACCAATCCGCACATCATTACCAATCTGTACTGAACCTAGCTGTGCAATACGGTGCCATTTGCCCTGATACGGAGCAAAACCAAAGCCTTCACTTCCAATTACGGTATTGGCATGAATGCGGACCCGGTCAGCAATTTTGGCTTCACCAGTAATAGTGACATGCGAATCAATAAAACATTCTTTACCAATTTCAACAAAATCATCAATTTTACTGTGCGACTGGATAATGGTTTTATCACCCACCACACAATTTTCACCCACCACCACATAATGGCCAATATAAGCACTTTCAGAAATGATCGCTGAGGGATGAATTTGTGCGGTACTTTCAATACCGGTTTGAGTGTGCTTACGCTCAAAGACATGGGTTAAAATTGCAAACGCCAAATAGGGATTTGCCACCACAATAAAGTTCTGATGCGTATCAAGCTGCTGCTGTAACTCGGGCGTGACAATTAAAGCACCCGCCTTAGATACTTTTGCCTGCTCCACATACTTGTCAGCATTCACAAAAGCAATGTGCTGCGGTTTAGCAAGCTCCAGGCTCGCTAAACCCTGGAGGCCTAAATCGGCCTGACCGACCAGCTCGCCCTGGACCAGACGAGCAAGTTCTTCTAAGCGATAATGTTGATAACTCATTGATTACTTGATTGCATTAACCTTTTGAATCATTTTATCAGTTAAATCATACTTAGGGTCATAGGCAAGTGCTGAGTTTTTGTTCAAAACCACATCTAAATTATTTTCTTTACGCAATTGTTCTGCTGCCTGCTTGATACGCTGCTCAAAACTGTCATTCATTTTTTGCAGATCAGCCTGCACTTTGGTCTGCAAACTTTGCTGTAAAGTATTAAATTCTTTGAGCTTGGCCTGATACTGCGCCGACAATTTCTGCTTATCGGCTTCAGATAAGTTCGCTGACTGCTGGGCACGTTGCTGTAACGTTTCTAGCTCTTTACCCAGCTGTTCAAGTTTAGTGGTTTGAGGTTTAAGCAATTGTTGCAATGCACTATTTTGCTGTTTTAAATAGCTGCTGCTTTCAACCACACGCTCTAAGCTGACCACACCATAACCTGCCGCCTGTGCCGCTGCGGCACAGGACAGTGTGAAACCTAAAACCGCCAGTTGTATCTTCTTCATCTTGATCTATCCCTATTTCAAGCATCCATGAACAGACCGTACTTAGAACGTACGGCCGATTTCAAACTGGATATTCTTGGTTTCATCACCTGGTTTTTCATTCAGCGGATATGCATAACTTAAGGACAATGGGCCAATCATGGTAATCCAGGTAAAGCCGACACCGACGCTATAACGCATTTCACCGAAGTCAAAGCCATAATTATCTTTACAATATTGACGGCCTGCATCAGTGGCTTGAACATCACACTGAGTATCAAAGACTTGTGCACCTTCAGCAAAAATCACCGGACGAACCTGACGTGCCCAGTCCCCTTTAAATGGTACCGGTAAAGCCAGTTCAGTACCGAACTGTACTAAAGCATTACCACCCACTTCTTCTGGGGATGGATCTTTTTGTCCTCTATCGCTGAAATATACACCATCGTATTTTGGACCAAGTGTACTGTTGTCATAACCACGTACCGAGCCATAACCACCAGCATAATAGTTTTTATAGAATGGTAAATCATTACCATAGCCCAATTTACCATAGCCGCGTAATACAAAATCTTTACCCAGCGGATAATAGGCTTGCGCATCGTAAGTGACTTTTTGATATTCCACATCACTGCCCGGCAAGGCAATTTCTGCATTCACCCGATGCGACATTCCCGTTGTTGGGAAAATTGGACGGTTAAGGGTATTATATGACCAGCCCAAACTTAAATTATAAGTTAAGAAATCTCCCTTAAATTCAGTCCCTTTAGGATCAGACCAATTTTGACACTCTTCTCCAACCTCAATATTAGCATCTAAGCAATATGGTTCACTTTGGGTTGTTCTTCCACCATTTGCAAGTAGATAATCACGAACATAAGTCGACACATAAGGACCGGTTGTCACTTCTGTCTGATCAATATTTAAGCCCGCACTAATACTCTGGTTTTCATCAATTGGATAACCAAAGTTAATCCCGCCACCGAAACTGTCGGTCACATAGTTGTTAACGTTATAGTCATCATCCAGTTTGGTTTTACGGTAGTACATATTATAACCGCGACGTACACCATCAATGGTAAAGTACGGATCGGTTACGCTTAGGTTATAGTAGTCTTGTGTTTCAGAACGCGACAGGTCAATCGACACGGCATTACCGGTGCCCAAGAAGTTGGTCTGGCTTAAACCGGCCTGGAAAGTTACACCGCCACTTTGCGAGAAACCCACCGCCAAGGTACTGGTACCAGAATGCTGTTCTTCCACCGCAACGTTAAGATCAACCTGATCCGGTACATTCGGAACACGCACCGGTTTAATATCCACGGTTTTAAAGAAACCAGTACGTTCTAAACGGACTTTAGACAGATCAATTTTTTCGTTACTGGCCAATGCACCTTCCATCTGGCGCATTTCACGACGTAGCACTTCATCGGCAGTTTTGGTGTTACCACTGAAGTTAATGCGGCGTACTGTGACTTGCTGACCCGGGTTGATGTAATAGTTCAGATCAACCTGTTTGGTTTCTTCATTAATTTGTGGCACCACATTCACTTCTGCATAGTAATAACCGGCATTACCATACTTGCGAAGCAGCAGCTGCTTAACCGCATTGACCTTTTCTTGCGAATAGGTTTCACCATCTTTATAGATTTGCAGCGCTTTTAATTCTTCTGGTGCATATAAAGCATCACCCAAGAATTTGGTTTGACCAAATTTGAACTGTTCGCCTTCATCAATCGACACCTCAATGAAGATGTGCTGTTTGTCTTCACTTAAGTTCAGGCTAGAGTTATTGATATTAAAGTTGATATAACCACGGTTTAAATACAGCGCACGTAAAGCTTCCAAGCTTGCTGCCATTTTTTCACGTGCATAACGGTCATTACGTGAAATCACAGACGCCCAGCCACTTTCCTTAACTGCAAAGGCCTGTTTAATTTCGCTGTCTTTAAAAACGGTATTGCCAATGATATTAATATCAAAAACTTTGGCCGCTTTACCTTCAATAAACTCAATGGTCAGGTCAACGCGGTTATTCGGACGCGCTGTGGTAATAACTTTGACATCGGCATCATAACGGCCTTGCTGCATGTATTGCTGTTCAAGTTCCGATTCTAGCGTTTGCAAGGCAGACTTTTTCAGCACTTCACCTTCAGCCACACCCATTTTCTTCAAGCCTTCTTCAAGGGCTTCTTTCGGAATTAATTTATTGCCTTTAAATTCGACTTTCGAAATGATCGGACGTTCCACCACCTGAAATACCAAGGTATCGCCTTGCTGGGCAGCTTTAATATCATCGAATAAACCTGTGGCATACAGGCTGCGAATTGCATTTGCAATGGTGGCATCGTTGACACGATCACCACTATTTACAGGAATCATTCCATAAACATTGGCTGGCGTTAAACGAACAAGTCCGTCAATTTGTATATCTCTTACGATAAATTCATCTGCTGCATATACTTGTTGTACTGCTGCCATAGCACTAACCAGTGCCAGAGGCATAAATAAATGTGTGTGCTGCATGCCAGTCTTTTCCAATGTTAAATTTATTGCCTATCCACGTTGTTATAAACGCATAAAATCATTAAATAATGCCAGAAGCATCATGCTACCGAGCAATACCATACCAATTTTTAAACCAACTAATTGTATTTGTTCAGAAACAGGTTTACCACGAATTAGTTCTATAAAATAATAAACCAAATGTCCACCATCCAGCATTGGAATTGGCAGTAAATTTAGAATACCCAAGCTTACACTCATTAGGGCCATAAACGAAATAAAAGTTTGCCAGCCCATTTCAGCGCTTTGTCCTGCCACCTTGGCAATGGTAATCGGGCCAGACAAGTTATCTAAACCAATCAGACCACGCACCATTTTGACGATAGAGTTCAAAATCATCGAAGAGATTTGACCGGTTTTATCGACCGCCATCATTAAGGCTTCTGTAGGACTATATTGAATGGTTTGTTTATATTCTTCAGGAATTGTTACTTTTCCAGGGTTACTTTGTACACCTAACATACCGGTGGTGTTGCCCATATTGTCGCGTTTGGCCTGCGGCATAATTTCCAGCTGTACCCGCTGATCTTGACGCAACACGTCAATCTTCAACAGTTTCTCTGGCGATGCCTGTACCACCTGCACCACATCATACCAGTCTTTCATGACAACACCGTCAATCGCTAAAATCTGGTCACCTTCTTTCATCCCTTGACGAATGGCAGCACCATCTTCACTCAGTTTGCTGACCACTGCAGGAATATTTGGACGATATGGCGTAAAGCCCAGTACCTCAAGTGGTGACTGAGATTGATCTTTCAAGAAATCTTGAATCGGTAATTGAAAGTTTTGGAGCTGACCATCGCGGTTGGCCTGAATATGAATAGTACCTGTTTCACCAGCACGATCCACCAGCGCAAAATTCAGTTTTTCCCAAGTGCTGACCTGGGTACCATCGACTGCGGTAATCCGGTCACCCGGCTGCATATTCACTTCAGCTGCAGGCGTTTGTGGCAAGACTTTCCCAACACGGGTATTCAGCTGTTCCTGCGACGGTAAAAACAGAATCCAGAACAGTACAATCGCAAAAACCAGATTAATTAAAGGACCTGCCGCGACAATCGCGATCCGTTTCCACGGATGCTGACGGTTAAAAGCAAAAGGCAGATCTTCTTCTGCCACATTGCCCTCACGTTCATCCAGCATTTTGACATAGCCGCCCAAAGGCAAAGCCGAGAGCTGATATTGAATACCGGATTTCTTCGAGGTCCATTTCAGCACTGTCGGGCCAAAACCAATAGAATAAACCAGGACTTTGACCCCCAGTTTGCGTGCAACAAAGTAGTGCCCAAATTCATGAATTGCAATTAACGGCCCCAACAAAAGAATGGCCGCAACAATAATAAATAAGGCACTCATGTCTTAGCTTCCTGTCTGAATCACACACTGCTGTGCAAAAGCACGGGCATTCTGGTCTGCCTGAAGAATGGTTTCAATTGAATCTGCGGCGCGATTGGCCAGATGATTCAGGGTCTGTTCAACAATTTCTGGAATCTGGGTAAACCCAAGCTGGTTTTGCAAGAAAGATGCCACTGCAATTTCATTGGCCGCATTTAGCAAGGTCGGTGCAATACCACCTGCCTGCATGGCCTGACGTGCCAGCTTTAAGGCCGGGAAACGCGTGGTGTCCGGTGCCTGAAAATTCAGCTGTGAATGGATAAATAAATCCAGCGGCGGAACATGCGTCTGCAGACGTTCCGGCCAGGCCAACGCATGCGCAATTGGCGTACACATATCCGGATTACCCATTTGCGCCAAAGTTGTTCCATCGACATATTGAACCATGGAGTGAATAATACTCTGTGGATGCACCACCACTGTAACAAATTGTTCTTTTACTGCGAACAAATGGCAGGCTTCAATCAGCTCCAGACCCTTGTTCATCAGGGTGGCGGAATCGACGGAAATTTTTTGACCCATAGACCAATTGGGATGTTTACAGGCTTGCGCCGGGGTCACACTGTGTAACTGTTCCAGACTATGATTTAAAAATGGCCCACCCGATGCGGTCAGCAGAATCTGCTGCACACCCAGTTTTGGTTGACCATTACGCTCGACCTCAAAATAGTTTTGCGGCAGGCACTGGAAAATTGCATTGTGTTCGGAATCGACCGGCAATAATAAAGCGCCATGATCACGCGCTGCCTGCATCATCAGGTCACCGGACATCACCAGGGCTTCTTTATTGGCCAGTAGCACGCGCTTACCGGCCTGCACTGCGGCCAACGTTGGCATTAAACCTGCGGCACCAACAATTGCCGCCATCACCACATCCACTTCAGGATGTGAAGCCACAGCTATTAAACCAGCTTCATCACAGAGGATTTCAATATCGGCAAGATTGGCCTGCTGTAACAGCTGTCTTAAGGAATCGACCTGTGCAGCAGGTACCACGGCCACTTTGGGATGAAACTGTTTGCATATTTCAACCAGCTCAGCAATACGACTGTGAGCCGTTACGGCATATACCGAATATTTTTCAGGATGTTGTTGCAGTATTTTTAAGGTGCTTTGACCAATTGAACCTGTAACACCCAATATACAAACAGCTTGTAACATCTATAAATCTACGCCAATAAGTTTCAGTACATACATGCTTGCAGCAAAGATTGGAGCCGCTGCGAGCAAGGAGTCAATGCGGTCCAGCACTCCACCATGTCCTGGCAGAATACGACCAGAGTCTTTAATTCCGGCACGGCGTTTGATCATGGATTCAAACAGATCGCCCAGTACCGAACTAAACACGGTTATCATGGACAGAATCAGGAATAAAATATGTTGGGTCAGGCTTAAGTCCAGATAGACAATTTCTACAAACAGCACAATCAGGATGGCGGTAAACACGCCACCATATAAACCTTCCACCGATTTGTTTGGACTGACATGTGGTGCCAGTTTCTTTTTACCAAACTTGCGTCCGACAAAATAAGCGCCAGAATCTGCACCCCAAACCAGTAGGAACAGATACATCAGCCACCACGGTGAATGGGTCCAGACCACATAAATCGCAGTCACGGCGGCAGAAATCAGCACAAAGCCAATAAAGTTCAGGCTTGGATTGTACCAGCCATCATATTCAGGATAGGATTTCACCCAATACAGGCTGAGCAGCCAAGTTAAAATCGAGGCTGACCACAGCAATAACGCAATATCACTAAAATATAAAGCAAGCGCGGAAAGAGCGGCGGTCACCAGACCATAACCCCAAGCCATGGGCTTGATGACATATTTTGTTGTTCTTGGCATGAGTTTGAACCACTCATAACCCGCAACCCCTGCTGCAAAAATCATCAGCACAAACATTGGATAATGGGACTGAGTTGCAAACATACAGCTCAGCACCACAGCGACCAATACCAATGCGGTAATTATCCGCTCTAACATGTATTAATTCTCAAGTTTCTCTTGTTGGATTTGCTCTGAAGTTTTTCCAAAGCGACGTTCGCGTCCTGCAAACACATGAAACGCATCATCCAGCTCTTCTACACTAAACTCAGGCCACAAGGTCGGAGTAAAGTACAGTTCGGCATACGCGGCCTGCCAAAGCAAGAAATTGGACAGCCGATAATCTCCACCCGTACGAATCAACAGGTCCACAGGCGGTAAATCGCCCAAGCACACATATTGACCGAACAGCATGCTATCAATCTGTTCCAGCGCGACTTTATTGGCCAGCACATCAGCCGCAATCTGTTTGGCTGCTTCTGCCATATCCCACATGCCACCATAACTGATGGCAATGGTTAAAGTCATGCTACTGAACTTAGCAGTCCTTTGTTCAGCATGCAACATCAAGTCACGAAGATGTGGGGATAAACGGCTGCGATCGCCAATAAAACGCAAGGCAATCTGGTATTTTTCCATGCGCGGCATTTGCTCATGAATCGTGTCTTCCAGCAATTGCATGAGTAAATCAACTTCATATTGCGGACGATTCCAGTTTTCACTTGAAAATGCAAAAACGGTGAGTGCCTGAATGTGTTTGCTGCGACAATAGTCAACAATCGGATCTAGAATATTTTTACCTTCACGGTGACCGTCGCCTTTTTGCAATTGATTTTTCTTGGCAAAACGGTTGTTGCCATCCATGATGATGGCAACATGTTTTGGAAGCGTCTGACAGTCTTCAGATGTGGTCATCGACAATTAGACCTTCATCAACTCAGCTTCTTTAGCAGCCAAACGCTTGTCGACTTCAGCAACATATTTGTCGGTGATTTTCTGGATATCATCACCTGCACGACGTTCATCATCTTCAGAAATTTCTTTTTCTTTCAACAATGCTTTGATATCGCCCAAGACGTCACGACGGATGTTACGAATCGCCACTTTGGCATTTTCCGCTTCAGAACGCGCAACTTTCTGCATGTCTTTACGGGTTTCTTCGGTTAAAGCTGGTAGCGGCACACGAATCGAATCAGCGGTAATCGGGTTCAGACCGAGGTCAGACTCACGAATCGCCTTGTCAATTGCAGACACCATGGTACGTTCAAATGGCTGTACGATTAGAGTACGTGAATCTTCAACACCCACGTTCGCCACCTGGTTTAACGGCACATCTGAGCCATAGTAAGGAACCATCACACCGTTTAAGATTGATGGATGGGCACGGCCGGTACGAACTTTGGCAAAACCTTGCTCCAAAGACTCCAGAGTCTTTTGCATACGCTGTTCGCTGTCTTTTTTAAGATCGTTAATCATATGATCTTCCTTACTTAATTCTTAAAGATGTAATTACTAAAATAGCGTGTAGTATAAAGAGCTTTCAGGCCCACGTACATTAGTTCGTAACGTGAGTTCCTTCTTTTTCACCCATAACCACTGAAAGTAAAGCGCCGGCTTTATTCATATCGAATACCTGTAACGGTACATTGTGGTCACGGCATAAGCAGATTGCGGTTAAATCCATCACGCCGAGCTTTTCATCTAACACCTGATCGAACGTCAGGGTGTCATATTTCACCGCATCTTCGTATTTGCTTGGATCTTTGTTATAAACGCCATCTACCTTGGTGGCTTTCAGAATCAGATTGGCTTCAATTTCAATACCACGCAAGCAGGCTGCCGTATCTGTGGTAAAGAACGGGTTACCTGTACCGGCAACGAATACGCACACTTCACCTTGAGTTAGGTGGCGAATTGCATCACGGCTTGAATAAGATTCTACAACGGTACCAATTGGTAGTGCTGAAAGCAGACGTGTTTTAATGTTACGGCGTACTAAAGCATCACGCATGGCCAGACCGTTCATCACAGTCGCCAGCATACCCATCTGGTCACCAGTCACACGACCGACCAGACCGTCTTTTTGTAACTGGCTGCCACGGTACAGGTTACCGCCACCAACCACGATACCCACTTGCACACCCAGACCGACTAGGTGCGCAATTGCCAAAGACATCTGATCAAGGATTTGGGCATCAATCCCCATATCCTTGTTACCCGCCAGTGCCTCGCCTGAAAGCTTCAGCAAAATACGTTCATAACGTGGCTTTTTAGAATCCAACATCATCAAACTCCAAAGTATTTAATTTAAATTTTTTCTGTATATCAGTACTTAAGCAGATTTGATCGCAATCAGCTTGGCAAATAAATCGTATTCATCTGCATCGGTAATTTCGACTTCAAGCAAATCGCCTGCTTTAATTTTTGACTTATCGATATCTTCAACAAACACGTTACCATCAATTTCAGGTGCATCTGCATAAGAACGCGCAACGGCAACCGGGAATTCTTCTTCCAGATCATCCACCAGCACAGTCATGGTCTGACCAATGCGTTTTTGCAGTTTTGCAGCTGAAATTTCCTGCTGCACCTGCATGAAACGTTCATAACGTTCCTGCTTGATTTCTTCCGGCACATGATCTGGTAGATCATTCGCAGTTGCACCTTCTACTGGTGAATAGGTGAAGCAACCGACACGATCCAGCTGCGCTTCTTTCAACCAGTCCAGTAACATCTGGAAGTCTTCTTCGGTTTCACCCGGGAAGCCAACCACGAAGGTGGAACGAATCACCAGATCCGGACATTTTTCACGCCATACATTTAAGCGCTCTAGTGTATTTTCACTGTGCGCCGGACGTTTCATCAGTTTCAGGATTTTCGGACTGGCATGCTGGAATGGAATATCCAGATACGGCAAGATTTTACCTTGCGCCATCAGGTCAATCACAGCATCGACATGCGGATAAGGATAGACATAGTGCAAACGGACCCAGATACCCAACTGGCCCAGGGCTTCACACATGTCATAGAATTTGGTTTTAACCGGCTGGCCGTTCCAGAAATCTAGCTTGTATTTGGTATCCACACCATAAGCTGAAGTATCTTGAGAAATGACCAGAACTTCTTTTACACCAGCACGTTTCAGCGCTCCGGCTTCTTCCAGAACAGAACCGACCGGACGGGAAACTAAATCACCACGCATGCTCGGGATGATACAAAAAGTACAACGGTGGTTACAGCCTTCTGAGATTTTCAGGTAGGCATAATGTTTCGGGGTTAAACGGATCCCCTGTTCTGGCACCAGATCAATAAACGGATTGTGCTTTGGTGGCTCCGGCACATACTGATGCACGGCATCCATAACTTCTTCATAGGCTGCTGCACCAGTCACTTTTAAGACATTCGGATGCATTTGACGAATCTTGTCTTCGTCTTTACCTAAACAGCCAGTCACAATGACGCGACCATTGGCATTCATGGCTTCGCCAATGGCGTCTAAAGACTCTTGTACTGCAGATTCAATAAAACCACAGGTGTTAACCACGACTAAATCAGCACCGTCATAATCCGATGCGACATCATAACCTTCAGTCTTTAACTGAGTTAAAATTCGTTCAGAATCTACCAATGCCTTAGGACAACCTAAAGAAACAAAACCGACTTTGGGGGACTTCATGAATCTGCGCTCCACTAGAATGCGCGTATTGTATGACTTTTCTGGCCATAAAAATAGAGAAATAGCCCACTCTTTGCATAATGCACCAAAATACAACCACTAAAGCCGGCTTATACACAATATTGCACCATTTTAATTCACTTTTGGTTTACAGCACTGGCGTTATCCGCTATACCTGAATCAACCCGTCCATTTCAGCGCATTTTTCTCATAAATTGGCTTGATTTACAGGAATTTGAACAAAGTTGGCGTGCATTTTGCTTAATTTGCATCATTAACGTTCTTAATTCAGAAACCTATTGCTTTATGAAGATGCCATTGCGCTATTTTAATACAGGATGCCACCGCTAATGGATCAAAGCCCGGCTATCGACTATCGCCTTTTAGTGGACAATTTGACCACTGCCATTTTACTGGTTGACAGCAACCTGAATATTTTTTACCTCAATTCCTCTTGTGAGGCGCTGTTTGATATCAGTTTATTGCGTGCTGCCGGACAGCCGGTAATGAATTTACTGCATCTCCCGACCGATGAATTTAATACCTACGAAGCGCTACAAAATACCTTAAGCACCGGACAGCCTTATACCCGCCGTGAAGCTACCATTAATGTCAACTTTAAAGACATTCATGTCGATTACACCGCTTCGCAGCTGAATGCCGGCAAAAGCTATCATCCTTTATTGCTGATTGAACTGAATCCGATTGACCGGATGCTGAAAATTTCCAAAGAAGAAAATCTGATTCAACAGCATCAGGTGGCGCGGCAACTGGTGCGCGGCGTGGCGCATGAAATTAAAAACCCGCTGGCCGGGATTCGCGGTGCAACCCAGCTACTGGCGCGCAGTCTGAATGACTCTCAATATGCAGAGTTTACCGACATTATTATTAATGAAGTCGATCGGCTCAGAAATCTGGCCGATACCATGCTCGGTTCACGTCAGTTACCAAGCTATGAACTGGTCAATATTCATGAACCATTGGAACGCGTGCGCTCGCTAATTGCCAACCAGACCAAGAAAAAAGTCAAAATCATTCGAGATTATGACCTGTCGTTGCCGGAAGTCATGGCGGATCGTGACCAGCTGATTCAGGTCATGCTGAATATTAGCGTCAATGCGGTACAGGCCATGATGGAAAACAAGGAATTCTTTGCAGAACATCAGCCCGAACTGATTTTAAGAACCCGTATTCAGCGCCTGGTCACCATTAATGGCGTGATTCATCGCTCGGTGGTACGGATTGATATTAAAGACAACGGCCCCGGTGTGCCGGAAGAAATTATTGAATCGGTGTTCTATCCGCTGGTTACGGCACGCGCCAAAGGCACCGGACTGGGCCTGAGCATCGCACAGAATATTATGCATCAACACAACGGAATGATTGAGTGCCAATCTGTTCCAGGAAAAACAATATTTAGCTTATATATACCTTGGGAGTCTAACCATGTCGCGAAATAAAATTTGGGTAATTGATGATGATCGTGCCATGCGCTGGGTACTGGAAAAAACCTTCAAGGAAGAAGGCTTTGACGTTACCAGTTTTGAAGAAGCCCAATCTGCCCTGGAGCAACTGGGTGTCGATGCACCGGATGTAATCCTGACCGATATCCGTATGCCGGGTATTGATGGCCTGACCTTCCTCGGTAAAGTCAAAGCCAGCTATCCGGATTTACCGGTGATTATCATGACCGCACATTCAGATCTGGAATCTGCAGTGTCGAGCTATCAGACCGGTGCCTTTGAATATCTGCCAAAACCGTTTGATATTGATGAAGCGCTAGCGCTGGTGAATCGTGCCATTTTGCATATCACCAAATTACAGCAACAGGAATCGGCCAAAACTGCACAGCCCATTCAATCGACTGAAATTATTGGTGAATCACCGGCAATGCAGGAAGTGTTCCGTGCCATTGGCCGTTTATCGCAATCGCATATTACCGTACTGATTAATGGTGAATCAGGGACCGGTAAAGAACTGGTGGCGCATGCCCTGCATCGCCATTCACCGCGTAGCAGCAAGCCGTTTATTGCGCTCAACATGGCCGCCATTCCGAAAGACCTGATTGAAACCGAATTATTTGGTCATGAAAAAGGGGCCTTTACCGGCGCCAACACCCAGCGTCAGGGCCGTTTTGAACAGGCCAATGGCGGCACCTTGTTCCTGGATGAAATTGGCGATATGCCATTTGAAACCCAGACCCGTTTATTACGTGTTTTAGCCGATGGTGAATTCTACCGTGTTGGTGGCCATATTCCGGTGAAGGTAGATGTGCGTATTGTTGCAGCAACGCACCAAGACCTGGAAAAGCTGGTACACGAAGGCCGTTTCCGTGAAGACTTGTATCACCGTCTGAACGTGATCCGGATTCATATTCCAAAACTGGCGCATCGTAGTGAAGATATTCCAATGTTGGCGCAGCACTTCCTGGCGCGTGCCGGTAAAGAGCTAGGCGTGAGTCCGAAAATCTTGCGTCCGGAAACCCAGGAATATATGCAGCAATTGCCTTGGCAAGGCAATGTGCGCCAGCTGGAAAATACCTGCCGCTGGTTAACCGTGATGATTACCGGCCGTGAAGTCTATCCGGAAGATTTACCTTCGGAACTGAAACAGATTCCAATTGAAAAATCAGGCGATGCGTCGGCCAATCTGCATTTAGACCGCGTTTCAATCCATCACTGGGATGAGCTGCTGGGTCAATGGGCCGTACAGAAACTGAAAAACGGCGAAATGAAAATTCTGGACATCGCCACACCGATGTTTGAACGTACCCTGATTAATGCCGCGCTGCAACAAACCCGTGGCCGCAAACGCCATGCCGCTGAACTGCTGGGCTGGGGACGTAATACCCTAACCCGTAAGCTGAAAGAGCTGGGCATGGACAGTGCTGATGATGATGTCGAGGAAGAAATTGAAGGCTAAACCAGCCTCATCTTCGTAATCACAAAAAAATAAGCTCCTTCGGGAGCTTATTTTTTTAATTGGATTCCGGCACAGCAATGCCGATATAACGTGATAAATCCTGCACGCCCAAATCGGTGCGAATGATCAGATAATGCGGAAAGCTGGCTGTGGTCAGTTCCTGAAACATATTGAGCTGATCATCATGTGCGTGAATTTCATCGACACTACGCGCCATGGTTGCTTCAAATACATCGGCAATATATTCAAAACCCAAATCCAGCGCCACAAACAGCGTATGCTCACAGGGCTGAATATACTGCTCTTGTGACCAGTCAATAATCGCCTGCTGGCAGCAAGGACAAATCACGTTGGCATCGGCATCGGGCTGTTGAATCAGTTGATAAGACATGTATTGATCATCTCATGGACTTTATCCTTAGTGTAAAGGATTTGTAGCCATAACTTAAGCTCGCCACGCATCACAAAGGCGAAAAGAGACGCTGCAAAAACCGCACAAATCAAATTGACAGCCCAGAACAATCATAATTTAATCTGCTTATCGTTGCATAAATGGAATAACTACACATGCTTTCGGACCTCGATGATTTTTACTGCTTTGCCCAGGTGGTTGAGCATGGCGGTTTTAGCGCCGCAGAACGTGCAACCGATATCCCTAAATCCAAACTGAGCCGCCGTGTGCACAATCTGGAAGAACGTTTGGGCGTGCGCCTGATTCAGCGTAATTCCCGCCATTTTGCCGTAACCGATATTGGCATGAACGTGTATCGGCATGCACAGGTGATGGCCAATGCCGCACAGGCAGCGCATGATCTGGTTGATCATCTGAGTATTCAGCCACGCGGCCTGATTAAAGTCAGCCTGCCGGTCTCCATTGCCCAGAATGAAATGTCCAGAATTCTGCCGGAATTTTTAAAGACCTATCCGGAAATTAAAGTCCAGCTTCTGGTCAGTAACCGCCGGGTCGATCTGATTAATGAAGGGATTGATCTGGCCTTGCGTGTGCGTAGTAACCTGGATGATGACCCAAATCTGGTGATTCGTACCTTTGAAACCATTGAACAGCATCTCTTTGCCAGTCAGGCCTATTTAAACCAGCACGGCGACCTGAAACAGCCGGAAGATCTGGCCAAGCACCATATTCTCAGTATGGCCGATGGCCATGTCGATCAGCATATTGTGGTTTATGATGAACATCAGCAGCAGAAGAAAATTAAAGTCAACCCGACCGTAATGGGCTCGGATTTGATGCTACAGGCACAACTGGCCCGTCAGGACTGTGGAATTGCCCTGCTCCCGGACAATATTGTGGAACCCTATATTCAGTCAGGCGAACTGGTACGCGTGCTACCGAACTGGCGTGCGCCGCACGGGGTTTTTCATGCCGTGTATCCATCCCGCCGTGGTCTGTTACCGGCGGTACGGGTGTTTATTGATTTTCTAGTGGAAAAACTGTCACAGCGTTAAAGCCAACCATCAAATTTCAGGCAAAAAAAAGCTTATCCAGGGATGGATAAGCTATAAAAACTAGAAACTACAGCAAGAATCTATAAATACATAATATGTACAAAAGACAGCATTAACAAATAGCTAATTTATATCAATTAATACTTTTAAAGTATGAATAAGTCGTTTTATAGCTAGATTTCCGGGTATTCTCCAGTACCTTCCGGCCACGGCGACAGCACTTCAAAGCCGTTTTCAGTCACGGCAATCATATGTTCCCACTGTGCAGAAAGTGATTTATCGGTGGTCACGACGGTCCAGCCATCATTGAGCTCTTTGACTTTGGAGCCGCCGGCATTAACCATCGGTTCAATCGTGAACACCATACCTGGCTTGAGTTGTAGCCCCTGACCCGGCTGGCCATAGTGCAGTACACTTGGCTGTTCATGATAAATTTTACCAATACCATGCCCGCAATATTCACGCACCACTTTATAGCCGGCCTGCTGCGCGACCGTTTGAATTGCATGACCAACATCGCCTAAAGTCGCACCCGGTTTCACCGCATGAATCCCTGCGACCATTGCCGCATAGGTGGTTTCGACCAGTCTTTTCGCTTCCGGCTTGATCGTGCCGACGTAATACATGCGACTGGTATCGCCGTAGTAGCCGTCTTTAATTACCGCCACATCAATATTGATAATATCGCCATCTTTAAGCACAACCGACGCAGATGGAATACCGTGACAAACCACTTCATTCGGTGAAATACAGGTGGTTTTGGTATAGCCGCAATAGCCGACATTGGCCGGAATCACCTGCAAGGTATTTACGATATAGTCGTGACACAGGTCATCTAGATATTCGGTGGTCACGCCCGGCTTGATATGCTCCCCGATCATCGCCAAAACCTGAGCAGCCAAACGACCTGAAATACGCAATTTTTCTAAATCCTGCTCGGTTTTAATCGATACGGCAGACGCTCTCATGCTTAAAATCCCCTATGAAACATTTGCTTAGTATAGTCCTTTTCAGTGACTTTTGTTTGATCACAAGCGGTTCCATCTGCCACAAACCCACTACTGCTTAAATATTCAACAATTAAAAACCTTTATATTTATTGACTGTTTTTTCAAATTTATCTTTTGATATTTAACAGTTTTCATCTTTTAAAAATTAAATCAACAATATAGTTTCACTAATTTTTGACAACCCGATCAATTTCCCAAGCCAAGATATAAAAATAATTCATAAGATTTATAAAATAAATTAGCCAAAGCAGTTGCCATGTTCTAGAATCGCTTTCTTTTGTTTAACCGATCTATCTCCCTTATGACGAGTTTACGTACACGGGATATTATTGCCTTAGGTTTAATGACCTTTGCACTATTTATCGGTGCCGGCAATATTATCTTTCCGCCTATTGTTGCACAGCAGGCAGGTGAACACGTTTGGTTAGCAGCTTTCGGCTTTTTAATTACAGCCGTGGGCTTGCCGGTGTTGACCATTATTGCCCTGTCTCGTGTAGAAGGTTCGATCCAGCTTTTAAGTTCGCCACTGGGCAAAGCAGCCAGCCTGATTTTGACCGTGGTGTGTTATTTAGCGGTAGGCCCTTTATTTGCCATTCCCCGTACCGCAACCGTTTCTTATGAAATTGGTTTCTCCTCTTATTTTGGTGCAGCCCCGAGCAGCTTGCTGATTTACAGTCTGATCTACTTTATTGTGGTGACCATTGTTGCGCTGTATCCCAACAAGATTCTGGATACGGTGGGTTATTTCCTGTCGCCCCTGAAAATTTTATCGTTAATTATTCTGGGTGTTGCAGCAACGTTCATTCCCGCGGGTCATATTCCGCCAGCCATTAATAACTATATCAACAGTCCAGTCTCGGAAGGTTTCGTCAATGGTTATTTAACCATGGATACCCTGGGTGCCTTGGTATTTGGTATTGTGATTATTAATGCCATGCGTTCGCGTGGGGTCAGCGATAAAAAGCTGATGACCAAATACGCCATGATTGCCGGACTGATCTCTGGTATCGGTTTAACCCTGGTGTATTTAAGCCTGTTCAAACTGGGCTTGGGCAGTCATGAAGTAGCACCGAATGCAGCCAATGGCGCAGTGATCCTACATGCCTATGTGCAACATGCTTTTGGTGACTTAGGTTCACTATTCTTAAGTGCCATGATTTTCATTGCCTGTATGGTAACCGCGATTGGCCTGACCTGTGCCTGTGCAGAATACTTCTCGCAAATTACCCGCATTAGGTATCGTACTTGGGTATTTGTATTAGTCGGTTTCTCGCTGGTGATTTCCAACCTCGGTCTGACCAAACTGATTGCACTCTCAGTGCCGGTATTAAGTGCGATTTATCCGCCTGCGATTGTAGTGATCTTACTGGGCTTTTTCTGGAAAAACTTCCATTCTCCAGCGCGTGTAATTCGTCCGGTCACCGCAGTAGCCTTATTCTTTGGCGTGATTGATGGCTTAAAAGTGGCAGGGCTAGATGGCTTTTTACCAGAAGCTTTACTGAACTTACCGTTAAGCGCGCAAAACCTGGCCTGGCTGATTCCATCTACCATTGTCCTGCTGATTTGTATTGTGATCGACAAGGTTAAACACTAAGCCTTAACCCGAGTCGTTAAAGTCTGGTTTTACCCAAACCCGATTTTAAATTGCTCAATAATGGTCAAGTTTTACCCAAACTGACTCTTATTGTGTCACTTTCTTTCAGTCTGGTTTAGCTCAATCTTGCTCAACTTCCAGGTCAATTGAAGTAAGCTCATCCACTTTCGCTTCTCCTCATTCTCTGAAACCCTTTAATTCAGCGCAATGCTGCTCTTTACCCTCTTTTTGCATACCTTCTACCAAAGCCTAATAGCTGCCCTATTGTTAAGCTGGCATAAATAATGCTACATCTTTACTCACTTCTTTACAGTGATGCCCTAATATTCCGTAAATAAATGAACTGAATTTGAGCATTTATTTATACACACTATGTTCTTTCAAAATATTGCGATAGGCGCTTGAAATACACTGCAATTCGCAGTACAACTAAACAAACTAATCCGATCAAAATAGTCTGTTTTTGATCAAAATACAGGAGGGATGGAGATGTTATCATTACATTTCAATAAGCAAGTCTTCATTAACGCTCTGAAGGCAAATAACAATTTAGTAACTTTCCTCAGCACCACCTTTGCACTGCTGCTGACGCTGGTCTTTCAAGGATTGATTCAGGGTAACCTGAAACCGGCATACTTTATCTACGCACTAATCGTCTGTATCGCCTTCTATATTTGGGCTGTGGTCGATGAAAAATATCGACAGCCGGCTCCCATTGATCAGCACAACTCTTAATTTTTAACCGACCCAGATGGATGAGCCTTCATCCATCTGCTCAGAATCAGAAAAATAGCTTTTTATACTGCTTGGCAACACACCCTTAAGCCCATAAATATAATCCCGCACCCACCACCAGTAGCAAGGTGGCCAGTACCTCACCCAGTACCAGCAGCAACATCGCCAGACTCATTAAACTTTTTGGCAGATGCCATTTGCCCAACTGATGCGGAGTTTTAAACTGATTGGTGGTGTCCTTTAAATAACCATGCAGTGCATAACTCAAGATTGAAAAAGCAAAGAAAAACAGGTTAATTGCCACCAGTAGCAAATTCAGTTCGGTGGACCATACCGAAAAATAAGCCATGGCTGCCAGAATCAGACTGGCCGGCGCATAGAGCAAACTGCTACGATGCGCAATATCGACATAATAATGAGCACGCGCCTGTGGTGAATGCCGAATCTGCCAGTATTTCCATACCCCGGTCAGCATGCCCACCCATAAAAATATACCGCTGGCCAGAATCGCCCCTTTCACCGTAACATCAAGATCCATTGCATTCATTTCGTTTTGTCCTTATTTGAATTGCCTTACTGCATGACCCCGAAGTCAGAGATTGCAACTGCATTCACAGCAAACTCCTTTACATTAGAGTCATTCACTTTTTTTAATGTTCATCCTATGACTTCGTTTGACCCCGTCCATATTACCTGCGCAGATGGCTATCAGCTGAGTGGGCGCTTCTACACCCATCAGGCTAAAAAGCAGCCTTACCCTGTCCTAATTTGTCCCGCGACTGGCATCACGCAAGGGTTTTATCATCCTTTTGCCGAGTGGTTAAGCCAGCAAGGTTATGACGTGCTCAGTTTTGATTTTCGCGGTATTGGCGGCTCTTTACAAGGGAAATTAAAGCACTCACAAGCCAGTATTGTCGATTGGGGCCAACTGGACATTGCAGCCGGTATCGAGCATCTATTGCAACTGAGCCAGGCCGAACAGGTGATTTTATTGGGACATAGTGCTGGCGGCCAGCTGCTGGGTATTTGCCCCAACCATGCCAAGGTGGCCAAAGTTGTAGCGGTATCGGGTTCGACCGGCCATGTCAAAGGCCTTAAAGGACGCACCAAACTACTGGCGCCACTAATGTTTCAGGTCATTTTCCCGATCGCCCGCATTACCCATGGATATGGCCCAACCCAGGCCATTGGTATGGGCGAAAATTTACCGAAAAATGTGGCCCGGCAATGGGCAGAGTTTTGTGGCAAACCTGGTTATGTAATCAATGCCATTGGCAAAAGTGTATTTGAAGATTTTCATGCTGACATCCATAGCCCGATGAGCGTACTCTGGAGTTCCGATGACGAAATTGCCACCGAAGCCAACGTCAAAGATTTACTGCGCCTTTATCCCAATGCTCCTACCCGGATGATTGAACTAAAACCACAGCAGTATGGTCATAAAACAATTGGTCATATGCTGATGTTTAAACGCTCTCACCAGAACCTGTGGCCGGTGATTGCGGCCGAGTTACGTATCTAAAACTGCAACTCTCTTGAAAAAAGATGAGCTTTAAATAAACACCAGAACAGAAAAAGCCCCACATCAGTGAGGCTTTTTTGATTTACCAACTTTTGGCAATTAAGCGTAGGTAATCATCACGGTTTTAATGCGGTTACCTTCCAGCTCGGTGACTTCAAAGTGTACGCCCTGATAGTCCAGATGCGTACCGACTTGTACATCGCCCTGGGTTTTATCCAAGATTAAGCCGGCAACACTAATATAGCCTGCATCTTCTTCCACCAGATCCAGCATACCCAGTTCCAGCTCAAGCTGATAAACGTCCAGCATACCGGTCGCTTTCCAGGTGGTCTCGTTAACACGGATTAAATCTGGCTGTTCATCGGCATCCGGGAACTCACCGGCAATCGCTTCAAACACATCCAGCGGCGAAATCAGACCTTGCACATTACCAAACTCGTCACTCACCAATACCAATGAACCTTTTGAAGTACGCAAAGTATTGATCGCATCAATGACTTTCATTTTTTCAAAAATGTAAATTGGACGGTGACGTTTCACCAGCGCCTTAAAGGCTTCTTCATCATCTAGCACATCCAGTAGCTCTTTGGCACGAACAATACTGATGACTTTGTCAAGGCTACCACGACACACTGGGAATAAACTGTGCGGTACCGACAATACCTGCTCACGAATCTGTTCTGGTGTATCTTCAATGTTCACCCAGGAAATCTGGTTACGCGGCGTCATAATCGACGCAACCGAACGTTCTGCCAGCGTTAATACGCCGCCAATCATATAACGCTCTTCATGCGCAAAGGTTTCTTGTGCTTCACTTGAATGCATGTCCGTAGTTTCAATACGGCCACCCATTAACTTCAGAATCGAATCTGCAGTACGGTGACGCAGCGGAATTTTCGCTTCATGTTTTGCCGCATTACGCTGCCCAAACTGGTTAAAGGCTTCAATGGCAATGGCTACACCAATACCTGAATAGATATAACCTTTCGGAATGTGGAAACCAAAACCTTCTGCAATCAGGCTGATACCAATCAACAGCAGGAAGCTTAAACACAAGATTACCACGGTTGGATGACGGTTAACAAAGGCTGTTAGCGGTTTAGACGCCAGTAACATGACCGCCATTGCTACAATCATGGCGGCCATCATCACATAGATGTTGTCGACCATACCAATTGCGGTAATAACAGAGTCTAAAGAGAATACAGCATCCAGGATTACGATCTGGGCAACCACTGCGGTGAAGCTGGCATAAACCACATTGGTGGTCACTTTAACTTCCGGCTTGCCTTCCATCTTCTCGTGCAATTCGGTCACGGCCTTATAGACCAAGAACAAACCACCGAACAGGAGAATCAGATCCCGCCCTGAGAATGTTAAATCAAATATCGAAATAAGCGGTTGAGTCAAGGTGACTAACCAAGAGATTGCGAATAATAACCCCAAACGCATGAGCAAGGCCAAAGACAAGCCAATCACACGGGCTTTATCACGCTGCTCAGGAGGTAATTTTTCTGCCAGAATGGCAATAAAGACTAGGTTATCAATACCTAGAACAATTTCTAAAATAATAAGTGTTATTAAACCAACCCAAATTCCCGGATCTAATAAAAACTCCATTAGTTCATCTCTCCGATAGGGTTAGCGTGTAATTCGAAATGTAGACCTGGGCCCGGCGACGGATCCATAAATTTAACCTTTTCAACTGTAGATAAAAATATTATGCATAATCTTCTATTTTTGTAATCATTTTTTCGGAATTTTTTTGGTAAATTCCTGTATTAGTTAAATTAAGCCAAGTTTTCTGCTTAAAAAAAGTACAAGTTTGTAATTAAATTTCAGGTTTTATTAAAACTTCCAAAGAGAGATAAATGACTGCAATCAGAGCAAAAATCGGGGCTAGATTTCACAACTTAAATATAAATATTTGATTTTTATTATTTTATTAAAAAATAAATTCCAAGATATTATTTTTCTATCTAAAAGACTCAAATTTCTAGTATTGAGATAAATGTAGCCCAGTTTTCAATTTGTTACTTTTACTTAAACGGTTTGAAAGTAAATCCTGAAGGAAGACATGCAAGTCCTCAACTCAAATGCTTTACTCTTAACAGCATCATGATCATTTTCATGCAAAAATAACGGATAAAAATATATGACAATGCAACAAATATACGTTTATCAAAGTGCTTCGCGAGAAAGGTGTGACGCCCTATCAGTCGCTATTTCAAGCAGAAAAAAACAGCCAATTAAGATCAAGTGAAAATGGTTGTTTTTTAGGAGACAAGACTTTGGGGTGTTTTAGGCTGAATGATTGCTGGATAAAACCTTCATCCTCATTACTCATCTAAACCACTTTAAAAATACCATGTTTAAGATGAAATACTGAAGTTTACACAGAAGATTGTGACCATTTATCAGGACTAAAATAGGGATGATCTCTCCCTAACTATCCCAGTCTAAGCCAGCTGATCTCCCGATAAAAACGCTTTGACTGAGCCTTTTATTGACGAATACGATTAAAACGACTTGCTAAGCATATGACATTTCAAATAAAATGTGATGGGATTTCACACAAATACAATTAAAAATGCAAGGAATAACTAAATGACCAAGAAATATTCCAAATTTCTGCCTTCTACTGAAGACTTCAATATTGAGCAGTTTCCTTATTACTGGGTAACCCAAGTCCATGCTCAATATGTGTTAAATGTCGATCATGCACTCAAGAAATATGGGCTGGATAACTCACGCCGCCGCATTCTGATTGCGCTAAAAGCCAAACCGAATGCCAGCGTTTCCGACCTGTCAGACATGGTGGTATCAAAGATGTCGACCACCACCAAAATTGTCTATCGCCTGAAAGAAGAAGGCCTGGTGGAGACCTACTCCTGTGAAGATGATGCGCGCATCACCCGGGTTATTCTGACCGATCAGGGCCATGCCATGACCGAAAAAATCAATGATCTGACCGGTGTAGTACTGGAACAGTCCTTTGAAGGTTTAACCCCGCTACAGATTGAAAAAATGATGGACAGTTTGCGTCATATTTTTAATAACTTATCGCGTTAATCATCCAGCATTCTACACACTGCTTATGACAAAGAATCGAAAAAGTTCAGTTGGGGACTAACTTTTTCGATTTTTATTTTTGGCACATGCGAGCATTCAAACTCTTCAACTGGAAAGCCTTCGACAAAACGCTGAATATCCGGCTGAGTTTGGCCAAGCCATTCCTGCAAACGTGCATGTGGAATCACAATCACCGAACGTTTTACATTGCCCGGTTCATGAAAGTCTTTCATCATTGGGTGGTCGATCGCGTCCATGGTAATCATGGTGCAGGAACGAATAATCTCATCCTGAATTTTGCAAATTTCATATAAAGCCGCAATATAAAACGCCTGCCCATCTTTACGGCGCACGCCCCAGCGCTGCGGTTTATTGTCAATATATTTGGATTCATAAAACTCCGTTACCGGAATAACCCCAAACTTGCGTTTCAGCACCGCTTCCTGAAAGCTGGGTTTCTGTAACAGGGTTTCATTACGGGCATTATAGGTTTTATGGGCAATGCTCTTATCTTCCGCCCACTTCGGCACCAAACCAAACATCACCTTACGCCATTCCAGCCCCTGTTCAGATTTGAACAGCAACGGTAAGTGATAACCCGGATAGACCTCATCTTCATATTCAAAAGGAATATCCGGGAGATTTAAATCCTGTCGCTGTTGTAGTGTAAGCGGTTTAAAGTTGGCACACATGACAATATGGCTGCTCAGTTTAGACAGCTCTATTATACGCCTTCAGGCGGTTAAGTTGCGTCTGTGCTTTAACTGGGTAGCGTTAACCAGTGGGTGCGACAAAACTCCTCCAACACCCATTGACCATTAAAACGTCCCAGACCTGAATTTTTCTCACCGCCAAAAGGTGCATTCGGATAATCGGCTACGGTAATGGCATTGATATGCGTCATCCCGACGTCAATCTTTAAAGCAAAAGCTTCGGCACGTTCAATATTGGCGCTACAGACCGCGCTCGATAAGCCAAAACGTGTGGCATTGGCCAGCATCAGTGCTTCGGCCTCATTTTGTGCTTTAATCACGGGCAGTACCGGCCCAAAACTTTCTTCTTGCGCCAGACTCGACGCCGGGTCAACATCAATAAAAATATGCGGTGGAATCACATGACCGCGCGTGGCACCTTGCAGTACCAGTGTCGCACCGGCCTCTTGCCCTTGCTGGATAATACGCTGAATCTTCTGCACCTGATCGCGGTTAATAATTGGGCCAATCACCGTAGCCTCATCATTTGGATCACCAAAAGGAATGCTTTTACTGCGTTCAACCAATTTACCAACAAAACTGTCATGCACTTTTGCATCGACAATAATGCGATTGGTACTCATACAAATCTGGCCCTGATGCAAAAAGCGCCCCATCACCGCCAGTTCTACTGCCAAGTCCAGATCGGCATCATCCAGCACCACCAAAGGTGCGTTTCCGCCCAGCTCCAGCGCCAGCCGTTTTAAATTCGGGCTACCCACTGCCAATTGCCCTACGCGCTTGCCCACTTCGGTAGAACCAGTAAAGGAAATCAGTTTCGGCACTTCATGTTCAACAAAATAATCACCAATTTCACTACCTGCACCTGCCAGCACACTAAGGCTGCCCATCGGAGCACCGGCTTCTTCAAACAGTTTAGCCAGCAGCAAGCCACCGGTAATTGGCGTATCACTGGCCGGTTTCAGCACCACGGTATTGCCTAGCACCAGTGCTGCAGCCACCGAACGCATACTTAAATGAAAAGGAAAATTCCACGGGCTAATTACCGCCACCACGCCCAGCGGTTTACGTACCGCATAGCTTTGACGGGTTGGATCGGGAGATGGCAACTGTTGGCTTAACATACGCTCCGGGAAAGTCGAGCTTTCTTTTAAAATGCCTATTGCAGCATCGACTTCAATATTGGCTTTTAAACGGGTACTGCCCGACTCCTGAATCAGCCAGTCGATAATTTCCTCCCGACGCGCCTGAATAATCTCAATTACGCGCAGCAGCAGATTTTTTCGTGCTTCGGCTGAACTGTCTGCCCACTTTGCGGCATACTCCAAAGCCGCCGCATAGGCACTGTCGACATCGACAATACTGGCACCTTGTAATTTTAAAATGCTTTCTTGGGTATAAGGATTCAGATTGTCCAGGATTCGGGTTGAAGTGCCCTTGATCCATTCACCGGCAATAAACTGTTGATCAAGAAATTGATACGCGCCCATAACATCTTCCAGATTTTGATGATTTCCTTCACTCTAAAAGGTCTGCACAGAAAGTTCTAGTGCTGTTCGGTGTGTAATTATTGCCATAAAAAAAAGCCTTCCGAAGAAGGCTTTTTAGATCAGGCAAATTCAGGATTAGTCACCTGTATAGCCTTTTAATTTTAAACGTGCTGCGTGCAATAGCGGCTCGGTATAACCTGCTGGCTGCTCGCCACCTTTAAAGATCAGGTCAGACGCTGCCTGGAATGCAACGTTGTTGGCAAAGTCTGCTGCCATTGGCGTGTACAGTGGATCGTTGGCATTTTGCTCATCCACAATTTTCGCCATACGTTGCATCACTTCTTCAACCTGTGCACGCGTGACGATACCGTGACGTAACCAGTTAGCAACGTGCTGAGAAGAAATACGCAAAGTTGCGCGGTCTTCCATAAGGCCAACATCGTTGATGTCTGGAACTTTCGAACAGCCCACACCCAGGTCAACCCAACGAACGACATAACCCAGGATACCTTGACAGTTATTTTCCAGTTCTTTCAGTTTCTCTTCATCAGACCAGTTGGTGTCTGTTGCCAATGGTGGCGTTAACAGATCATCTAATGGCAGCGCTTCAGTCGCAAGCAATTCCTGCTGACGGTTCGCGACATTAATTTGATGGTAGTGAATCGCGTGAACCACTGCACCAGTTGGTGATGGAACCCACGCACAGCTTGCGCCCGCTTCTGGATGTTCAGTCTTGGTTTTGTACATGTCTAACAGCATGTCTGGTTTTGGCCACATGCCTTTACCAATCTGTGCTTTACCACGTAAACCGGTTTGCAGACCGACCATCACGTTACGGTTTTCGTACGCCGGGAACCATTTTTGGCCTTTGATTTCGCCTTTACGAACGAATGGACCCGCTTCCATGAAGGTATGGATTTCGTCACCAGTACGGTCCATGAAACCTGTGTTAATGAAGATGGTACGGTCTTTCGCCTGTGCAATACAGTTCTTCAGGTTCACAGAAGTACGACGTTCTTCATCCATGATACCAATTTTTAAAGTCTTCGCAGGTAAGCCCAGCGCCTGTTCAGCACGCTCGAATAGTTCAACTGCAAATGCCACTTCTTCTGGACCATGCATTTTTGGCTTCACGATGTACATTGAACCTTTACGCGAGTTCTTGATCGTGTTTTCACCACGGATGTCAGCCACAGTAAGCAGAGGTGTTACCAATGCATCCATGATGCCTTCATAAATTTCTTCACCATCGACCAGAATCGCCGGGTTGGTCATCAAGTGACCTACGTTACGAAGCAGCATCAATGAACGGCCATGAACCTTGGTTTCACCGCCTTCAACATTTTTGAAGGTACGGTCAGCATTGAGTTTACGGGTAATGGTTTTACCATTTTTCTCAATCGACTCTTCCAGTGTACCTTTCATCAGGCCTAACCAGTTACGGTAGCCTTCTACTTTTTCTTCAGCATCAACCGCTGCAACAGAGTCTTCCAAGTCTTGGATTGTTGTTACTGCAGCTTCAAGAACTACGTCTTTAACACCAGCAGCATCAGTTTGGCCAATTGGGCTGTTGGCATCAATCTGGATGATGACGTGCAGGCCGTTATTTTTCAGCACAACTTCAGTTGGTGCAGCCGCTTCGCCGTTATAACCGACAAATTTAGCAGCATCTGCAACAGTCGTAGTTGAGCCATCTTTCAGGCTAACAACCAGTGCATTGCCTTCAACCGCATATTTTGTTGCATCTGCGTGTGAACCTTGCGCCAACGGGAAAGTTTCATCCAGGAAGTTTTTCGCGAATGCGATAACTTTCTCACCACGTTTCGGGTTATAGCCTTTGCCTTTTTCTGCGCCATCTTCTTCAGAGATTACGTCAAAGCCGTATAGTGCGTCGTATAGAGAACCCCAGCGTGCATTGGCTGCGTTCAGGCAGTAACGCGCATTACGTACAGGGACAACTAACTGTGGGCCTGCCAGTAATGCAATTTCTTCATCTACATTTTCAGTCGTAATTTGAAAATCTTCTACTTCTGGTAATAAGTAGCCAATTTCAGACAAGAAGGCTTTGTAAGCTTCTAGTTCAAATGTGTTATTGCGATGCCATTCGTCAATCTTCGCTTGCAGATCATCACGTTTGGCAAGCAATGCCTTGTTCTTAGGCGTAAGGTCGACAACGACTTGCTCAAAGTTTTTCCAGTAGGTGTCACTGTCTAAACCAGAACCTGGTAATGCTTCATTTTCGATGAAATCGTAAAGTTCTTTAGCAATCGCTAACTTGCCTTTTTGAATACGTGCAGTCATTGTCTTTCCTGATATTGCTACTTTTTATACAAGAGATTCTAGTATACCGATTTATATTTGGCTGAATAGTATTATCACATTGCTAAATAGTGATCATTTTTTATTAAATAAATATTGCTATTTAAAAATAAAATAATCTTAGGATGTAACATTATCATTAAGCGAAATATATAACCTACAGTGTATAAAGTTTTTGAAATGTCGGAATTAGACTTAAGTTCAGAATTGTAAAGAAAATTCGGTACTTCAGCCCTTCCGGGTTTTATTATTAGCCAAGATTAAGCCATGAATTGAACAAAATGTCGATAAAAGCAGCAAAGATTTTTTGCTACAAAAAAAGCGCCCGGTTGGACGCTTTTTAAATATGTCGAATTCAGTATTAAGATGCTTCAGTCGATGCACCCGCAGCTGAAATCTGACGATGCGCTGCATGTAAATAATCATCTGACTGCATTTCCAGCAAACGTGAACGCGTCCGTTCAATTTCAAAGGCCAGTTTTTCACCTTGGTAAAGTTCAATAATCGAATCTTCTGAGGTTAATAGCAGCTTTACGCCACGATCATAAAACTCATCGACCAGATAAATAAAACGGCGTGTACCATCGGCCAGATAATCGGTTAAATGCGGCACATTACTGACCAGCACGGTATTGTACAGGTTGGCAATTTCAATATAGTCAGCTGGGCTACGCGGTTTCAGGCACATTTCCGAGAATTCACACCACAACACATCTTCAGTATGCGCCACCGTTTCAATTAAACGGTTGTTGATGGTAATCGGTTCATCCGAATGGGTTTGGGTATGGGTCAGCGCATCAAAACGCTGCGCCATCCAGACATTATGGTCATGCGTCAGTGGCGATTTAAACAGTTGCGCCTGCTTTAACACGCGTAAACGGTAATCCACCCCGGCATCGACATTTAAAATGGCACAGTTCTTTTTCACCATTTCAATGGTCGGAATAAAGCGGTCACGGTGAATACCATTTTTATACAAGCCATCTGGCGCGATGTTTGAGGTGGCCACCAAAGTAATGCCGCGATTAAACAGCTTCTGGAACAGGTCGCTGAGAATCATGGCATCGGTCACGTTAGATACAAAGAATTCATCAAAACAGATGATCACCGCATCTTTATAAATCTGATCAGCCACTGTATCGAGCGGGTTACGCTGCCCTGACAGTTTGTTCAGTTCACGATGCACATGCTGCATAAAGTGATGGAAGTGCATACGGATTTTGCGGCGAAACGGAATTGATTCATAGAACTGGTCCATCAGCCAGGTTTTACCGCGTCCAACCCCGCCCCACATATACACACCGCGCGGGGATGTCTGACGACGAAAACGGCGAAAGGCCTTTTTCGAGGCTTTATAACGCTGAATTAACTCTTGCCACACCCGGTCCAGCTCGTGTACCGCTTCGGCCTGTGCTTCATCTGGCATGAACTGCCCCGACGCCAACGCCTGTGCATAGCGTTCTGCCGGAGACAATGGAGTATATGCTGTGTTGTGGGATGAGTTGAAGTCAGACATATTATTCAGTACTTTTGGGGTTAATAAATGATAACGAAGATAACCGCCGCACAATATACCACTTTGGGTTTAAAATGCTTAGGCTATTTCCCATACTGGCGCGGACTTTGTCCAAACCAGCGTTTAAAGGCATGATTAAAGGCCGCAGGTTCTGAATAACCCAGTAACTCTGCAATCATTTCAATTGAATAAGCTTGATATTCAATTAATCTCAATGCCTTGTCTTTAATTAAATCTTCACGAATCTGTTTATAACTGGTGTTCAGCTGCTGTAACTGATGACGCAAGGTGCGCTCTGGAATCTGTAAGGCCTGCGCGGTTTCGGCCATGGTCGGCATCACGCCCTGCTGCAATTCCAGATAATCTTTGACCCGCTGCACCAAGGTCGGTGCCTGATCTTCCAGTTTTAAGCGCTGCAGCTCTTCAATACACTTTTCTTCAAAGGTCTTAAAGGTAATTGAATCGGCGGATGGAATTTTCACTTCCAGCACCGACTGCTCGAACCAGAACGCTGCATGGTCATGGCCAAAACACAAGTCATGACCATAATAGTCATGATAAGCCACCAGGGCCTGTGCCTGATCTGGACGTGCAAATGGCAGTTCAATACGGATTTGCGGCACATTCAGGCTCATCATCTTGTAAAGATCCTGAATAAACTTGAAAGTCCCGGAAATTTCACATTGCGCCCGCAGCATACCCAAATCGCTATCCAGATCATTCGGCAGATATTGCAGCGCCACCCGATCTGCTTCATGTTTCAGCTTTAGCTGCCCGGTCAGATGCGTCAGCCCCTGATACTGAATGCCTTTTTCAATCGCGGTCGCAATAGTGTCAGAGGTCACCAGTAACATCAGCAAGGGACCATAACCGGCCAGTGCATAATGCTGGCCAATAAAAATACCCTGCTCAGGTCGCACCCCGGCGCCAATAATCTTCAGAATATCCAGTTCCAGTCGCGGATGAATCACCGAACTGGCATCCAGTGCATCTGCATGCAGCCCGATACTTTGCAAACGCTCATCCACATCAATTCCGGCATTTCGCATACCTTGAATTAAGTACATGAGACCGAGAATGGATCGTTTCATAGGGGCGCTTGAGTCACGTCTGTATATCTGTTTTACTATATCATTCACTATTTTTAAATTGCCGAAAATATCAATTTTTCTGTCAGTGCTATCATGGCATCTGCACTGACCCGCTTATATGCTAATCATAGAAATAAAAAGAAAAGGATATACAACTATGCATGATGCATTGTCAAATCATGATTTTTCTACAAATCATGCCGTTCAAAAAACTAAAATTGCCATTATTGGTGCCGGTTTTGGTGGCTTGGCGATGGCCATTCGCCTACTGCAGCAACAGATCACCGATTTTATTATTCTGGAAAAAGCCAATGAGGTTGGTGGTACCTGGCGGGAAAACCAGTATCCGGGTGCGGCCTGTGATGTGCAATCGCATATGTATTCCCTGTCATTTGCGCCCAAAACCGACTGGTCAAAACGCTATGCCGAAGCGCCAGAGATTTTTGCCTATATTCAGGGCCTGACCGATCAGTTCCAGCTCAGAGATTATTGCCAGTTTCAGACTGAAGTCCTGTCTGCGCATTATCAGGAACAGGACTGCGAATGGCATTTACAGCTCAATCAGCAGCGCAAGCTAATTGCCCAATACGTGGTATTTGCCTCCGGACCCTTGCATGTGCCGCAAATTCCACATATTCCGGGGATCGAAAAATTTAAAGGCAAGGTCTTTCATTCATCGCAGTGGGATCATCAATACGACTTAAACGGTAAAAATGTCGCCTCAATTGGTACTGGCGGCAGTGCCATTCAATATATTCCGGAAATTGCCCCACAAACCAGACAGCTGTATGTGTTTCAGCGTACCGCCGCCTGGGTGATTCCACGCGATGAACGACTCTATAGCCAGCTTGAAAAAAAGCTGTTTAAAAAGTTTGACTGGTTTAGAAAACTGCACCGCGCCCGCCTGTACTGGTCCAATGAATCCCGCGTGGTGCCGATTGTAAAACCAGGGGTAATGAAATATACCCAGAAACTGGCCGAAGCCTTTTTAAAATATCAGGTCAAGGACAAACGCATCGCCGCCAAGCTGATTCCTGACTATATTATGGGTTGTAAACGTATTCTGGTCTCCAATAAATATTATCCGACCTTTAATCGCACCAATGTCGAACTGGTGACTGATGCCATTCAGGAGCTGACTGAACACAGCATCATCACCAAAGATGGCAAAGAACGCCCAATTGATTGTCTGATTTATGGCACCGGTTTTATTACCGATCCGCGCATTTATCTGAAATCGTTTGATTGTGTCGGTGAACATGGCGTGGAGCTGAAACAGGCCTGGAAAGATGGCGCCGAAAGTTATTACGGCATTTGCACCAAAGGCTTTCCCAACCTGTTCCAGCTGCTAGGCCCCAATACCGTGCTGGCGCATAATTCCGTAGTGTTTATGATTGAGGCACAGGTCGACTATATTTTGCAGATGATCAAGCTGGTCGAACGTACCCAGACCGATGCCATAGTCATTAAAGATCAGGTTCATGATGACTATAACCGTTATGTTCAGGAGATGCTGGCCGGGACCATCTGGCAATCCGGTTGTGTCAGCTGGTATCAGCAAGATGGCGGTAAAAACTTTGCCCTCTGGCCGACCTATACCTGGAAATACTGGTTAAAAACCCAGAAAGTGAATCCGGCTGATTATCGCTTACTGAATAAACGTGCAAAACAACAGCTGGCCAGCTAATTCAGGCATAATAAGCAGGAATTGATTTTAGGCGAGTATAGATGCAATCCTTTTGGCTTATTTTCCAGCTACTATTTTGTCTCTATCTCGGCTATGCCTTTGCAGCCCGGTTTCCCCGCTGGCTGCAACAGCTTATGCTGAAACTGTTACCTTATTTCAGCTATATTCTCCTCATCGCCATTTCACTTGAATTTGCCCAGACTTTAAACCAAATCCCTCAACCGGAACGTATTTTAACCAGCGCAATGCTGATTTCATTTAGCACCAGTCTCGGCGCTTTCGCCTGCTGTTATGGCCTGTTTAAATGGGCCGGTTTTCAGCCCAGCCAAGGACGCGTATCCTTCAGTCTGGTACTACAATCCTTACTCAATATCAGTTATGCCTTCATTGCTTTAGCCGCAGGTTATCTGCTTTATCTGGGCAGTGAATATTGGCAGCTCAATTTACATATTAGTACCTGGCATTTATTACTGGTCTTTATGCTAATGATTGGTTTTGATCTCGCACGTGCGCCACTTGACCACTCCTGGTTAAACTGGAACATCCTGCTGGTGCCAGTGGGCTGTATTGTTGGCTCGATTTTAGGGGCGCTGTTCTGCTTATTCTGGCTATCACACATTTCCCTAAAAGATCTGATCATGCTGTCGCAAGGCTATGGCTTTTATTCCATGAGCGGGATTGTAATTAGTGAACTGCGTACAGCTGAACTGGGCAGTATTGCCCTGATGAATGATTTATTCCGGGAAATCTTTGCGATTGTGCTGATGTATCTGATGGGTTGGCGCTATCCGCGTGCGGCCATTTCTTCTGCTGGCGCTACAGCAATGGATGTGACCTTACCAATGGTGAAACAGGCCTGTGGCAATGACTTTATTCCGCATGCCATGGTCAGTGGTTTTGTGTTGTCAGTATTGGCACCTATCGTGGTCAGTATTCTGGCAGTGATTTAATAATCCCTCCCAACCTCCCTTTACAAAATGAGGAGTCCCCCTTTGAAAAGGGGGATTTAGGGGATTACAACGTCGCTAGAATATCTTTAAGCATTTGACGAGGACGTTCCGCCTTGGTAATTGGGCGACCAATCACCAGATGCGTTGAACCATCCAGCATCGCCTGTTTAGGTGTGACGATACGCTTCTGGTCATCTGCAGCAGAACCTTCAGGGCGAATCCCCGGCGTTACCAGAGCAAATTCCTGACCCAAGCTTTCACGCAGCATCTTGGCTTCTTGCGCTGAACAAACTACGCCATCCAAACCGCTGTCTTTGGTTAAGGCGGCTAAACGCTTCACCTGTTCAAATGGCTCAATATCTAAACCGATATCACGTAAATCTTCACGGCCCATTGAGGTCAGAACAGTCACTGCAATCAGCTGGGTGTTGTAATTCCCTGCTTTTAAGCGCTCTACACAGGTTTCCATCATTTTCCGGCCGCCAGAGGCATGCACATTCACCATCCACACCCCTAAGTCTGCTGCCGCACATACAGCCTGAGCCGTGGTATTAGGAATATCGTGGAATTTCAAATCCAGAAAAACTTCAAAGCCTTTATCTTGCAGTGCTTTGACCACTGCTGGCCCTTCATGGGTAAACAGCTCTTTACCGACCTTAACCCGACATAAGGCTGGGTCTAGCTGCTCGGCAATTGTCATTGCGTCGTAATGACTTTTTGCATCTAAAGCAACGATAATACTCATGAGAAGACCCTTAAAACTGACAAAATTAAAGCATTATACGAATTTCAAATCTGGCAACCAAGTGAATTTTATTGAATATAAGCAAAGCAGTTAAATTAAACTGCTTATTTATAAAACCTTATAGAACAAACTAAGCATTTCAAAACATGGCTGCATAAAAAACGCTTAAGAGATCAGCTCTTAAGCGTTAAATATTTCAAGTTACAGACCCTGAATAAAGCCATTCAACTTTATTCAAGCGCCCACTATAAAGGTGTAGATGAACGATCATTCGGATGAATATCTACTACCGTTTTTTCATGGCGTGTATTTGCAGCTGCCTCAGCCGCTGCCAACTGTGCCGTATGAATTTGCTCTTTGCGCAGATGGTCAATATCTTTACGCAGTCGCTTGATTTCCCAGCTGGTCTGGAATACGCGGAAAATCTGCACACCCAGTAAAAGTCCAACAACAACACCCAATGCCAGGGTCAGTAATAACAATAACCCCAAACGCATGGCTGGAACTTGAGTGAACAAAAGGTCAACCGACAGCTCGGTCCCGTTTTGTAAAACCAGAGCCAATGAATAGCCAAACAGTACAATCAATAATGCGACTAAGACGTAACGCATAAACACACCTCAGGATATAAATTAATTATTTCTCTGCAGATGCGTTCACTGCATCGCGCAATGCTTTACCTGGTTTGAAATGAGGTACCGCTTTTGCCGCCACTTTAACTGACTTGCCCGTTTTCGGGTTACGACCTACACGTGGCTCACGATGATGTAATGCAAAGCTACCAAATCCACGAATTTCAATTCGGTTATCTGCAGACAGTGATTCAATCATTTGATCAATCATAATCTTAACAGCTTCTTCAACTAAAGGTTCCGCTAAATGTGGATTTTTTAGGGAAATTCGCTCTATTAAGTCAGACTTATTAAGTGCTTCAGTAGTCATCTGCGACCTCTTTAATTATCAAGCTACTTTAACTCAAAACCGATAATAACCTGTTTAAATACAAAACGGTAGCGCAATAAGTTAATACTACGCTACCGTTTACAGTATTTGTGTAAAAAGTAAGAGTTAAATTACATTAATCATACTTTTCCACGGCTACTTAGTGGTTCATCTGAGCTTTGATCAGATCACCAATAGTCTTAGGACCATTGTCTTGAGAAGCTGTTGCTTGACGTAAGTTAGCTACTGCTTCTTTCTCTTCAGCTTCGTCTTTCGCTTTGATAGACAAGTTGATAGAGCGAGACTTACGGTCAACGTTGATGATTTTCGCTTCAACTTCTTGACCAACTTCTAAGAACTTAGTTGCATCTTCAACGCGATCACGGTTGATTTCAGATGCTTTCAGAGTTGCTTCAACTTCGTCAGCTAACTTAACAGTCGCGCCTTTCGCGTCAACTGCAGTTACAGTACCTTTAACCAGCGCACCGCGTTCGTTAGCAGCTAAGAAATCGTTGAATGGATCGCTGTTCAATTGCTTGATACCAAGGCTGATACGGTTGCCTTCAGCGTCTACAGACAGGATAACCGCTTCAACAGTGTCACCTTTCTTGTAACGACGAATCGCTTCTTCGCCTTGTTCGTTCCAAGAGATGTCAGACAAGTGAACCAGACCATCGATACCGCCTGGTAAACCGATGAAGATACCGAAGTCAGTGATTGACTTGATTGTACCTGAAACTTTTTCACCTTTGTCGTGGTTCTTAGCAAACTCTTCCCATGGGTTAGCACGAGTTTGTTTGATACCAAGAGAAATACGACGACGCTCTTCATCAACTTCAAGAACCATAACGTCAACTTCGTCACCGATCTGAACAACTTTAGATGGGTGGATGTTTTTGTTTGTGTGGTCCATTTCTGAAACGTGTACTAAGCCTTCAACGCCTTCAGCGATTTCAGCGAAGCAACCGTAGTCAGTTAAGTTAGTTACGCGAGCTTTAACGATAGAACCTTTAGGATAACGGCTCATGATCGCTAACCATGGATCTTCGCCTAATTGTTTCAGGCCTAAAGATACGCGGTTACGTTCTTTGTCAAACTTAAGTACTTTAACAGTAACTTCTTGACCAACTTCAACAACTTCTGATGGGTGCTTGATACGTTTCCAAGCCATGTCAGTGATGTGAAGAAGACCATCGATACCACCAAGGTCAACGAACGCGCCGTAATCAGTAAGGTTCTTGATCGTACCTGTAACTGTTTGACCTTCTTCAAGCTGAGCAAGAAGCGCTTCACGGTCAGCTGAAGATTCAGCTTCCATAACAGCACGACGAGAAACAACAACGTTGTTACGTTTAGCGTCAAGCTTGATAACTTTGAATTCTAACTCTTTACCTTCAAGGTGAGTGGTGTCACGGATAGGACGAGTGTCTACCAAAGAACCTGGTAAGAACGCACGAACTGGACCGATGTCAACAGTGAAACCGCCTTTAACTTTACCAGAGATAACACCAGTAACGATTTCGCCGTCTTCAAAGATTTTTTCAAGTTTAGTCCAAGTTTCAGCACGTTTCGCTTTTTCACGTGATAAAACTGTTTGACCCATACCGTTGTCGAGAGCTTCAACAACAACATCAACAGTATCACCAACTTGAACTTCAAGTTCACGTTGTTCATTTAAGAATTCAGCACGGTCAACAATACCTTCAGATTTAAGGCCAGTGTCAACTGTTACCCAATCAGAGTCGATGCTTACTACAACGCCTTGGATGACAGCACCCTTTTCAACGTTGAGGTTTAATTCGCTTTCTTCAAAGAGGGCTGCAAAAGATTCGGTCATGATATTTCCGATAAAGTCAGCGGTCTTGGATCAGACAAGGCCGGTTTAGTTAAGCGTTTACATAGTCCGTATAAAACTGATCAAGCTATGCATTCGCTGAATAAATTTAGTTTGCTAATTGCTGATCGACATAACGTGTCATCAGTTGAAAGACTTCATCGATGTTCAAATCTGAACTGTCAATGATGTAAGCATCAACCGCTGGCTTGAGTGGAGCAACTTCGCGCTCCATATCCCGTTTGTCGCGAGCTTCGATATTAGCTAAAATGTCGTTTATTTTAGCATCCAGCCCCATACCCTGCAACTGTTTTACACGTCTTTGCGCGCGCGACTCTGCCGATGCGGTCAGATAAATTTTGGCTTGTGCTTCAGGAAAAATGGAGGTGGCCATGTCACGACCATCGGCTACCAGCCCCGGCGCCTGGGCAAAAGCACGCTGACGGGCCAACAATGCCGTTCTAAGTTCCGGAATTGCTGCTACTTTTGAAGCATATTCTCCGACACGTTCGGTACGGATGGTCTGGCTGACATCTTCGCCATCCAGCATGACCTGAGTGCCGGTTGCTGTGCTCTGAAATTTGATGTCTAAATTTGTTGCAATTTCGATGCATTTGCTTAGTTCGTTACTCAGACTTTCCAGCAAATCTGCCTTATGCAATGACAGCCCAAGCAGACGATACAGCGCGCCTGAATCCAGCAAGTGAAATTGATAATGTGCAGCCAGTTTGGCGGCAAGCGTACCTTTACCTGAGCCACTTGGCCCATCAATGGTAATAATTTGAACTGTCATTGCGTTTCCAGACATATTTACAGATTTTTATACAGATTTAGCCAGTTTACTTAAACCGATTTTAATTGCAGTTTTCAACTGGGCAAGAATGAGTTTACTGACAAAAGGCGCGCGTGCCTGCAGCTCAATCCGGTAGGTCACCAGGGTTTTATCTTCTGCCACAGGCTCAAATTCAATCACGCCCAAATGATGTTTCACCAACGGATTTTTAATAATTTTATATTCAATCCGCTGATTTGGCTCGAGCATCGTAATCTGCTCCTGCAAAGGCTTAACCGGGCCAAAACCCATCCGGCGCACCGAACCCACACCATCCGGGCGTTCAGGATCAGCGGAATCCTTGACACGCTTAACCTGCAAAGGTGCAAAAGCGGTGTTATAGGTGGCATGTTTCGACATTAATTCAAATACCTGTGCTACAGGCGCATTAAATTCTTTTTTAATTTGAATAGCGTTCATTTTATTGTTCCTAAAGGGATTCAATCACGTACACGGCTTAGTGTAGAGGAAAATGCTTTAAAGATTCTGATCATTTAAGGACTTTTGTTGTAATTTTTGCTGTCTTTTCTGCTCACGACGCAGCTTGAAAAAATCTCTCAACTGGGCTGCACACTGGGTTTGTAAACAGCCCGATTCAAACTCAAACAGATGGTTATAATAGCCACTGTCCAGCAATTGGCGTGCACTAACCAGAGAACCGGCTTTCGGCTCGGTGGTACCAAATACTACCCGTTTTACCCGGGCATGAATCAGCGCACCCACACACATGGTACACGGCTCTAGCGTGACATAGAGCGTGGTATCTTCCGGCAAACGGTAATTTGCAATGTGGCTACAGGCCTGACGAATCGCCAGAATTTCAGCATGCGCAGTAGGATCATTCAGGGAAATGGGCGCATTATAGCCTGACCCAATAATCTGGTTCCGACTGACTAAAATTGCCCCGACAGGAATTTCTCCCTGCGAGGCCGCTAATGCAGCCTGCTCAAAAGCATGCTGCATCCAGTATTCATCAGAATAAGCTTCTACATCAGACATAAATCAGCTGATAACACCATGACGTTTCAGTAGATCATTCCAGCTTTGAATTGAAGTCACTGGTGGATCATCAGCCAGAATACCTTTCAGACTGCGATCAGCTCCCTGCTTCCACTCTGGAGATAAATCCTTATCGACCAGACGGGCACGCACACCCTCAACAAAGTCAGGATGATTGATTTTCCAGGCCGAAATCTGGGTTTCCAGTTCAAACACTTCATTCCATGAATGCACCTGCTTGCCCCATTGCCATAATAACCAGCTTAGGGCTGCAGTTGTCAGTGAACCTTTTTGCAGGTTTTCACTGGCCTGACGCAGCCAGTCGCTACGCGCATCACTTAAACCGACAATTGCTTCATAGTCATGTTCAAAGTTGACACCACGACACACGCTATGAATTACATCCAATGAATTCTGTAATGGTCCTGGTCCAACCGGACGATGCATACTGTTCAAAGTGTCATCAATAGCACGGAAATCACCGGCCGGATAATGATCCCAGTCAATATTAATCATCCGGTCCAACACCACATCACGTGCGACATCGCAGATATGTGTGGCCCAGCCAATTCCGTAAGCGCCGGCGGCAGTCATAATCGAACCGGTTAAACCAGTGAACAGACCAATAGCACCCCGATCTGCCAGAAAGCGCGATGCACCTACATCTGGATAAAGACCGATATTAATTTCCGGCATTGCCAGACGTGAATGCGGGGTTACCAGACGGAACGGCGCTGCCATAAACAGACCCAAACCACCGCCCATCACATAACCTTCACCCCAGACCAGAACCGGTTTGGCATAGTTATGCAGCAACAAATCCAGCGCATATTCCTGTTCAAAGAATTTATTGGCTGCCTCAACTTCGTCATTAATCACCAGTTGACGCAGTTTGCGCACATCGCCACCGGCACAGAAGGCTTTTGGTGTAGTGGAATCGAGCCAAATGGCTTTCACCTGCTCATCCGTATGAAAGTCCTGAAAGACTTCCAGTAAAGCAGTCACGATAGATTCATCCAGTGCATGCAACGACTTTGGACGGTTCAAACGAACAATACGCCAGCCATTTTGTGCTTCTTCAACAATTAAATCGGGATGATACTGTTTCAATACGGGAGTTTGTGTCATGCGTCCAGCTGCCAGTCTATAGGCTCAATGCCATGTTGTTTCAGGTAATTATTTGTTTTTGAAAACACTTTACATCCAAAAAAACCACCACGGTTTGCCGCCAGCGGCGACGGATGTGCGGCTTTCAAGATTAAGTGTTTATTCGGATCAATGCGTTGTCCCTTACGCTGTGCATAGGCACCCCATAAAATGAACACAATATGCTCACGCTGTTCATTTAGGACATCAATCACATGATCTGTAAATTCTTCCCAGCCCCGCTTCTGATGCGATGTTGGCTGTGCAGCCTCAACAGTCAGGACACTGTTTAACAGCAGCACACCCTGTTCCGCCCAACGGGTTAAATCGCCATGCTTGGGAATATCTAGCCCCAAGTCGGTATGTAACTCATGGAAAATATTACGTAAAGATGGCGGTAATGCAACCCCTCTCTGCACAGAAAAGCTCAGGCCATGTGCCTGATTCGGACCATGATAAGGATCTTGGCCCAGAATAACGACTTTGACCTGCTCTAGCGGCGTGGTATTTAGTGCATTAAAAATTAAGCCACTTGGTGGATAAATCACTTTATTGGCTTGTTTTTCTTCGAGTAGGAATGCTTTTAAGGCATCCATTTTCTCACCCAGCAAAAAATCGCTCAGGGCATATTTCCAGCTCGCATCTAACTGAACCTTCTCCAGTTTCGCGTGTTGCTGTTCAGTTAAAGACATACCTGTATTAAATCCTTTATATCCATGTCAGGATGTGTGTATTAGAGTTTAACCTGTAAATCTACGCTTGGGTTTTGGAATTTAATACCCTGTTTCAATTTTTCATACATCTCGGGATCTGACCATTCCGCGCGCACCTGCGCTGAAAACTCGATCTGATCCAGGGCAAGCCGTCCCATTTGTTCGTTTTCAATATCTTCTAAAAAGCTTTGCGCATAACCGGTATCGGTTTCATGCACAATTACCGAATAGACTTCAACATCACCTTCACCATTCTGGGTGATGGTTGAGGCCAGCACCTGCTGCGCCAGAAAGAAGAAAATACGGGAAAACTGCTCGGCAGATGGCGATACTGGTAAAGAGACCCAGCGTGCACTGAAGTTTTGGCAGGCCTGAATATAATCCGGATTGTCCTGTTGCCAGAAACAGATCGCATGATCGAAAGAATCAAAAATTTCTTTAATCACACCTTTTAGCAAGCCAAAATCATAGACCATTTGACCATGATCTAATTTCGTTGCCTTAAGTAACAGCTCAACTTTATAGCTATGGCCGTGTATTGAACGTTTACAGCGGTCTGAAGTGCAGTTACGCACAATATGAGCATTTTCAAACTTAAATAACTTACGAATTAACATGTGTCCCGATCAGGCCAGATTATTTGTGAATCGACTATTAATTATAAAGCAAAATTAAAGGAATAAGCATTAAATTTGCTGTTTAACTTGATAGCTAAAACCTATCTTGCTTTATGCACAGTGAAAATTGCGCTGAAAGGCTGTGTTTTAAAATGGTGCCATGCTGCGATAGGCCACATAAACCGTTTTTTTATCGCGCACCAGATCACTACTAAACTGGCGTTTGCGTTCACTCAGCATCACTTCAATTTTTGCCTTAAAGTAATTGGACTGTACCCCCAGTAAAGCACCGACCTGAGCTTTCAGGGCGGCATCCACCTGTTTAAAGGCACCCAGCTCCCACAGTTCCTGCGTATTGGCAAAATGCTCCAGATTGGCCTGACGCTGTTCCAGCACCTGCTGAATCTGATTCACATCCAGCTTGTCATCAATACTGGCCAGCACCAAAGCCGGCGCTGTGTTAATGTTGATGCTGGTACTGCGGTTCGGCAAAGCACTAACATAAGGCAGCAACAGCTGATATCGACCTTCTTCAAAGCCGCGCACCTGCTTCAGCTCTTCGACACTATAAAACAGGGAATTTGAAGGCAAATAACCATTAGGTAGGCCCTGATAATAGCTACTCTCGGCACCCATCGGCCCGATGGGTAAATCATCGGCATCTTGCCAGTCAATTACCGCTTCACTGATTTGGGCAGGCAAGCCAACACGCACCAGCAGCCGCTCAAAATACAGTTTGGCATTTTCATTAACATTGCCATTGTCATTCAGCAAGGCATTTAAATTGAACTTCCCCGATTCATCACTCAACACACCCGCCACAAAACCATCTTCGACAGGAAAAGCTGGCATTGGCTGGGCCCAGTTTTCTTGCAGATGATCGACCTCGGCAGCATTTTCACCATCATCTTTGAGTAATTCGGCAAAGAAGGCTTCGGCACTTTTGGCATAGAGCAAGGACTGGTTCTGCCGCATTAAATAAGCGGTACTTTCTGCGGTATAGGCCTGACGTTTGGCAATGGTCGCCGCCAAAATGGTGGCCAATACCACCATCATTAAAATGGTGATTAGCGCAATACCCTGTTGCTGCTTCATGTTCTGTCCCATTGCCCCATTCACTGCCTATCTTTAGTGCCTGTTTTATGATGTGGTTTTATTGTCTGATTTCAGGAAGTCAGTATTTAACAGGCTAAAAATCCATTCATATTGTACATCTTGTACGGTTAAATTTATTTTAATGCCTTTTGGCAGTTTGCGTTTTTGTTGATTATCATTTAAGTCAATACTGCTGTCTGGCCAGTTACTCAGTTCCTGCGGATTCAGCACACTAACCTGAAACTGGCTAACATTGTCCAATAATACGCTGGAAACCGGCTGATCCTGCCCGGATTGATGCAAATTGGCATATTTCAGACGATACAGTTTTTGTTCGTCGGCCCGGTACTGATATTCAATCCGTTCAGTGGGGGCAATGCCCTGCTGCAAAGGATCGGTCACACCGGTCTTGCTAAAATTAAAACGGCCGTTTTGTAATACCAAAGCTGGCTGAATATCATTATTGATGTTGGCCGTCAGCGGTACAATCTGAATGCTGTCACGCAAGATTTGCTGATAGGCACCCTGCAATCCTTCTAACTGCTGTTCATGCCACTGGTTACGGTCTTTGACCTTGACCAGATAATCAAATACTTTCCAGCCTAAGGCAGACAGCACCGCAAAGATGGCAATGGCCACCAGCAGCTCGACCAGAGTAAATCCGCGTTTAGCCTTAATCATTGCGCCACCCGGTGATTAAAAAACACCAAATGGGTGATGCCGGCTTCAACCTGACCGGTATCGGGGTTAAATAAGCTGACCTGCACTTCTACCCGCTGCACATTCGGGCTAATGGTCGGCTGTGCGCTTTTATCAATTTGCCAGCTTTCACCTTGCAGGGTGACCTGTTTTGATTGCGTACCCGTCAGCCAGTCCTGCTGGATTTCCATTAGAGCCTGTTCATTTAAGGCCACAAACTGCGCTTTGGTTCTTAAAATGGCATGAGAGGTCGACTGGGTATATTGCATGGCCACTTGAGTCAGCGCCATAGCAGCTGTAGCAAAAATCGCCAGTGCCACCATTACTTCCAGCAAGGTAAAACCGGCAATACGCTTGAATCGGGTCTGATGCGGATGTGCTCGTAATCGGTACGCGGATGTTGAACAGTTGGAGAAAAGCCGGCCTAGTTTTTGCAGATCAGGCGACAAGAACGCTGAAAATAATCTATTCTTCATTCACGATCTTACCCAGATGATCAATTTCGATTTCAGCCCCAACCGGACGCTGCTCGAAATAAAACTGAATCCGCACTGGTTTAACTTCGCCATTACCGAGCCAGATCAGTTTCGGGGCATCGCCTTGCAGCAAGGCGGCATTCTGCGCATTCTCAAATCCGTGTTGTAAAGGCTGGATCTGAAAGCTCACTCCATCGGGCAAACTTTGCATCTCAAATTCGGCATATTTTTGCCAGCGGGTCGCGGTTTGACTGAGCATGACGCTTGAACTGTCGGTAGCGGTGGTTGCTGGCAAATATTCCAGAACTTCATAACGAAATGGTGACACATCGGTGGCATTTTGAACATTTAGAGCCAGCACACGCGACTGATCGTCTGCTTCGCGTTGCAGCTTCTTCACATCCATCAAAAACACTTCACGTGCCTGTATGGCACTGCGCTGGTCCACCCCGCCGATATTCATCAGCACCAGTGAAGCAGCAATGGCCATGACCACAATCACCACCATCAATTCAATGAGTGTAAAACCACGAACAGATGAGAAGTGATGCGATCTAGTCATGAGATTTAGACGATCTGTTCGAGATGTTGAACTTGTTTCGGCAAGGCCAGTGCCTGATCGATATAGGCCACGCGCAAGGTGTCACGTGAACCCAGATAACGCTGGTAAAAACTGGAATTTAGAATGGCCGCCGCACCGTGCGTCAATGACCAGATCGAGGCCAGATAATCACGCACTGACATTTTGCTCTGAATTGATTCCAGATAATGCTCGGTCATGCGAATAATCAGACGCAGGCGCTGTTTACGCACCTGATACAGTTCGTTAAACAGATGGTTGATGCCCATACCGGTAGTCGACAGGCGCTCTTCAATCTGATGGAACAGTACCGTACGCTCTGGATGATGCAAGTGATGCAGCATAAAGAAGGCCAAATGTTCAGGAAACTTTTTCTCAGCATCCTTGATCATTTCAAGCAGCATGTTCTCATTACGAATAATCAGCAACATGTACAGCTCGTCTTTACTCTGGAAATGTTTATAAAGCGTGCCTTTGGCCAGGTCCAATTCTGCGGCCAAGGCATCAAGCGTCATCCCTGCTTCACCATTTTCTAATAGCAATTGCTCTGCCACTTGAAAAATTAAGGTTTCTCTTGCTCGAAATTGAGCCTGACGATCCATCTTCACCCTATAAACTCTCTCTTATGCACTTATCGGTCAGTTTTAAAAATTTCTAGATTTTTACTTTTGGTTCAAGAGGTTTTCAAAATTCTGCATGGTTATGAAAGCCATCTCTTCCAGTGACTTATCATATACATCACTCAGGGCTTTGGCTACATATGGGACATATTTTGGTTCATTTGATTTACCACGATATGGCATTGGTGCCAGATACGGTGAATCGGTTTCAATCAGAACGCGATCTAGTGGCACCTGCTTGGCCACATCCCGTAAATCCTGGGCATTTTTAAAAGACACAATACCCGAGAAAGAGACATAGTAACCGCAGTCCAGTACCGCTTTGGCGGTTTCCCAATCTTCGGTAAAACAGTGCAAAATCCCATGGGTTGATTTTTCCGCGCGGATAATATCAACCGTATCCTGCTTGGCTGAACGGGTATGCACCACCACCGGTTTTTTTACAATTTGCGAGGCATGGATATGTCTGGCAAAACAGTCTTTCTGCTCGGCAATAAAATCGGTACTGTGATAATAATCCAGCCCGGTTTCCCCCAGCGCCCAGACTTTTTCCGGTTGTGCCAGCTCGACCAGATAGTCAGTGGTGGCACGCGCCATGGTGGCCGCATCTTCACAAGGATGCACACCCACGGTATAACCGACATCTGCATGACGTGCGGCAATTTTTGCCAGTTCGATATGGTCGTCCAGATCGACCGAAATACTCATAAATTTAGATACGCCGGCTTCTCGCGCCTGCGCCAATGCCAGATCCAGATTTCCATCATACGGAGTTAAATCGAGCATGGTTAAATGACAATGCGTATCTACAAACACAGGCGTTTCCTACAACAGCTTAGAATAGACTACATAGTGTAACTGTTTCGATTTGAAGACTTAAGTCCTGCCAGTAGTCTTTCTGCTTCTGCTTTGTAATACAGACCCTTTTCACCACTAAGCTGAATACCAAAGCCCTGTAATTTCACCCCATTCTGTTTTTGTGAAATCCAGATTACTTTACCGGTCAGTGGAATTTTTTGTGATTGTTCCGGCAAAGTGGCCAGTACAAAGATTTCTTCGCCCATCTGCACCGGTTGCTTGGAAGGAATAAACAGTCCGCCATCGACCACATAGGGCATATAACTTAAATAGAGCGTTTCTAGATCTGGAATATTGGCCTGGATAATTCCGCCCATACGTGGCTGCATACTGTTTCCCCTTAAAGATTCATCAATTTTATACACAGCTGATCAAGAATCAGATTGCTTTGAACATTCTGCTCTGTCATCTGTTTTGATTGTTGTATATCACTATAAATATCAAATAATGCTTCCAGCGAATACTGTTCGGCCAGCGCACTCAGTGTCAGGTCGATGTTTTTCACCGGTTGATTTAGCTTGACACAAATCAAATCTGACAACAAGTATTCAAACATCTGACCAAATTCACTAAAACTCAGCTCTTTATTCCACTTGGTCGCAATTGCCATCGGCATATTTTTTTGACTGACCAATTTTTGCCAGTCTTGCACAAAGTCAGCGCGCTTAAAGAACCAGTCCTGCTCGGCCACCTGAATGGCTTGCAGCGGCATCTGATTGGACAGGTTCATCAGCAGCTGTTTTTGCTGCTCGCTGCTTTCCGGCAAGTGCTGGCTTAAAAAATCATGGGCCAGTTCCGGAGCAATCCGGTCAAGGGCAAAATGCTGTAAACGACTGCGAATAGTCGCGGGCAGCTTTAGGTAATGATCGGCCAGCAGGATAATCACCACCCGCTCGCCCGGCTCTTCCAGTGTTTTTAGCAAGGCATTGGCAGAAGCAATATTCAAGGCTTCTGCCGGCTCAATCACAATGACCCGCCAGCCATCTACGGTTTGTTGCACAAATGGTAATAAATCACGGATCTTCTCGATCTTAATTTTCGCGTTTTGTTTTTTATTCTCTTCATCGATCGTGACATAAACATAATTCGGATGCGTATCTGATTTTAACCATTGACAACTGCCGCACTCGCCACAGGGCAGATTGCGCTCATGACGATGCTGGCACAAAATCCAGGCCAGAAACTGCTGCGCAAAAGCTTCTTTGCCACAGCCTTTTTTACCATAAAACAGCAGTCCATGGCCCAACTGGGGAAATCTGCCCGTTAGTGTATCCCAAACTGTTTGCTGCCAGGGATAAATCTGCGCAGTCACTTCATTCTGCATGGCCAGCTCTACGATTCAAAATGTGCAAGATCAAGCGCATTCAAACGATCCAGATCTTCCTGGGTATCGACACCCGGCGGTAAATTGGCTTCAGCCACGGCAATCGCAATCCGATGTCCATTTTCCAGCACCCGCAGCTGCTCCAGACTTTCCAGACGCTCCAGCAGACCCATCTCCCAAGTCACATATTCCTGTAACAGTTTTACCCGATAGGCATACAGGCCCAAATGACGATAAGCCTGATCATGCAATTGCGGCACGGCATTTTTCGCCCCGTCACGATCATAAGGAATGGTCGCACGGCTAAAATACAAAGCCTGATTTTGCTTGGACATCACCACTTTGACAATGCTGTCACGCTGGAACTCATCCAGCGCATGAATCGGTTCACACAGTGTCGACATCGAACAGCCGGGCTGATCAACCAAGAGCTGCGCCACCTGTTTCACCAGCTGCGCAGGCAATAAAGGTTCATCACCTTGTACATTGACAATAATGTCATCACTGGCCCAGCCTTTAATCCGCGCCACTTCACTTAAACGGTCAGTCCCGGAAGGATGATCCGCTGAAGTCAAAACCACATCCACCCCTTCAGCGCGGCAGACATCGGCAATACGCACATCATCTGTCGCCACACATAAGTCATCAAAACCTTCAACTTTTTTGGCCTGATCCACCACCCGTAAAATCATGGGACGGCCATGAATTTCAAGTAAGGGCTTACCCGGTAAGCGTGAACTGGCAAAACGTGCAGGAATAACGATGTGTTTCATAACTGTCCTTCATTCAGGGTCAAACCCAGCTGCGCTAACTGTTGATGCAAAACCTGATAACAAGCAGGTGACAATACCGCTTCAACCGGCACCACCCAGATTTCCCGGTTAAAATCAGGATACTGTTTCAGCAAGGGCAAAATCTTCACCGCATCTTTTTCGGTGGTAATAATCGGTTGATGATCTTCAAACTGCAAGTCATCAATTTCATAATCATGATGATCTGGAAATTCGTGGCACTGGAATTGCTGGATGCCCATCGACTCTAAAGTGCGGTAAAAGCGCTGCGGAAAACCAATCCCGACCACAGCATAAAAAGCCTCTTGCGGATTAAACACCTTGCCCTCTATGGCATTAAGTAAATAAGGCTCAGCCACTTCCAGATGCATATTCAGCGCTGAACTTGGCTGTGCCGCATGTTCAATCACGGTTGCCGTATTCAGGCGGCTTTTCGGCTCTCGCAAATAACCTTCAGGCAGAATTTTTTCATTGCCCAGACCGCGGTTATTGTCCAGCACAATCCATTCCAATTGGCGATTGAGCGCCAGATGTTGCAAACCATCATCACTGATAATCAGGTCCAGTTCATGTCTGGAGAGCAGTAATTCAATACTCTGCTGACGATTGGCACCGACCGCCATTGGCGCACCGGTAGATTGTACAATCAGACAGGGTTCATCGCCGACCATATCCGGCGTCGACTCAAAATCAACATAGGCCGGGAATGGGCCTTTGCCGCCATAACCGCGGCTAATTACCCCAACACGCACATTCAGGCTATGCAGATAATTAACCAGATGAATCAGCAGCGGTGTTTTACCGCTACCGCCCACGGTAATATTACCAATTACCATCACCGGCACAGGTGCGGTATAGGCCGCTTTCATCCCCGAAGCATACAGCTTCTGATTCAGCACACTGCCACCACGATATAACAGCGCCAACGGCCGTAGCACAACCAACCATTTGGCTTGCTTGTTCCAAGCGTCCTGAATGAATTGTGCAAATGACATGGCTGATTATTCCTCGAAATTGCGCTGATGCAACTGATAATAAGCACCCTGCTGGTTTAACAGTTCCTGATGGGTACCCTGCTCAATAATACGCCCTTGATCCATCACCACAATACGGTCGGCATTTTCGATGGTAGATAAACGGTGTGCAATAACAATGGTCGTACGATTCTGCATCGCTGCATCAAAGGCACGTTGAATAAAGTATTCAGATTCATTGTCTAATGCACTGGTCGCTTCATCCAGAATCAGGATCGGTGCATTTTTCAAAATAGCACGGGCAATCGCGATACGCTGACGCTGACCACCGGACAGGTTTAAACCCTGCGCACCGAGTGGTGTGTCATAGCCTTGTGGTAAGGCCATAATAAAATCATGCGCATACGCCGCTTTAGCCGCCGCGATAATCTCTTCATCCGAGGCACCTTCCAGCTGACCATACGCAATATTTTCACGCACGGTACGATTAAATAGCACCACCTGCTGATTGACCATGGCAATTTGGGTACGCAGGCTATTCAGTTCAATCTGATGAATATCCAGCCCATCCAGTTTGATCCCGCCTGAAGATAATTCCTGAAAACGCACCAGCAAATTGACCAGTGAGCTTTTGCCCGCCCCTGAACGTCCGACCAGTGCCACGGTTTCACCGGCTTTAACATTCAGGCTAAAGTCATGAATGGCATGATGGCCATCGGCATAGACCAGATTGGCCTGATCAAATTCAATATTGCCTTTTAAGGCTGGAGTTAAGGTACCAGTATTTTTTTCTTCCGGCATATCCAGCAGTTCAAATACAGAATGCGCCGCCGCCATACCGCGTTGCAGTTTTTCGTTGATATCGGTTAGCGCTTTAATTGGTTTGCTCAGCATCCCGGCAGCAGTAATATAAGCCACAAATTCACCAGCTGAGGTATCGCGTAAAATTTCCGGGCGCAGTGCAATCCAGATCACAATGGAAAGTGCAATCGACATGATCAGCTGTACCACCGGACTGTTGAGCTGCTGCACAGCTACCATTTTCAGGCCGCGGCGCAAGTTTTCCAGTGAGTTCTGTTTAAAGCGTTCCTGCTCGTATTGATGACCGGCAAAACCTTTCACCACCAGATTGCCGTTTACAGTTTCCTGCACCACGTGGTTCACATCACCCATGGTATCCTGCACCTGAATTGACAGCTTACGCATACGCTTGGCGGCTTTCCGGATTAACAGGCCAATCAGCGGGGCAAAAATCAGGATACAGATGGTCAAACGCCAGTTGCTATAAAACAGGTAACCAAGCAAGGCGATGGTAATTAAACCCTGTTGCAGCAAGGTACGTAAAGATTCGGTGGAGGCTGCTGTCAGCTGCTCCACGTTATACATGATTTTGGCAGTAATGTGGCCACTGGTATTGTCCAGATAATACTGCGACGGTAAGCGCAGCAATTTGGCAAATACTTCCTGGCGCACATTAAACACCAGATTACGTGAAATGACCGCGGTATAGTAGCCACCCAGAAACAGGCCGACACCGCGAAAAAACATCAACAGCACCACCAGAAAAGGAAACAGGTGGGTGAAGGTGTAGTCTTTTTCCTGAATTGCCGTAATAATTTTTTCCAGCAACTTGGCCACTGATACCTCAGTCGCCGCATTGATGGCAAAACCCACCACAACCAGAATTGCGATTCCCCAGAAAGGTTTTAAATAACCGAGTAGACGCAGGTAGACTTTATAATCCGGATTCACTAATAGCCTCGAGTTGGTACTTTCGTACTGATGTTAATGTTGACGAAACCCAGTTGTCCCGCAACATCCATGACACGAATCACATCCTGATGAGAAGCTTTCGCGTCTGCCGCAATGATAAACATTAAATCACGTCGATCATTGGAAATTTGTTTAATTGCTGTATTTAAATCAGCAACTTCCTTGCTGGAAAGCGCCTGCCCGTTGACCGAATAATGCCCGGAGGCATCGACCACCACCTCGACTTTCTGGTCATAGGCTTTCGGTGGCACCCCTTGCGCTTCCGGCAAGGTCAGGTTCATCCGGCTAAACTGGTTAAAACTGGTAGACAGCAACAGGAACACCAGAATAAATAGCAAACAGTCAATCATTGGCGTCAGGTTAATATGAATATCTTCCACTTGCGAGCGTTTGAATTTCATAGGTCACCTTAGCCTGCTTTTTTAATGTCTTCATCAACAATCTGGGTTTGATGAAACAGCGCAGCATGAAACAATGTCGCCTGCTGTTCCAGCTCGGCCACATATTCCTGTACCAGACGCTGGAAATAACGGTAAGCAAATAAGGCCGGCACCGCAATCAGCATACCCGCTGCGGTGGTAATCAGCGCCTTGGAAATCCCCGGAATCATTAAAGTCGGGTTGCTTGAACTGATATCAATCATCAGGAAAGATTCAATAATCCCCAGAACGGTCCCCAATAAGCCGAGCAGCGGTGCTACAGCACTTAAAGTCCCGAGGAAATTAATATTTTTTTCCAGATAGCCAATTTCCTGAGAGGCTGTCGCTTCCATCTGCGCACGCGCAAACTGTTCAGACTGGTGTTTATTTTGCGCACCAGCCATAAAGATTCGGCCCAAAGTACTGTGCTGTAAATTTTCCGATTGCTGCAACTGCTGTAACACGCCTTGCACCGGCTGTCCGGTTTGTAATTGCAAGGCTTTCGGCACCACACCGGCACGCTTAAGACGTAAAAAACGCTCAATACTGATGGCCAGCGTAAACACAGAGCACAACAGTAACGGCAGCATCAGCCAGCCGCCTGCTTTTACCAATTCCCACATTCGATTTTCCCCAATAAATCTACAATAAAAATTAATCAGCCAAGCAGATATTTAAAATACCATCTAGTTCTTCTAAGGAGTGATAGCTGATCACCAGCTTCCCCTTACCCTGCTTGTTATGATCAATTTTGACATTGGCACTGAAACGCTCTGACAGACGTTGTGTCAGTTGCTGAATATCCGGTGCCGGTTCTGCTTTTGGTTTTTCTGTTTTTGGTGCGCTCCAGTCACGCACCAGCTGTTCGGTCTGACGGACCGACAAACTCTTTTCAATCACCAGTTCAGCCACTTTCAGCTGATCTTTGGCTTTTAAGGTCAAAATGGCGCGCGCATGGCCCATATCCAGCAGCCCTTGCTGCATCAGGTCTTTAACTTCTTCAGTTAAAGTCAACAAACGCAACAGGTTACTGACCGTAGTTCGTGCCTTACCGACGGTGTCGGCAATTTCCTGATGGCTCAGACCAAACTCATCATGGAAGCGCTGCAAGGCCATGGCCTGATCAATCGGATTCAGATCCTGACGCTGAATATTTTCAATTAAAGCCAGTGCAATCGCCACCTGATCGGTCAGGTCACGGACAATTGCCGGAACTTCGGTGAGTCCCGCCAGCTGTGCGGCACGCCAGCGACGTTCACCAGCAATAATTTCATACGGATGCTGTTCGTCATCAATCGGACGAATCACAATCGGTTGCATGACCCCGTGTTTTTCAATCGAGGCGGCAAGCTCCTGTAAGTCCTGTTCATGGATAAAACGGCGTGGCTGATATTCACCCCGTTTTAATAAATGCACATCAATCTGTTTTAGCTGACCATGATCCAAAGACTGGGCTTCAAGTTGTAATTTTTCTTTCTGGATCGACCCAAGTAAGGCATCCAAACCACGACCTTTGGCGAGTCCGCGTTTTTTTGTGGTCATGCTTTACTTCCTTTTTTCACTTTGCTTTTCTTTAACATTTCAGCTGCCAGATTCAGGTAAGCAACTGCACCCTTTGAACTTTTCTCAAAATAAATTACAGGCAAACCATGCGCCGGTGCTTCGGCCAGACGCACATTACGTGGAATCACGGTGTCATACAGCTTTTTGCCAAAATACTGTTGCAGCTCTTCAGACACATCACGGGTTAATGCATTACGCGCATCGTACATGGTTCGCAGCACACCAATAATTTCCAGCTCTGGATTTAAAGCCTGCTGAATCCGGTCGATGGTCTGGGTTAAATCGGCCAGACCTTCCAGCGCATAGTATTCACATTGCATTGGAATCATCACGCCCTGTACCGCAGCCAGCGCATTCACGGTAATTAAGCTTAAGCTTGGCGCACAATCGACAATAATGTAGTCAAAACTTTTTTCAATTTCGCCCAGTGCATCACGCAGAATAAACTCGCGCCCTTCCTGCTCGGCAATAGCCAGTTCCACACCGGACAAATCACGGTTTGCACCTAAAACCTTATAACCCACTTCCGATTTGGTAATGGCCGTTTCAATTGGCACTTCGCCCAGCAACACATCGGTAATGGAATATAGAAGGTCGTTTTTTTGGATACCAGAACCCATCGTGGCATTTCCCTGTGAATCCATATCCACAAGTAAAACGCGCTTTTTCAAAACAGCTAACGATGCTGCCAAATTTACTGCGGTTGTAGTTTTACCGACACCACCTTTCTGGTTCGCAATCGCAATAATTTGTGCCATGGTAACCCCAATCCTTAGAATGAATTAAATATGTTTTAATAAAAGTAGATGACGCTGTTCGTCCAGACGTGGAACTTTTAGCTCGATAATTTCACAGCTGAACTCATCTTTCAATGCTTCAACCTCATCGGCCGGAATCAGACCTTTCATGGAAGCAATAATACTCTGTCCATGCATAAACGGTTTTGATGCCGCCACAAAATCGGTCAGAGATGCAAAGGCACGGCTGGTGATGACATCAAACTGGCCTAACTCACGGATACTGTCTTCATTTTCGACTCGGGTTTGGACCGCCACCACGTTTTGCAGTTTCAGATCGGCAATAAACTGCTTCAAGAAACGGATTTTTTTGCCATTCGAGTCCAGCAACACGCACTGACGTTCCGGCTGACATAAGGCAATGATCATGCCCGGCATACCGCCACCGGTACCAATGTCCAGCAAACGGCCGGCAGGTAAATCGTTGAGAATACTCAGGCTGTCGAGCAAATGCTTGACCAGCATTTCTTTCGGATCACGAATTGCGGTCAAGTTATACGCTTTGTTCCATAGCACCAAAGCATCTTGATATTGGAGTAATAAATTTAAAGTCTCATCGCTGAGCTCTAAACCCAAGGCCTGACTACCCTGCTTGAGTTCCTGAAAAAACGTATGCATAAACAATGAACGTCTCGAAAAAGTTAGCTGAAAGTATACCGATTTATCTGCCAAGTCACAGCAGCGAGTGCTTAGTGAATATGCACTTAAGCGTACACACCTTGCTGAATTTGTTGATCCAGTGCATTTAATCGCTCAGGAGTGCCAACATCTACCCAGACACCCTGCAATTTGCTGGCGGCAATTTTTTCATCCTGCATGGCCTGTTTCAATAACGGTGCCAGTGGACGCTTGCCACCTTCCAGGCCTTGGAACATCTGCGGATCAATCACGGCAATACCGCTATAGGTCAGATTTTCACCCGATTTACCCTGATCAAAGGTATAGGCTTTTTGTTCCGACAAGGTGAAATCGCCTTGCGGATGCTGTGCCGGATTCTCTACCAGCACCAGATGCGCCAGCTGACTCTCTAGCTGTACCGACAATAATGGCGCAAAATCCATGGTGGTCCAGACATCGCCATTGACCAGAATAAAGGGCTCATTGCCGAGCAGCGGCAGCGCGTTAATAATCCCGCCTGCGGTTTCCAGACCTTCGCCTTCATGCGACCAGAGAATATTAACGTCAAACTGGCTGCCATCCCCCAAAGCCTGAGCCAGTTTTTCACCCAGCCAGGCGGTATTGATCACAATTTCGGTTACGCCAATGCGCTGCAGCTTTTCGATATGCCAAACAATCAGCGGCTTACCGCCCACTTCCAGCAAGGGTTTAGGCGTATGCAAGGTTAAAGGACGCATCCGGTTACCTAAACCGGCAGCAAGAATCATGGCTTTCATCAGGCAGCTACCTCATAACGGCCATATTTGGCTTCAAATGCCGGCATAACTTTTTCACGAATAAACTGCATAAAAGGCTGCAATTCGGCATAAGGCTGCGATTCTTCCAGTAGATACCACATCACGCGCGGCAAATCTTTTAAGTAACCCGATTTGCCATCACGCTCGAACAGGCGCACAAAAATACCCAGAATCTTGATATGACGCTGAATCGCCATCAGGTCGGCGTCTTTCTTGAACTGCTCAAAATCACGCTCCTGCTTGGCGCTTTCCGGCAGCAAATCATAAAAGGTTTTAAACCAGCGATAGACACGATCTGCATTCCACTGCACGTAGGCATCACGGGTAATTGAAATCAGATCATAGGTATCGGCGCCAATTACCGCATCCTGAAAATCAATCACCCCAAGTTCGGTTTCACCTGCAATTTTCATCAGGTTCCGGCTGTGAAAATCACGATGTACAATCACTTGTGGCTGGGCCAAAGCCGCATTGGCCAGAATAGCAAAGGTACGCTTGATTAACGCGCTCTCTTCTGCGGTTGGCTGAATCTGTAATGAGGGCAACATCCAGTCGGTGAGCAGCTCCATTTCACTGATCAGTTTTTCATAGGAATAGTCCGGGAAATGGCCTTCGCCAGCAATGGACTGCAATTGGATCAGCTGCTTAAAGCTTTGTGCATAGTAGTCATCGACAGTCTGTTCATTTAACAGGGTCGAGAGCAATACATCACCAAAATCTTCCAGTAGCAAAAAGCCCTGCTGCAGATCTTTGGCGATGATATGCGGCACGCGTACACCATGCGCATCAAAAAATTCATCAATCGTCACAAAAGGACCACAATCTTCTTTTTCTGGTGGTGCATCCATCAGCATAAATGTTTTATTATTCAATTTGATTCGTGCATAACGACGGAAGCTTGCATCGCCTGCTAAAAAATGAGTTTCAAATTGATCTGAACCGAGTACAGATGTAATCCATGTTTGTATCAATTGTTCACGTTGTGTATTCATTTGCAATAAATTCTAATACAGGCTGAGTTTTTAAAGTGCTAAGTGTAGCTACTTCTGCGCTTTTTCTCTATGATGCGACAATAATTAATTGCGATTAAGCACTCTTGGTTAATGAGACAAATGAAGCATCAGTTTAAATTTAATCCTTTAGCGACTGCGATCTTGACCCTGTTATGTGGACACGCGATGAGCAGTCATGCAGAGACCACAGAGCCCGCTTCATCCATCACCAATCAACAACTCAAACAGAGCATTCAGGATGCTTATCCGGGCCAGTCGTTTTTTGAACAGTATTATGTCGATAAAACCGCGCCGGAAGCCCAGCAGCGTTTTGGCCAAGAGCTGAGTTCAGCCTATTGCCAGGGCGCCTGGGTCACGCCAATTAGCCCGGACACCGTGGCCGTTGCTGCTGAAGAAGCCACCTCGACCGTTACCGCTGATTATGGTCACTATAATCCTAATGGGGATTCGGTTTTAGAAGGCAATGTGGTAATTGACCAGCAAGGCCGCCAGATTCGTGCCGATAAAATTACCATTGACCAGACCCAGACCTATGCCAGTGCCGAAGGCCGGGTACAAATGGCGCAAGCCGGTTTACTGGCGCAAAGCGACCAGATCAATTACAACCTGAAAACCCAGCAAGGCGATTTACACAACAGCTTCTATATTGCAGAAGAACAGCACGCACATGGCATGGCGGAAAAGATTGCCCGCACTTCAACCAATACCTTGGTATTGAACAATGCCACCTATAGCACCTGCCCGCCTGAACAGGCACCGACTTGGAAAATTCAGGCCGATGAAATCAAGCTAAATCAGGAAACCGGTCGCGGTGAAACCCGTGGCACCAAACTGTATGTAAAAGATGTGCCGGTGCTGGCAGTGCCATATTTTAACTTCCCGATTGATGACCGTCGTACTACCGGTATTTTGACCCCGAGTTTTGGCTTTACCAATGATGGTGGAGTTGAACTGGCGGTACCGGTCTACCTGAACCTGGCTCCAAACTATGATGCCACCGTGACACCACGCTATATTGGTGACCGTGGCCCGATGCTGGAAGGTGAATTTCGCTATCTGACCGAGAATTTTGGTCAGGGTCAGATCTGGGGCGGCTACCTGGCCTCTGACAATAAATACAATGATGAAGATCGTAAGGATTTTCACTTTCTGCATAACTGGCAGATTAACGAGCAGTTCAATACCAATCTGGAATATAACTACGCTTCAGATAAAGACTATTTTGCTGACTTAAACAACAACCCGAACTCCAGAACCGACCTGAACTTACGCCGCGCCTGGGAACTGAATTATCGCAATGGTATTCCGGGTTTAAGAGCGCAGCTAAAAGTTGAAGATTTCCACACGCTGGACCCGACTATTCCAGATGAAGACCGTCCGTATGCGCGTTTACCTCAGTTCTTATTAAATTATAAAACTGGTAATCCACAAGGCTTCCAGCTTGAATTCAATCACGATACTGCTTATTTCAAAAAAGATATCAACCATCTTGAAGGTCATACCAATGATCTAAATACGTATGAGCCAAGCGGTACCCGTATCTATAACGATTTTAAAGTACGTTATAATTACCGCAACCCGTGGTCTTTTGTAATTCCAGAAGTATCACTTCGCAACGTCAATACTTTCTTTGATAAAGACACCATCGCGTTTTATGACAATAACAGCGGTACTCTGACCAATAGCTCAAGTGAAAATAAATCGGTAACAGTACCGCAGTTTACCCTGGACGCCGGCCTGACCTTTGAAAAAGAAGGCCGCTTCCTGCAAACCATTACCCCGCGTGCCTTCTATGCCTATGCACCGTATCAGAATCAGGATGGCCATCCAAACTTTGATTCAGCCACCGCTTCCATTAACTATGACCAGCTGTTTAGTCCGTACCGTTTCTATGGTCATGACCGCCTGGAAGACAACAACTTCCTGTCACTCGGTTTAAGCTATAGCCTATTTGATGAAGTAGGCCTGGAACGGATTCGTGCCAGCCTGGGTCAAAGCTTCTTCTTTGAAGATCGTCGTGTCATTTTGGAAAACCCATCTGATGACTTTGATACTCAAAGTCGTACTGGTCCAATCATCAGTCTGGCCAGCCAGTTAACCGAAAACCTGAATATTGGTGCCAATGCAGCCTGGATGTCAAACGGTGACAATGCCCAGCGCGATCTGCACCTGTTCTATACCGGTGAACAAGGCAATTTATACAATGTCGGCTATATTAACCGTCGTCATATTCCAAACCGTCAGGATCATTATGATCAGGTGGTGGCCTCGTTCATTCAACCGGTCTACAACAACTGGCGTATTCTGGGTCATGCCCAATACGATTTGGACAATAGCGTCGCCCGTGAATATTTACTCGGTGTGAACTATGAATCCTGTTGCTGGGGCATCTCGGTCTACGGCCGCTCTTATTATAATGATCTGGATGATGTCTCCGATCACAACGTCAAGCCGAAACGCGCCATCATGGCTGAATTGAACCTGAAAGGCCTCGGCAGTTTCAACAATAAACTTGCATCTTTACTTGAAAACCGTATTTTAGGGTTTAATAGAACTAATCAAACTTGGACACAACGTTAATGAAGACACCACAGTTAAAACAATTTTTTAAAGCCACTGCCTTAGCTTTATGTATTTCTTCAGCTGCACCTGCTTTTGCACAAACTGTAGATCAGGTCGTGGCCGTGGTGGATAACAGTGTCATCCTACAAAGTGATTTAGCGCAAACCGCTGCTGAAATGCAGCAACAATTACAGGCACAGAACAAAACCGTGCCACCGGCTCAATATCTACAACAACAGGCCTTAGAACAACTGATCGTGCGTCAGGCACAGCTGGAACAGGTCAAACGCTATAACATCAAGCCTGATGAAAAAGCCTTAAATGAAGCGGTGATGCGTGTGGCCCAACAAAATGGCAGCAAAAGTCTGGAAGATTTCCAGCAGAAAGTCGACCGTATTGCACCGGGGACCTATGCCTCTTTACGCAACCGTATTGCTGAAGATTTGGCAATTAACCGTCTGCGTCAGCAAGTCGTGATGTCGCGAATTAAAATTAGCGATCAGGATGTCGATAACTTCCTGAAAACCCCGCAAGGTCAGGCCGCTTTAGGCAGTCAGGCGCATGTGTTGCATGTGCGCGTATCCGGTGAAAATGCACAGGCCACCGCGGAACAGGTTAAAACTGCACTGAATAACAGCAATGACCTCAATGCCATTAACAAGCAGTTCAGCACAGCTGCCACCAAAGTTGAATCGGCTGATATGGGTTTCCGCAGCCTTTCTGAAATTCCGGCTGAACTGGCTGCACGTGTAAGTGCACTTGACGTCGGTCAGACCACTGAGCTGATTGCAGTCAATGATGGTATTCATGTGCTGAAACTGGTCGATCGTAAAGCCGGTGAACAGCGCGCGCTGGTCCCACAATATCAAACCCGTCATATTCTGATTCAGCCAACAGAAGTGGTGAGCCCAGAAAATGCCAAGCACATGATTGACAGTTTGTATAACCGCCTCAAAGCCGGTGAAGATTTTGCAGTGTTGGCCGGTACTTTCTCAACCGATACCGGTTCTGCCCGTGATGGCGGTAGCCTGGGCTGGGTTAGCCCTGGAGTGATGGTGCCTGAATTTGAACAGCAAATGAAAAGCACCCCGGTAGGTGAAATCAGCCAGCCATTTCAAACCCAGTTTGGCTGGCATATTCTACAGGTGACAGATACCCGCCAGCAGGACATGACCCGCGAATACCAGGAACGTATGGCACGCCAGATTCTAGGTGAACGTCAGTTTGATACCGAACTGGACAGCTGGTTACGTGAAATTCGCAGCAATGCCTTTGTCGATATTAAAGATCCAAACCTGGACCGTAAAAATAACTAGGTCTTAAAAAATGAAAAACCAGTGCCTGCACTGGTTTTTTTAATTCTGGCTTTTCACCTCGCCATCAATAGCAATAAAAAAACCGCTGAATTCAGCGGTTTTTTTATAAGAGGACTTAAGCCATTAATATTGATTAACGGTTGTTGTCATCTTCTTGAGAATCTTCAAATTTAGAGTCGTTGTCAAAACCAGAAGCTTGACCACCGAAGCCAGCGCCTTGACCACCGAAGCCACCTTGACCACCGAAGCCGCCGCCTTGACCACCGAAGCCGCCTTGACCACCGAAGCCGCCTTGACCACCGAAGCCACCTTGACCACCGAAGCCGCCTTGACCACCGAAGCCGCCTTGACCACCAAAGCCACCACCTTGTCCGCCGCCGAAGCCACCACCTTGACCACCGAAGCCACCAGCACCTTGAGCACCAGCAGGTGCACCGGCAGGACGTGGATTACGTGCAGGTACAACTGTAGAAATCGCGTGTTTGTAAACCATTTGGCTTACTGTATTTTTTAATAGCACCACATACTGGTCAAAAGATTCGATATGACCCTGTAATTTAATACCGTTTACAAGGAAAATAGAAACTGGAATACGTTCTTTACGGAGAGAATTCAAGAACGGATCTTGTAAAGTTTGACCTTTAGACATGTTATAACTCCAAAAATAATTAAAAATCAGCGCAAAAACTATCTTTATTTTTCAATTAAAATTTATAAAAAAGACAGTTCATAAATTTTGCTTTATCCGTAACAGTTTCGCAAGTCTTCTTGAGCCTGCTTTATCGTAAAATATGTTTGAATTTTATGCGATTCCTGCAACGATCTGAGCCAAGTATATTGACGTTTTGCAAGTTGTCGTGTTGCAAATAGGGCCTTATCCTCCATTTCCTGCTTTTTATTGAGACTTTTATCACTTTTCTTTAGAAATTCTAAAGCTTGTCGGTATCCAACAGAGCGCATAGAGGGTAAATTCTCATCTAAATCGTATTTTTCAATAAGCCTTTCTACTTCATTCAAAAAACCCATTGACCACATTATTTCTAATCGTTTTTCTATACGTTGATGTAATTCTACCCGATCTGGCAGCAAGGCGTGATTATGAAAAGTGTAACGATATGGTACATTTTTGGGCTGTTCTGCTTGTAGTTTGGTAATAGGTTGACCGGTTAACTTGAACACTTCCAAGGCCCGGATAATCCGTTGCTTATCGCTGACTTTAAATTTCTGTCCGGCTAAAGCATCTACCGCGCACAATTCGGCATACACCGCTTCCCAGCCTTCACGTGCAGCCTTATCTTCAATTTCAGCGCGCACCGCATAATCTGCACTTGGCAAATTACTGGACAACCCTTCCAGCAAGGCCTTGAAATACAGCATAGTTCCGCCCACCAGAATCGGGGTTTTGCCACGCGCATGCATATCATCAATTAAAGCACAGGCATCTTCTACAAACTGCGCAGCAGAATACACCTCTAAAGGGGTAATAATATCAATCAGATGATGCGGATAACGCGCCTGCTCGGCTTTGCTTGGTTTGGCGGTGCCAATGTCCATATCCTGATACACCAAAGCGGAATCGACTGAAATCAGCTCAAAATGCCCCAGTTCATAGAGTTCACACGCCAAAGCAGTTTTACCGCTTGCAGTAGGTCCCATTAAATTGATGACCGGCAATTGATTTGACATGTACCACTACTCTCCTCGAGCAAAAAGTTTATCTAATTGAGCCAATGGAAAGGCACGCCAGGTCGGGCGGCCATGATTACATTGGCTGGCAAATTCGGTTTGTTCCATCTGGCGCAGCAAGGCGTTCATTTCAGACAGGCTGAGCATACGATGCGCACGCACGGCACCATGACAGGCCATGCCGGCCAGAATCTGGTCACGTTTTTGTAGCAGTGCTTGCGCTTCATCAGCCGGGTCCAGATCATTCAACAATTCAGGAATCAGCGCATCAAAATTGGCCTTATGCAAAATCGCCGGCACCCCACGCACAATCACCTGCTCATCACCATATTGATCCAGATTCAGCCCTAAACGTGCCAGCTGCGGTTTTAGCTCTTCAATCCGCATCGCCTGCATCCGGCTAATGCTAATCACTTTAGGAATTAGCAGCTGCTGTGAGGTCCAGAATTCCGGCTTATCCCAAGCCGATTTCATTTGCTGTAATAAAATCCGCTCATGTGCCGCGTGCATATCGACAATAATCAAGCCTTCGGTATTTTGCGCCAGAATGTAAATTCCATGTAACTGGGCGATGGCAATCCCAAGCGGATGTTCATCTACCGGAGCTGGCTGCGTCTCACCTGCGGCCGACTGTGGGCTGGACAATGCAGATTCATCCAGCTCACGTAACGGTGCCAGATAGCTTTTTAGCGCATTGTTCAGCTGCTGTGAGCCGGTATAGACATTGCTATAACCGGTATTCTGACCACTGGCCATTTTCTGGCCTTGTGGCAATGCATAATCCACACTTTGCGGGCGGGCATCGCTAAAATCTGTCAGTAATTCTGGTGCCGCCTGATTAGATACTGGCACGATGGCTTCGGCTGCTTTATGCAGCTGGAACTGTTCCTGATAACGTGGCTGCGCCGCAAACACCGGCTCCGAGGTTTCAGTTTTCATGGCCGTGGCCAAGTCGGCACTGGCGGTTTGGAACTGTGCCAGGGTTTCTTTGCCATAATGACGCACAAACTCATGCACTTCACGCTGGTTTAAAAAGCGGATTTCATGCTTGGTTGGATGCACATTGACATCAATATTTTCAGGTTCAACTTCCAGAAACAGCAAATACGCCGCATGCTGATGACCATGCAAAATACCATCATAGGCCATGCGCAGCGCATGTGAGATGGTCTTGTCTTTAACAATCCGGCCATTTACATAGACATATTGTAAATCGGCCTGTGCCCGCGCATCGGAAGGATGGCCCAACCAGCCCGACAGACGCATGCTGATACTATCGGCATCAATCCAGTAAGCATTTTCGGTAAACTGTCGTCCCAGCAATTGCTGTACACGCTGAAAACGCAGCTCGCCGCTGTCAGCAACCGGCAGGTTCAGCTTGATGCTGTTATTATGTTCCAGCACAAAACGGATATCAAAATGCGTCAGTGCCAGACGGCGCACAATTTCTTCAATATGGCCAAATTCGGTACCCGGCTTTTTTAAAAATTTACGGCGTGCCGGCACATTAAAAAACAGATCCTGCACCCGAATATGGGTTCCTTTCGACGCAGCCACCGGCACAATCTCCTGATGATCAAAAGCCGTGCCATTCACTTCAACCTGATAGCCCACCCCTTCATCTGTCTGGCTGCTGATCAGGCTTAAACGCGATACTGCGGCAATGGATGCCAGTGCTTCACCACGAAAACCGAGGCTGACAATGGCATGCAAATCATCGGCAGTTTGAATTTTACTGGTGGCATGACGCATGACTGCCAAGGGTAGATCTTCAGGGTGAATGCCGCGCCCATTGTCAATAATTTCAATCAGGGTACTGCCGCCCTGTTCCACCCGGATAATCAGTTCGGTCGCACCGGCGTCAATCGCATTTTCTAATAATTCTTTGACCACAGAAGCCGGACGCTCAATAACTTCTCCGGCGGCAATCTGGTTGGCCAGTGCCGGATCAAGCGCGCGGATACGACGTGTACTTAAATCAGCCGACATGGGTAAAATTCTGCTCCAGAGCGTGTTGTAAAGCGGCAGAAGACGAGCTGAGGGTTGCGGTGCGGCTCAATTCATCTTCAGACTTTAGAATATTAATAATCAGGTCCGGTGCTGGAATTTCATCCCCACCTTTTGATGGCCATTCAAATAAAAATAAGGCGTTTGCTGTATCCAGATAATCACGGATGCCCATCAGCTCCAGTTCATACGGGTCATTCAGGCGATACAGGTCAAAGTGGAAAATATCCTGGCCATTGACCTGATACGGCTCCACCAGGGTATAGGTCGGACTTTTTACCGATCCCTGATGACCTAAGCTTTGTAACAGATAACGGGTTAGCGTGGTTTTCCCTGCGCCCAAATCCCCAATCAGATAAATCACCCCGCGCGGGAAATGCGCCGCCAAAACCTGAGCCAGATTTTGGGTCTCTTGTTCATTGTTCAGGTTCAGACAAAATGAATACTGCATAATACTCGCGACATGATTCAAAACAGCAATTATGATAGCATCGCAGCCGTTTAAAAGCCTATTCGACTGCGTCAGAATCTGTATTTTTTCACAGCATTTGTTGCCTAATTTGAGATGTGCACCCGTTCATGAGCTCCACTGCCGATTTTATTCCCCCGATGATTAATGGTGTTAGCGCCAGCAAAGTTTACTTGCAGCCATCATCGGCAAGTACAGTGTATGCCTACCTGTGCCAGCAGTTTCCGCATATTTCTGCAGCTGAATGGCTGTCGCGCTTTCAGGATGGTCTGGTCTATGATGCACATGGTCAGCGTCTAAACACAGACAGTCCTTTTCAGGCGCATACGCACTGTTTTTACTATCGTTTTTTGGCCCATGAAGTAACGGTGCCGTTTCAGCATCAGATTTTATTTGAAAATGAAGATTTGCTGGTGGTAGATAAACCGCATTTTCTGACCATGAGCCCAACCGGACAATATGTGCAGCAAACCTTACTGGTGCGTTTGAAACAGCAAACTGGCAATGAACAGCTGACCCCGATTCACCGTTTAGACCGGGAAACTGCCGGCGTGGTGCTATTTTCCAAACAGCCGGCCAGTCGTGGTCTTTATCAGCAAATGTTTGCCGAACGTCAGGTCCGCAAGACCTATCATGCGATTGCACCTTTTCGTGCCGATTTAAGTTTTCCTTGCACCATCCGTTACCGCATGGAAAAAGGTCAGCCGTTTTATACCATGCAGGTGGTGGATGGAGTACCCAACAGCGAAACCGATATTGAGCTGTTAGCGCATAACGGTCATTTGGCAAAGTATTTGCTTAAACCTGTCACCGGTAAGCAGCATCAATTGCGGGTGCATTTAAATCAGCTTGGAATTGCTATTTTAAACGATCCATTTTATCCGCAGGTGCAGCATAAAACGGAAGATGATTTTTCTGCGCCTTTACAGCTTCTGGCCAAAGATATTTGCTTTCAGGACCCAATCAGCAAAGCAGCAATGGCGTTTAGCTCCCAATTTGACCTGACACTGTAATCTAATTGTCATTACATTTATTTCAATTTTTCCTGTGTATGAATATTGAAATTACAAATGGTTAGATTAAAATGTGTCTACACAGTTAAGTGCACTTAAATTAATTAAAATCATGAGAAAAACTGAAGTTTATCAAATTCGCCTGGATTCTCAGGAAAAGAAACAGGCTTTTGCCGTGTTTAAACAGTTGGGGATTACACCGGCACAAGCGGTTCGTCTGTTCTTTAAACAGGTCGTTCTGACCAAATCTATTCCTTTTTCTATCGAAAACCAGAATATTAATCTGGAGCAGCTGATCAAGTTAAGAAAGCTCAAGCAAGAACAGCAAAATACTCAGGCCACACCAACACCTGCGCCCGTCAGCCCCGACACTTCCCCACTGGACGATGAAGATCTGGACCTATTTGCCGAATTAAATGCCCTCTTGGGTGAAACTGACAAAAGTTAACAGTGTTGTATTTATAAACAATATTTTAATTTAATCTGCTAAAAACTTGGTTATGCTGCATAGACAACAATAAGATATGCAGGGAGTCATGGATGATTGTCAAACGCGCAACCGTAGCAGATCTCGAGCAGCTGGCCGTATTATTTGATGAATATCGTCAATTTTATGGTGCATCTTCTAACCTGAAGCTTTCACACCAGTTTTTACAACAGCGTTTTGAAAATCATGAAAGCGTGATTTTTATTCATGTGAAAGATGAGGTGATTACCGGTTTTATCCTGCTGTATTTAGGCTTTTCTTCGGTGGCCTGTACCACCTATTATATTCTGGATGATGTCTATGTGACGCCGGTCTATCGTCGTCAAGGCTCGGCCAAACAGCTGATTGATACCGCAATTCATTTTGCCCGTCATAACAATGCACTACGGATTAGTCTGCAAACCCAGAACAACAACTATCAATCGCATCAACTGTATGAACAGATGGGCTTTATTAAAGACAATGAGTTTCAGACCTACCACTGTTTCTTAAAATAGCCCAATCTATTAAAAGCCGGTTTAATCCTGCATCCGGGTACGCGCCTGCTGTACCTGGGCGTCATCTAAATAGATCCACTGCCCCAACTCGAGTTCTGGCAGGTTTAAAGCGCCAATTTGCTGACGATGCAGCTTGTCCACCTTATTGCCAACTGCTGCCAGCATCCGCTTTACCTGATGATAGACACCCTGATGAATGGTCATTTCCAGCTCGTGCTCGGCCAGACGGCAAATATCGGTGGCAGCAAAAATGCCGCTTTCATTGCGCAGTTCGACTCCATCTGCCAGTTGCTGGATTTGCGCATCTGTGACCGGATCTGCGGTGTACATGCGATAGACTTTGGCCACATGCTTTTTCGGATGGGTCAGCGCCTGTAAAAACTGGCCATCATCAGTTAGCAATAACAAACCGGTGGTGTCCTGATCTAAACGTCCCACACATTGCAGGCCACGGTTCAGCAAAATATCGTCAAACAGATCAAACACACTAAAATGATGGGTGGCCTGATGTGAACACTCATAACCTTGCGGTTTGTTTAACGCGATATAGACCTTCTCCCGATAGGTATAGTCCTGCCCATAGACCGAAAATTTTAAACCCTGCAACTGCAGTTTCTGTTTGGGTTGGGTGATGACTTCACCCTCAATGGCAATCGCACCATTTTGAATCAGCTGCTGGCAGTGTTTGCGTGAACCAAAGCCTTGCGATTGCAACATTTTTTCTAAAGTCATCGAATTACCTGTGGAGTGAAAGCTGTATCAATATGGAAGATGGCGTATTTTATACTGAAACCGCGCTGGAGTTGGAATCTATCAGCAGGCCCCGCTGAAAAAGGCTACAATAATGGCCTCTTTTTCTCCCATGCCACCGTGTTCAGCCTGTATGTCACACCTCGATTTAAACCTGATTGTTCTGCTTATTTTATTGGCCTGCGGTATTTTTAGTCACAATACTGCCGTCACCATTGCCGCCGCGGTGTTAATCGTGTTTCGCATCACACCACTGGAAGTATATTTTCCGCTCTTGCAACAGCATGGTTTAAATATTGGCATTATCATTTTGACCATTGGCGTACTAACGCCCATTGCCAGCGGTAAAATCCCCGGTGATGAAATCCTGAAATCATTTATGCACTGGAAATCCATACTCGCGATTGGCATAGGCCTGTTTGTGGCCTGGCTCGGTGCACGTGGGGTACAGCTGATGAGCCATCAACCGAATATTGTCGCTGGCCTGCTGATTGGTACGGTTGCCGGTGTGGCCTTGCTGCGCGGTGTGCCGGTCGGACCATTAATTGCCGCCGGCATTTTATCGTTATTGATTGGTTCTAAATAGCCGCTTCATACAGACACGGCTTTAAAGAGATACGGATACACGATTAGGCACGTACATCGGCCTGAAACAGCTTTTGGCATAATAGCCAGCCCATTGCCGAGAACGCAGCCATCACAATACCGACCCAGAACCAGTCTCCGGTGGCAGAAACAATCGCAGCAATTGCTGGAGGCAACAGAAACTGCGATGTCGCTGAGCACTGTAAAATCATGCCAATGGTCGCACTAATGGCCACCGGACTAGGCGCAAAACGCAAGGCTTGAGCAAAGACCACCGCGGCGACCAGACCACCAAATAACGAAAAGCTAAACACGCAGGCAAACTGCAGTAAAAATGGTAACTGGGCCTGAAAGATATAGAAACTTAAGGCACACAGCATCAAGATGATAAAACCGGTTTGGACTAAAGTTTTAGGCAACAAACCGCGCTGCAACATGATGCCGCAGACAAAGGTCCCGACTGCATTGGCAATCGCCACCGACGCAGTTAATGCACCTGCCAGCGTCAAGGAAATCTCGTTTTGCTGATAGATGGTTGGCAAGAAACCGACCAGACTAAACCATTGTCCGGCATAGGTGCCGAACATCAATGCCAGCATCCACGCTGGTGGATGTTTGAGCGTGGTTTTGATCAGCTGAAACACTTCAATTTTCTGGGTTGATTGTTGCGGTTTCGGCACTCGGGTGGCGACCAGCGCAAACAGGCTTAAGGTCAGTAGTGTTAGCGTCAGCCATACCCCTTGCCAGCCCATCATGGTGATTAGCCACGGCGTCAGTAATAAGGAAATCCCCATGCCGCCGCCCATATAGGCACTCCACAAGCCCATTTTGGCGGAAATTTCTTCTGCCGGCACCAGCTGGCGAATATAGGCCGGACCACTTAAGGTCACCAGTAAAAAGCCAAATCCTTCCACTACCCGCAGCAGCAGCAAACTGCTGACGCTTTGGCTAAACCCACCGAGCAAACTGGCTGCGCTTAGTAAGCCCAGTCCAAGCAAGACACAGCGTTTCAGTCCAATTTTTTCGACATAACTGCCCAAGGTCAGTGCAAACAGCATACCAGCCCCTTGCACCAGCGACAGCAACAAACCAGCTTTTACCAGCCCGATCCCCAGTTCCTGCTGTAATACCGGCACCGCTGGCGGTAATTTACCGACATGCATCGCCGCGACAAAACCTGCACAAATAATCCAAATATCCCTGCTGAACCATTGTACTTTGGACATACCCTTACTCACTTCAATCTTGTGACTTGAGCTTATCAAGTTCAGTAACTGCCATTTATTGAAAAAACATCTCAGCTTATGTTTTTCCTGAATAAATGGCGTAGCTGGCAGATGATTCAACGACCTGAATCCTCACCATTATTTACTCAAAAATTACGCTATTTGTGCGGATGTTATTGTGCATAGTAATGACTACGCTTTTGCGAAAATTTTTCCAGCTGTTTCAGGAAGCCTTCAAAATAGCTTTTTTCTTTTTCTTCACTGCGATAACCAGCATACAGCGTGCGGCGTAGTCCTTCTGCCGAAACACAATGCAGACGGCGTGAAGTGACCCAACCTTTTTGTTCATATTCATTTACCACCCAGTCCGGTAAGGCCGCCACACCCCGACCGCTGGCCACCAGCTGGATTAACATCTGGGTTAAATCTGTGGTGCGAATGGCTTTCGGGTAGATATTGGCCGGAATAAACAGCTTGGCCATAATATCCAGGCGGTGTTTATCCACCGGATAGGTAATTAAGGTTTCTTCGGCCAGGTCCTGCACCGAAATGTCTGCAACACGTACCAGTGGATGGGTATTGGACAGCACCAGACGCGACTCATATTCAAAAACCGGGAAATACTCGATGCCTTTTAAGGCAATTGGGTCGGCGGTAATCAGCAGATCAAATTCGGCATGTTGTAACAGTTCATGCGGATTGGCTTCAAAACCGGAAGCAAAGTCCAAATCAACATCGGGATATTGCTGGCGGTACTGATTTAACAGCGGCATCAGCCAGTCAAAACAGCTATGACATTCCGAAGAAAAAATAATCCGCCCGGTTTGCCCATGCACAATCCGGGTAATATCGGTTTGGGCAATCTGGATCTGCGGCAAAATATCATCTGCCAGTTTCAGCAAACGCTGCCCCACATTGGAAAACGTCACCGGACGCGAGCGACGATTGACCACTTCCACCCCATACCAGTGATCCAGCTCTTTCAACTGATGGGAAATGGCAGATGGGGTCAGGCATAAATCATTGGCCGCGGCCACCAGTGAACCATGTTCGCGTAAGGCCAATAAGGTTTTTAAATGACGAATTTCAAGCATGGGAAATGAAGTATCTCAAAATCAGGAGATGCACTGCGCTGAATGCAATGTCGCCTTAAAAATAAAAATATGAATTAAATTCATCTTAGCATAAATTCCATGAGTTGGTTTCATTATTCTAAATAAGGCAGCTTTTAAGAGATGGCGCTGTTTTTAAGCAAGATGAAGTTGAATTTGAAATACGCCTAAATACCGAATAAGCATAAAAAAGAGCATCTTTAAGATGCTCTTTGATGATGGGAGGATGCAAAGTTTATTCTACATATAACAAGGCCAGACGCACCTGATCATAGCCCATCCGCGGGCTGGTCAGCTCGACAATCGGACGCAGCTTGATCGTGCCATCATCATTAAAATGATCACTTTGCTGACGTTTTTGCAGGCGTTTATAAATTTTGCGGATTTGCTCCACCACTTCCTCACCCGGATGCGCCACCGAAATATCTAGTCCCTGTTCCTTATGCAAACGCGCCAGATGGTTAATAATCGTCGCTGGAGTCAGGCCACGTTCATGGGCAATATCTTCAATCTCATAACCTTCTTCAAACAAGGCCCGGGTTTCATCTAGCGTTGCCGAGGCATAATTCTGCTTACCGCCACTGCGTGCGATTTTCCGTTCATTGCGTTCAATTTCAACCTCATTCAAGGTGCCGCCACAATGCCGGATGAAGGCTTTATGCTGTGCGGTCAGGTCAATTTCGGCAAAATTCTGTTCTGCTTCCTCTGACAGTTCCTGAAAACGGCGATCGGCTTTAATTGCCAGACTGTCCAGCTCCAGCGCCTGCTCGTTAAAGCCCAATAAACGCAGGCCATCTAAGGTTTTTAATCGTGACAGTGCCACATAGCCCTGACCTTTTTCAAAGGTATGGCTCAGGTTAATTTCTGCCGCTTCTAAAGTCATACCTTGCGATTTATGAATGGTAATTGCCCAGGCCAGACGCAACGGAATTTGCTGGAAACTGGCAATGGTTTTTCCGGCTTCATTATCAATCGACCAGGTTTCTGGTTCGACCAGCAGCACCGTGCCATCAGTCAGTTTGACTTTCGGCAGGCAGCCATATTCATCATCTTCTTCAAAGCCAATCACCTCGCCCAGACTGCCGTTGATATAACCCATATCAAAGTTGTTTTTAACAAACATCACTTTGGCATGTTTTTTCAGGGTCAAGGTTTCAGGCGCACGCACCGAAGATTTTAAGGTTTCAATCAGTTTATCATTCCCATCACAGCTGGCATCGAACTGGCGACTTTCAGCATCAATTTCATTTAAATGCTTAAAGTTGATGGTATCGACATCCATATTGTGAGTATATAAACGGGTAAAGGTGTCGCCAATATCCTGCTGACGGGTATTTTGCAGCGCCTGCAGATGCTGCGGGCCAATATCCTGACGACGAATCGCATTGAGAATATCGTTTAAAAAGTCATTGCCCTGACGATGCTGCTCGGTCAAATAGCAGACCCGGAATTTGGCCTCGACCCAGGCCTCCGACATAAAGCAGAATTTATCGCGATTACGTTCATCATTTCTGCCCACCGGCGGCAACTGGAAGAAATCACCAGCGACAATCACCTGAATGCCACCAAAGGCTTCATCACTTTCCTTAAAATATTTCAGTACCTGATTGACCAGATTCAGCTGCTTGGCATGCAGCATCGAAATTTCGTCAATAATCAAGACCTGCGCATTTTCCAGATGTTCTTTCAGATATTTGCGCTCTTTCATATTTTTCAGGTCGGCATCAGACAAGACATCTTTAATACCAATGCCGGCCCAGGTGTGAATGGTCATACCATTCATATGTGTGGCGGCAATTCCGGTCGAGGCCGTAATCGCCACCGGCACTTTACGTGCTTTTAAATAGTTGATGTACTGATTGAGCGTATAGGTTTTCCCTGCACCGGCCGAGCCTGTTAAAAATACATTTTCGCCCGCTTTTAAGAGTTTGAGTGCAGTTTCCTGTTTCATAAGACCTATACCGTAGATGAACGGCTATAGCCTACCCATTTTTCAGCAAAAAGTTAAGGCAAAAACCACATCTGGCGACATCACTTGTCATAAAGTTCCAGCAGATGGGTCCGGTTTTAAGCGGCTGTTCAGCCATTGAATAAACTGTTCCGCAATATTGACCAGCAACTGCTCCGCTTTATGATTGTTCGGATATTCCAGCTGATCAAAGCGCAGCTGTCCATCGAGCAGATGACAACCCAGCGTTAAGGACTGGCGATAACACGGCGATGACATATGAAAAGCCACATATTCGCCTTCAATAATTTTCTGGCTATAACTCACCGCCAGACAATGATGAAAACTGCGCGACTCCTGAATAATCCGGTCCAGACTGTTCAGCTCTTCAAAGCACCAGCCCAGATACTGGGTTCTGCCTTGTAGCGATACGGGCGGCCAGTGGCTGACGTTTAACTGTTTTTTCAGCTTGGCCAGAATTTCGGCTTTATGTACTTCATGATGCCAGCGCACCGCGCGCTGAAAAATACTGCTCCAGCTGACATTTTTCGGGGTGTAATTTTTTTCATTAAAATAATCGACCAGATAATCGCGCACATAAGCATCAAACACCGATTCACGCACCGGCCCGGCCTTTAAATAAAACAGCTGCCGGAATTGTTCCAGCGTCAGCTGATGACGGCGTAAACAGTGCATAAAGTCACGCGATTGCTGACTCTCTGGATGAATAAACTGCATTAATTCAGCCGGCAGTTCTGCCGTGACCTTATGCAGATGCAGCATATAGGCCTGCATCACCCGGCTTAAACGTGCATAAACCTGTTTCACCTGCAGTTCATCCTGTGCCGCAACAATCGCCAGCAAATTCATCCATTCATCTAAATACAAAATAGACGGGCTGATGCTAATTCGCGGGTCTTCCAGTGACTGGCGCTGGCCTTTTTGCACCACCCGGGAATTATGCTGATGTTCAAACCATTGATGTTGCAGCGCAAAATGATCACAGCTCTGAATAAACAACCGCGCCGAGGCATACTGGAAATACTGCAAGGTGGCCAGAATAATGCGTGGATGAATCTGGCTGCAATCAACAAAACTTAGCGCCACCACCGCCACACGGACACTGGAATGATGAATATTGTCACTGAGCCAGTCCAGCACCAGTTTCGATTGCCGAAACAGCCAGTTGACTGCGCGTGGATAATCAAACAGTGGCAAACGCGCAACTTTGGTCTGCCAGATGCGGGTATTTTTTTCCAGAAAATGCCGCTTGGCCAGAATATTATCTTCGGCCCAGACCGCACGGTTCATAATCCGCACAAAGCCCAATAAATGGCTCTGCTCTACCGCGTGTCGATACAACAGCCGAATATCGTCCTGATGATCGATTAAATCCTGTAAATTAAATCGCTCTGGAAATGAGATACTTAAAATACGATACATGGCTTTAGGTAGAAATTCTGCTGCACTAAAACAAAAATCATCATAACTTAGCATCAGTGCTTGCACTGGCAAAAAGGTTTCACCCTCTACAAATTCCAAAGCGCATAGTGTCGACAAAGCAGTTAAAACATCTTCAGGAATCGGCTGCCCTTGCTGCACAAATTTGGTCAATACTGGTTGATACTGATCGTCTACCTGCATTAATGCCTGATCTAAAATTTGCGCCTGCATAGCATCTAAATGCAACAACAATTGCTTAACCCGTGCTGCACCATCTACCCAAAGATAAACTTGCTGCAGAATCAATTGCCGCAATTGCTGCGCCTGCTTACGCAAAAATAAGGAATGCTGCGGTTTTAAATCCCCTGTCAAAAAATGCAGATCATGTAAGAAAAAATCTTCAAACGCTTCTTGCTGTTGCCGCGCAAATTCAAAGTGGGTTTCTATTAAATTTGTATGCGATTTTGGCGAATAAAATTCAAGGCTAAACAGACCATTCAACAATTCGACCCGATGCTGCAAAGGATCAATTCGAAACATATTTTGTGCTGTAAAATGCCCAACCAGATCCATTTGATCTTGATAGATTTCTGCGGCCACACTGGAAATACGAACCAATTGCTGTGCAACGGCATGCAACTGGCTATGCTGGCGACTTGGCTGCATATACGCTCCTCATGCTTAAGTGCGGTCTATCTAAGTGTCATCTTATTTTTATTTGATTACACTGAATAGACCCATCACGTGATACATCCCTATTTTTTGTTTTTTATTTCCCATCCGCAAAAAGTGGACAATTCTTCAATCTAGCTTAAGCCACTTATTAATTGAATTACACTTTAAATATGTGTGTGCTGTATTCACACCTTAAAATTAGAGATACAAAAAATACTATAAACAAGATTTGTGCTCTTGCCTATAGACTGCGCACTACTTCAGATAATAAAACAAATTAAAAATCCATAATTTTCAAGTGATTATTTTACACTCTTTGATCAGCAACTAGGGTTGGTATTTGGTAGGTAGGATTTCACAACAAAGCAATGGATACTCAAATTACGGTTCAACACCGCGATAACAACACATTATTCCAATATCCAATGCAAGAAGGAATCTGAGCATGGCTTTTAAAAATATTGCAGATCAAACCAACGGTTTTTATATTCCTTGTGTGTCACTCTTCGGCCCTGGTTGTGCCAAAGAAATTGGCGTAAGAGCACAAAATTTAGGCGCTAAAAAAGCCCTAATTGTGACTGATGAAGGACTGTTTAAATTTGGCGTTGCCGATACCATTGCAGGCTACCTCACCGAAGCAGGCGTTGCCAGCCATATATTTGCTGGTGCAGAGCCAAATCCGACCGATATTAACGTGCATAACGGTGTCGATGCCTACAATGCCAATCACTGCGACTTCATTGTGTCCTTAGGTGGTGGTTCTTCCCACGACTGTGCCAAAGGCATTGGCTTAGTGACCGCAGGTGGTGGGCATATTCGTGATTATGAAGGCATTGATAAAAGTACCGTGCCAATGACCCCACTGATTGCCATTAACACCACTGCAGGTACAGCTTCGGAAATGACCCGTTTCTGTATTATTACCAATACAGACACGCACGTTAAAATGGCAATTGTCGATTGGCGCTGTACACCACTCATCGCCATTGATGATCCAAAACTCATGATTGCCAAACCTGCAGGTTTAACCGCAGCAACAGGCATGGATGCCTTAACCCATGCTGTAGAAGCCTACGTTTCAACCGCAGCCAATCCTATTACCGATGCCTGTGCTGAAAAAGCTATCCGTATGATTAGTCAGTGGCTCAGCCCTGCCGTGGCAAATGGTGAAAATATTGAAGCGCGTGATGCCATGAGCTATGCGCAATATTTGGCAGGTATGGCATTTAACAATGCCTCATTGGGCTATGTGCATGCCATGGCGCATCAACTCGGTGGTTTCTACAACTTGCCGCACGGCGTCTGTAATGCAATTTTATTGCCGCATGTTTGCGAATTTAACCTGATTGCCTGCCCTGAGCGTTATGCAGATATTGCAGAATTGATGGGAGTCAATACTGACGGATTAACCACCACAGAAGCCGCCTATGCCGCGATTGATGCAATTCGTGAACTATCTAGCTCGATTGGTATTCCAACAGGTTTAGCAGAGTTAGGCGTGAAAGAAAATGACTTGGCTATTATGGCTGAAAATGCACAAAAAGATGCCTGCATGCTCACCAACCCACGTAAAGCCAATCATGCACAAGTGGTCGAAATTTTTAAAGCCGCGATGTAATTTGAATCTCCTGCTGAGTGAATCACGATTTGCTCAGCATCTCCCATTTTTTTTCAATTTTCCTCTTTTGCTGTTTTATTTTTATCCTTCCCTTTGGCAGAACCATCTCAGATGCGTTCTGCTTTTTTTTTGCTGTTTAGAACAAAATGAACTCGCAGCATAAAACTAAAGCGATGTAGATGCAGAGGGTTTGCATAATTCAATTTGACAAATGCGCACAGCTCATCAAGGATATAGTCAAAATAAAATGGATGACGAACACCTTATGCTGTTAAGCAAAAAACAAAAAACAACACCAAGCTATCAACCCGATATTTTGGGTGCCGATTACCAACAAATGACGCTGGATTTTCCTTCGGATTATGAAGGCAAAGTCATTTCTACCTTGGTACGCAAAAAAGCCGAACAGGAAACACGTAAAGCCGTACTTTATATTCATGGTTTTATTGACTATTTTTTTCAAACAGAAATGGCAGACCAGTTTAATCAGCACGGTTATGACTTTTATGCCCTAGATTTACGTAAATATGGGCGTTCGCATTTGTCACATCAACATTGGTACAATGTGCGCAGCTTGTCTGAATATGATGCAGAAATTTCCGCTGCACTTGAGCAAATTGCCACAGAAGAACATGACTCGGTAATTTTGGCGGGACATTCAACTGGTGGATTAATCACCACGTTATATGTGGCACATCATCCCAATCATCCACTGATTCGTGGTTTATGGTGCAACAGCCCTTTTTATGATTTCAATATGAGCGAAATTGAGAAAAAAGTCGGCATTCCTCGTTTAAGCCAATTGGGCAAATTGCTGCCAGAAATGAAATTTCCAAGCCGCCTTAATCCATTTTATGTACCAAGTCTACACAAACAATATCATGGTGAATGGTTATTTAATTTGGAATGGAAGAAACCGCGTTATCCAAAAGTACGATTAAGTTTTGTACGTGCAATTCATGAAGCGCAAAAAGAAATTCATGCCAGTGTGCATTTAGGTGTACCCACCTTAATTATGCATGCGAGTCAAAGTAGTTATCCACGCCAATGGAATGAGATTGCGCAACGCACTGACGTAATTTTAAATGTTGCAGATATGCAAAAATATGGACATCACATGCATGGCGATATTCAGCTTTGCCAAATTGAAAATGGCGTGCATGATTTGGTACTTTCTGCGCCCGAAGTCCGTGCGGAAGTGTATCAGTCCTTGTTTGATTGGTTAAACCGCAAGGGGCTATAAAACTAAAAACTAGAACTAAAGGAAGTGAATTAACGGCTAAATGACTTGATGCATCCCTTAAGCTGTGTATTTTAATAAAATTTGATGTGCAGGATGCCCCTTGGGCATCAATTCAATTAAACGCTCCACTGCGTCAATCGCTTCAGGGCTGCGTGCCAAATGTTTTAGCAAGACATCGGTATCTTGTGCATTAAAAATGGCATTACTCAGGCGAGATTCTAAGCAATCTCGCCATGCACATAAAAATGGACTTTCAGTTTTCGCCAAAAATACTCCTGCACACGTTTGTAAGGCAGACTGCACATAACCAGCATCTAAAGCCTGCTCGGCTTGTAAAAAATCGGCTTCTATATGCGCCAAAATTCGGTAAGGACGCGAACCAAGCATCCCGCCTAGAATATCACGTAATTGAGACATCTCAGCTTTAAGCGTGCCCATACTGACTTTACGCTCACCATATAGAGCTTGGTGTAAAGTATCTAAACTCATGCCTTGTGGACAAAGTGCTAAAATCACCAATATTTCAATTTGACGCGGTGTCATCACCACCACTTTGCCATTAAATAACACTTGTGGCACGCGAAACGCGCGAATATAAAGCTGCTGTTTTTGCTGATCAAGCAGTGCATTTTGAATCAAAGAAGCACAGCGTTCTGCTGCCAACATCCCCAAACTGTTATGGTTTTTCCAAGTAGTCGATAAATCAATTACGCCCAATACTTGTTTGGAATAAGGGTCTAAAATAGGCGCTGCATAACAAACCCAGTCATGTAATGATGACATATAGTGTTCACTGGAAAACACACAACTTGCTTGCTGAGTTTTAAGTGACAAAGCCAAAGCATTGGTGCCTACCAACTCCTCACGCCACTGCCCGCCCTCTACAAAATGCACCTGTTCCGCCACATTACGCATTTGCGCGCTCGCTGCCGTCCAAATAATTGTACTGCCCACATCGCCCACGGCTGCAACCATGTCGGACTGCTGTGCGATATGTCTTAAATCCTCTGCACAGTTTTGCACAGCACGTTGTAAGGCCGAACTACCATGTGTATGCGTTAGACTATAATTTAACGGGGCTGCCAACCTATTAACAGGAATTTCAGCAATTTGAGAGCGTTGCCAAGATTTTAAAATACTCTGCTGAATTTGCTGCGCATGCAGCGGCGATAAACTGCTACTTTGTCTAAACTGTTCAATATGTTGCCTTTTTTCCAATAGGTCTTGTTTTTTCATCATTATTGACTCTCACAATCCTGTGGGCATTACATCCATTGTACTGCTTACTTTTGTAAGGATTTGTTCGCTGCTTGTAAACCTGCAGCTTTCCAACCTTTTTCCAACCTTATATTGGTATGCTAAACAAATAACGTACTAAAGTACCTTATACCTTAGCCGTAAATTTAACCTGATTTAAACACAGGATTATTGTAAACGGTAAATAGACCGCAGATTATAAAAAACCATCAAAGGAAGAGAATTATGCGTTATGTAGATCCCAATCAACCCGGTTCAAAAGTTCAATTTAAAGCACAATACGAAAACTTTATTGGTGGCGAGTGGGTCGCCCCTGTAAAAGGCGAATACTTTGAAAATATCTCTCCTGTAGATGGCAAAGTATTTACCAAAGTCCCACGCTCATCGGCAGAGGACATTGAACTGGCTTTAGATGCAGCTCATAAAGCCAAAGCACAATGGAACAGCTCATCTCCTACAACACGTTCTAACATTTTATTAAAAATTGCAGATCGTTTAGAACAAAATCTAGAGTTATTGGCAGTTGCCGAAACTTGGGATAATGGTAAGCCTGTTCGTGAAACATTGGCTGCCGACATTCCTTTGGCGATTGACCATTTCCGTTATTTTGCGGGCTGTATTCGTGCCCAAGAAGGCGGAATTTCTGAAATTGATGAAGATACCATTGCCTATCATTTCCATGAGCCATTGGGCGTTGTAGGGCAAATTATTCCATGGAACTTCCCAATTTTAATGGCAACATGGAAACTTGCACCTGCTTTGGCTGCGGGTAACTGTATCGTACTTAAACCTGCAGAACAAACCCCTGCCAGCATTTTAGTTTTGGTTGAACTGATTCAAGATTTATTGCCAGCAGGCGTATTAAACGTAGTCAATGGTTACGGTGTAGAAGTGGGTCGCCCATTGGCAACCAATCCACGTATTGCCAAAATTGCATTCACAGGTTCGACCCAGGTCGGTCAATTGATCATGCAATACGCCACTGAAAACATCATTCCAGTGACTTTGGAGCTTGGTGGTAAATCTCCAAATATTTTCTTTGAAGATATTATGGCGCAAGATGACGACTACTTAGACAAAGCACTCGAAGGCTTTGCTATGTTTGCGCTGAATCAGGGTGAAATTTGTACTTGTCCATCACGTGCGCTCGTACAGGAAAGTATTGCTGACCGTTTCCTTGAAAAAGCCATCGAACGTGTTAAACGTATTAAAACAGGTCACCCGCTTGATACTGAAACTATGATTGGTGCGCAGGCTTCCCAGGAACAGCAGGATAAAATTCTGGGCTGCATTGCCACCGGCCGTGCCGAAGGTGCCGAAGTCCTCACAGGTGGTGAAGCACGTCATGAAGTTGGTCAAGGTTTTTATATCGAGCCGACCATCTTTAAAGGCCGCAATGACATGAAGATTTTCCAGGAAGAAATTTTCGGGCCGGTGCTGTCTGTCACCACCTTTAAAGACTTTGATGACGCAATTCGCATCGCCAATGACACCATTTATGGTTTAGGCGCAGGCGTCTGGTCGCGTTCTGCACACACCTCTTACCGTGCCGGTCGTGCCATTCAGGCGGGTCGGGTCTGGACCAACTGTTATCACATTTACCCGGCACATGCCGCTTTCGGTGGCTATAAAAAATCCGGGATTGGCCGTGAAAACCACAAGATGATGCTGGATCATTATCAGCAAACCAAAAACCTGCTGGTCAGCTATTCAACCAAACCAGCCGGTTTCTTCTAAAGACTTCGTCTTTAGGATTCCAACAGCGTTGAAGTTACTGTTTCAACCTGCGCCCGATGTATTTGCATCGGGCGTTTTTATTGCAACATGGAATGCTCTGACTTTCGCAGCACGCTCTTTCAGCGTTGTATAAACCGGGAGATCAAGTTAAAAATCTATCCTTTATTCATACGCTACGCTTTAGTTCGAGTGTATTTCACGTTACATTAAATCTCCCTTTCAGCCTGAAGTATCTGCCATGTTCGATTTACCCGACACTGTCTATACCATTCAACATCTTGCGTTTGAAGACCTCGGCGCGTGGGAAGATGTCCTGTATGAACAAGGTTTACGGGTACGGTATTTTGAAGCTGGTGTGGAAAATCTAGAAAAGGCGTTTGCGCATGAAGGATTAGTGATTATTTTGGGTGGCCCAATTGGCGTTTATGAAACCACAGACTACCCTTTCTTACAACAAGAAATAGACTTACTAAAAGTACGTTTAGAGAGGAATTTACCCACTATTGGTATTTGTTTGGGTGCACAGCTCATTGCTCATGCCTTGGGTGCCAAAGTCTATGCTGGCCATGCCAAAGAAATTGGCTGGAGCCGCCTCAGTCTGGCAGATGCAGCGCATAACCCACTGGCGGCATTAGCCAACACACCGGTCTTGCATTGGCACGGCGATACTTTTGATTTACCAGCACAGGCTGAATTACTGGCCAGCTCCGACTTGTATCCGAATCAGGCATTCCGGGTCGGACCACATATTCTGGCACTACAGTTTCATGCTGAAGTTGCAGCAGACAGTTTAGAAAAATGGCTGATTGGCCATACCTGTGAATTACGTCAGGCCCAGATTGATATTCCCACCTTACGCGCCGCTCATCAGCAATACGCGCCGCAACTGCAACAGGTTAGCGCGACGGTTCTTGGTCAGTTTCTAGCCGGCTTAAAATCTCAAAGCTGACCGGAAAGCTTTAAATTGTCCTTACATTTATCATCGTCATAAAAAAAGCACCCTGAAGCGGGTGCTTTTTGTGCTGTTCTTGCGATTATTTTTTCGCAGCAACAGAAGCTTCAGTGGTGATGTTTACAGTAATTTTATCACCTACATTTGGTACAAAACCGGCGATACCAAATGCTGAACGGTCAAATGACGTGGTGGCATTAAAACCAACAGTTGCCGCTTTGGTCATTGGATGTGGACCTTGTTTGTTCAGTACCGCATCCAGAACTACAGGTTTCGTTACACCTTTCACAGTTAAATCACCTGTGATTTTAAAGTTCTTTTTGTCCTGAGTTTCAACTTTGGTACTTTTGAAAGTAATAGTTGGATATTTTGCTGCATCAAACCAGTCTGCTGCCATTAAGTGCTCATCCAGCGCTTTGACGTTGGTGTTCAGGCTGTTTAATGGAATAGTCACGTTGACAGATGATTTTTCTGGCTGTTTCTCATCAACATTAATGGTACCTTGAATGTTAGAGAAGTTACCTGATGGCGTAGAGAAACCGAAGTGATCCCAGCTAAATACAGTTGCCGTATGGGTCGGGTCAATTTGATACGCCACTGGTTTTGCCAACGCAGCTGTTGCTACTGAAGTGACCGCCAAACCAAGTACAAGTGCTTTAAAGTTCATGCTTTTATCTCGCTTTTTGAATGCTTATTAGTGTATAGATTTCTTGTTAGAGTTCATTGCTACAGATAAAACGTTCTGTTGCAGCAATGAAACGATTAACGCATGGATGCCGTTACAGACTTTGTTTATATTGAATAAATCCGGTCTTGTGTGCCACTTTATCATACAATATTTGTGCAGTTTGATTGGCTTCTTGTGTCAGCCAGTAAACCCGGTCGCACTGGCGTTTTTTGGCTTCCATATAGACCTGTTCAATCAGTAATCTGGCCACACCCTGCCCGCGATAATCGGGGTGGGTAAATAAATCCTGCAAATAGGCATAAGGCTTGAATGTCCAGCAGCTGTCATGTTCAATCACATGTACAAAGCCGACCATCTGCTGTTCAAGCAGGGCTGCAAAACCATACATATGCGCAGACTCGGCTGATGTCAGACGCTGCCAGGTATGGGCACTCAGTTCATCTGATAACTTGGTTTGATAAAAGGCCTGATAACCGACCCAAAGTGCTTGCCATTGCGGCTGACTGGTCTGTGCCAAAGGCACAATACTGATTGCTGTCATGTGGGTCTTCTTTTATATCATTCAGCCTTTTAAACTAGCATAAAAAAACGCCCCATTCGGAGCGTCTTTTTTGAAATTTCTGAGCGATTAAGCCGTCAGTTCTTTCACCGCAGCAACTACTGCTTCCGTGGTAATACCAAAGTGCTGGAACAAATCTTTGGCTGGTGCAGATTCGCCGTAAGTGGTCATACCAATCACGCGGCCGTCCAGACCCACAAATTTCCACCAGTAATCCACATGCGCTGCTTCAACTGCAACACGGGCACGGATATTCGATGGCAGAACTGCTTCACGATACGCCGCATCTTGCTGCATGAATTCTTCAGCACATGGCATAGATACCACACGTACACCTTCAAGCTGTGCATGTGCTTCCATCGCCAAGGCCACTTCAGAACCGGTCGCAATGATGATTGCTTTCAATTCCCCTTTTTCTTCAGCCAGCACATAACCACCTTTGGCTGCGTTTTCAATTTGCGCCTGAGTACGCGCCTGGAATGGCAGGTTTTGACGAGAGAAGATTAACGCAGATGGACCTTCCGCACGGCTTAAAGCAGATTTCCAGGAAATCGCAGCTTCAACCGTGTCACATGGACGCCATGTGTTCAGGTTTGGCGTACCACGTAACGATGCAATCTGCTCAATTGGCTGGTGCGTAGGACCATCTTCACCCAGACCGATCGAATCATGGGTATAAACATGAATTACGCGTTGCTTCATTAACGCAGACATACGCACGGCATTACGCGCATATTCCATGAACATTAAGAATGTTGCTACATAAGGAATGAAACCGCCGTGCAGCGCCACACCGTTGGCAATCGCGGTCATACCAAATTCACGTACGCCGTAGTGTACATAGTTACCTGCGGCATTGTCTTGTACGCCCTGGCAACCTTTCCAAAGCGTCAGGTTTGAACCAGCCAGGTCCGCAGAACCACCCAATAATTCAGGTAATAATGGACCAAAAGCCTGTAGCGTATTCTGGCTGGCTTTACGGGTCGCAATGGTTTCTGCTTTCGCGTTCACTTCAGCAATATAGGCATCGGCCTGTGCCAAGAATTCTGCTGGTAATTCACCGCTTAAACGGCGTTTTAATTCAGCCGCTTCTGCAGGATATTTTGCTGCATAGGCAGCAAAAGTAGCATTCCAGGCAGCTTCAGTTTCAGCACCTTTGGTTTTCGCATCCCAAGCAGCATACACATCTTCAGGAATTACAAACGCTTCATCGGTCCAGCCCAGCGCTTCGCGGGTTAACACGATTTCATCATTACCCAGCGGTGCACCGTGGCAATCTTCTTTACCCTGTTTGTTTGGTGAACCTAAACCGATAATGGTTTTACAGATAATAATGGTTGGTTTAGCGGTTTCAGCTTTGGCAGCCACAGTTGCTTCACGAATAGCATCTGCATCATGACCATCAACTTTCAGTACTTGCCAGCCATAAGACAGGAAGCGCTGTTCAGTGTCATCAGAGAACCAGCCTTCAACTTCACCATCAATTGAAATACCGTTGTCATCATAGTAAACCACCAGTTTACCCAGACCTAAAGTACCGGCCAGTGAACATACTTCGTGAGAAATACCTTCCATCAGGCAGCCATCACCCAGGAAACAGTAGGTGTAATGGTCAACCACTTGCATATCATCTTTATTGAACTGCGCTGCCAGTGTCTTTTCAGCCAGAGCAAAACCAACCGCATTGGCAATACCCTGACCAAGTGGACCAGTGGTGGTTTCAACCCCTGGTGCATAGCCGTATTCCGGATGACCTGGTGTTTTAGAGTGTAGTTGACGGAATGCTTTTAAATCTTCAATTGAAAGATCATAACCGGTTAAATGTAACAGCGCATAATGCAGCATAGAGCCATGACCATTGGATAAAACAAAACGGTCGCGGTTAGCCCATTGCGGGTTCGTCGGGTTATGATTTAAAAATTCACGCCACACCACGTCAGCGATGTCTGCCATCCCCATCGGCGCACCTGGATGTCCGGAATTTGCTTTTTGCACGGCATCCATAGCCAATACACGAATTGCGTTTGCAATACGACGTTCATTAAGCGGGGTCGTCATAGGTCAGAGTCCAAATAAATCGTTTAATAAAGGAAGATGAATAGGAATTCAAAACACGTCTATTGTCTTAAAAAAAGCGTATGGGGTAAAGCCTCAGCGGTAATTTTTCGGTATTTATTCGTTTGCCTGCGCATTTTCGTACAATTCCTGACTAGAGGCATGAGAAAATTGAATTTCTGGCGAATAACCGGGTAGCTCATCCGGATTTTCCCGTTACATAACTGACCTGTTTGGATGGTTTTTTATACAAAAAAGCGCTCATTGTGAAATTCATTCAATTTAATTCAAAACTGCACAATCCTGCTCAACAGTAACAGACTTCATTTTAGAGCATGATGACGACCAAAAGATGACAGACAGCAATTTCCCAAAACTCTAAAAACAAGATAATTTGTTGATTCCTAATATAAATTATAAGAATACAGCCGCTTTTAAAATAGTGATTTATTGAATTAAAACTCAAGTTTATCCGGATGATGAATCTATACCGTTTTGGATTTTATATCAGTTTTTTAAATGCCTATATCAGATAAAAAGTCATTGAATTGAAATAAATTCAGCCAATTTGGTCGTATTGAGCTAGTCCTAAAGTCTAACTCGATGTAACATATTGCGTCTTTTGAAATAACTGTGATAGGACTTATGCGCGAGTACGCTGTATTTACCTCGGAATCTGTAAGCGAAGGCCATCCAGATAAAATGGCTGACCAAATCAGTGATGCCATTTTGGATGCAATCTTAAAAGAAGACCCATATGCGCGGGTTGCTTGTGAAACGCTTGTAAAAACCGGTGCGGTCGTACTTGCGGGTGAAATCACAACCACAGCCAATGTGGACTTTGAAGCGATTGTACGTCAAACCGTAAATGGTATTGGCTATCATCATTCTGACCTCGGCTTCGATGGTTCAACCTGTGCCGTGATTAACATGATTGGTAAACAGTCACCAGAAATTGCTCAAGGTGTAGACCGTCAAAAACCTGAAGATCAGGGTGCTGGCGACCAGGGCTTGATGTTTGGTTATGCCAGCCGTGAAACGGATGTGCTGATGCCTGCGCCAATTTCTTATGCGCATCGCTTAATGGAAAAACAGGCTGAACTGCGTCGTAGCGGTGCCCTGCCTTGGTTACGTCCAGATGCGAAAAGCCAGGTGACTTTTGCCTATGAAAATGGCAAACCGGTACGTTTAGATGCGGTGGTACTGTCAACCCAGCATGATCCTGAAATCAGTCAAGCACAGCTGAAAGAAGCCGTGATTGAAGAAATCGTGAAAAAGATCATCCCAGCCGACATGTTCCATGCCGACACTAAATTCCACATCAACCCGACCGGGATGTTTGTGATTGGTGGCCCAGTGGGTGACTGTGGTCTGACTGGCCGTAAAATTATTGTAGATACCTACGGTGGTATGGCGCGTCATGGTGGTGGTGCCTTCTCTGGTAAAGACCCATCGAAAGTAGACCGCTCTGCTGCTTATGCGGGTCGTTATGTAGCGAAAAACATCGTGGCTGCTGGCCTTGCTGACAAATGTGAAATTCAGGTGTCTTATGCAATTGGTGTGGCTGAGCCAACCTCAATTTCAATTAACACCTTTAACACCGGTAAAGTGGCTGATGAACTGATTGTTCAGCTGGTTCGTGAACACTTTGACCTGCGTCCATACGGCATTACCCGTATGCTGGACCTGTTACAACCAATGTACAAGCAGACTGCTGCCTACGGTCACTTTGGCCGCGAAGGTTCAGACACTGCCTTTACCTGGGAAAAAACCGACAAAGTCGATATCTTAAAAGCGGCTGCTGGCCTTTAAGCTTTAAAGATATTAAATGACCCATCCACGTGATGGGTTTTTTATTGTCTGCTTTATCGCGATTCTGGGCAGAAATATCATTTTATAAAAACATAAACTGTTTACAATAAGATGGAACATTTAAAACAGGATGAACATGATGGCGGTAATTCTTCAGGTTGATTTCCCTTCAAATGGCCCTTTTGGCGCAGAAATGGCCACGGCCTATCGCGAGCTGGCAGCCAGTATTAATCAGGAGCCGGGTCTCATCTGGAAAATTTGGACCGAAAATAGTGACACCCAGCAGGCTGGCGGAATTTACCTGTTTGATACAAAGCATCATGCAGAACAATATTTACAGATGCACACGGCGCGTCTGCAAAGTTTTGGCATCGACAAGATTCACGGGAAAATTTTTGACATTAATACTGAACTGTCGGTGCTGAATCAGGCCGCTTTTCTGGCGTCATCAAGCTAAACGAAAGTTGAGTTAAGCTCATAAGATTCAAGGAATCCAGTTAGCTGGATTCCTGTTTTAAGACTTCCAATAAAGTCGGCTGTGTCGGGGTTTCCTGATGGTCCTGCAAATAGACATGCACGACTTTAAAAATAACCGCAAAGGCCAGACAACTTAAAATACAGAACATCCAGAAACCATAAGGACTACGAATATTGTGTGAACCGCAATTTGGACATTCTTTTTCTGTTGACGCCACCACTTGATTGCAACATGAGCAATGGTATTGATGGTACAGCATAGGCAGTTCTCCTAATTTACTGTAATTCTTGTTTTTATTTTTACATCATGCGAAAAACGCTTTTTGTAATATTGTTTTATCTTATGTGAGCCTGTGTAGCATAGCAAGCTCTATTACTGGTGAGTCTATGTAAGCTTAAGTAAACCCTGCCTGCTTTTGTTGACTTTATTTATCTTTTTATGCACGCTTTCAGACACTTAAGCTGCTGCTTTAACACCGTATTCTCTGCCAATAATTTTATCGGACTACTCTTAAGTCAGATGCATCCGGCTGCCCTTTTGTTTAAACTAGCGGACTGAAATGCAGGAGGATGAAGATGGTACAACTGATCAAAAAAGGCGGATTACGCGAACGCGCCAACCGCAGCCGCCGTTTTCATGGCTCTGAAAATACCGAAACCACTCTGGCACCAAACCGTTATTCATCTGCCCATAAAAAAGCAGAAACGGCTGTTTCTGCTTTGGTTAGTGAACAGGATCAACCAGGTTCTGAATCAGAACATACCGATGGCGTCATAGCCCAGCCACAGGGCAAAAATCAGGAATAAGGCGCCCGATAAAATATCAATATAACTGCCTGAACGCTGGTACACCGCCTTAATTTTCGGCTGTGATAATAACAGCATCAGCAACACAAAGGTCAGGAAGGTTTGCAGCGGAATAATCACCGCCAGCTGTGCTTTTAAATAATCACTGGCCGATGAACTGAGCGCCAATGAAAATACGCTACTGAAATAAATCAGGGTTTTAGGATTAGATAAATTGGTGAACAGGCCCAGTAAAAAATAGTTTTTCTGTGCAGAGCTCTGTGCCTGTACATCCTCCAGTGCAGTCGACTGTTTTAAACTGCGTAGTCCGCTACTGAGCATGGCCCAGCCCATTTTCGCCAGAAACAAACCGCCTATCAGCATCAATACCTGCTGAATCCATGGAAACTGCTCGACCAGAACGGTAAAGCCCAGCAGGGTTAAAACCACCCACAGCACAATGCCCAATGAAATTCCGGCAATAATATGAATGGTATTGCGACGTGTGGTCGATGCCGAGCTTTTGGCAATCAGAATAATATCGGGGCCGGGACTAAGCTGTGCCACAAAATGTAAGGCACAAATGGTCAACAGTAAGGACATAACACAGGGAGAAGCTTAAAAAGTCATTTATTATATCGCCCGTTCAAAAATATACGAGCACTGCAAGCATAAAAAAACCGAATCCTTGCAGATCCGGTTTTTCAAATAAAGATGGCTTAGTGTTTATTCACATCTTTCATTTCAATTTTTTTTGCTTCTGGCGTCACTTCGCGCGCTTCACCATCAATAATAGTCGAGTCGCGGCCCGCCTGCTGGTTTTGCATGTCCTGCATCTGACGCATCAGATCGGCGAACGGATTCTGGCCTTGTGCACCACCACCCATGCCATTCATATCGCCCATCATGCCCCCCATCATCTGGTTCATCATGGCTTGCTGACGTTTCATCATCGCTTTCATCATGGCCGCTTTAAAGGCATTTTGTACGCCCGGAATCATAATCAGCACAGCCAGCACATCGGTGATCAGGCCTGGAATCAACAGCAGGAAACCTGCAAAGATTTTAGGCAAGTTATTGCTTAATGCCGGATCTGCACTCATTTGTCCCATCTGCATCTGCTGCATTTGTGGCATGATGCCCGCAGAATACTTACGGATCAGATTCATACCAATAAAGAAGGCGGCAATAAACCAGAAGAACACGTACCACATGCTACCGACCAGGTCACCCACGCCGATCCAGACGAATACTTCCAGAATTAAACCAGCCAGAATAATAAGAAATAATTTCATGAAAATTAATCTAATCTCAACAAAATAAATAGAGTGCAGGCATCAACTGCTTAATCAGCATCAAGCTTTTTTTGACACGCTTATGTAACAATATGGGCATTATTCTATTTTTAAAGTGCAGGCCTGTCATTAATATTTTCAATTACAGACCTGAGCTTTATGCTGTAGCACGATAAAAATAAACATAAGCCGCATACACGAGCAGCAGCCACAGCCCGATAAACACTGCCGCGGCCACTGTACTGCACGGCTTTTGACTGGCCGCTTCAGCTTTGTCACGGCAACGCTGCATAATTTCGGCAGGCACCAGACGCATCACCAGCAAAATACCCAAAGGCACCAGAATCAGATCATCCAGATAACCCAGTACCGGAATAAAATCCGGAATCAGGTTAATGGGAGACACTGCATAGGCAGCCACCAGCAACGCCACCAGCTTGGCCAGTAATGGCGTATCAGGATCACGTGCGGCAAACCATACGGCATATACATCGCGTTTAATCTGCTTGGCCCAGTGTTTCAAGCGGTCTATCCAGCCTGACATGATCAATCTCGGTTTGACTGTAGATGTACAATAAACCCCGAAGCTTAAGCCAAAATGAAGATGCCGCCTTTTTTACAAGGATGATCTGTATACCGTCCCTGCTATTTTTCATTTCAGTTCCGGCAAGCTAGAGGCATTGTTGGTGGTCTTGAGTATCCGCACCGGTTGCTGCAAATTCCCTCACACAATACCGCTGTAAAATCATATAATTCATTTTGATGTAATTTTTTAAGGCTTGGCATGTCACTGATTATTGGTATCGATCCCGGTTCCCGGCTTACCGGTTACGGCATTATTGAGCGTGATGGCTCAAAATTGCGTTTTGTAGATGCCGGCACCATTCGGACCGAAACCACGGAAATGCCTGAACGCCTGAAACGTATTTTTGGTGGTATTGACCGGATTGTAAAATTTCATGGCCCGACTGAGGCCGCAGTTGAACAGGTTTTTATGGCGCAAAACCCGGACTCGGCACTGAAACTGGGTCAAGCGCGTGGTGCTGCCATTGCCGCACTGACCAATCTGGATTTACAGGTGGCGGAATATACCGCCCGCCAAATCAAGCAGTCTGTGGTCGGCTATGGGGCAGCCGATAAAGAACAGGTGCAGATGATGGTGATGAAGCTGTTAAATTTAAGCATTAAACCGCAAGCTGATGCAGCTGATGCGCTGGCCGCTGCCATCTGCCATGCCCACGCCTCCGGCAGTATGAGCAAAATGGCGGTACTGAATGCCCTGGGTGGTATGGCGCGCGGCCGTAGCCGTTCTAGCAGCAGACGGCGCTAACTGGAAGCCATCTTGATCCCTGGTGAGGGGATGTCCAAATCGGGAGTTTCTACTTAACGGATCATCTGGAAATGGGTGTATTCACGTTCTGCCGGATCAAACGGGATGCGCTCAATTTTAGTGACCTGTGCCCGCAATGGTCCAACCAGACTGCGTTTCAGAATTTCCTGAATCTGCATTTCCTCGCCAATAATTTCTGCTTCGACATCACCATTGTCCAGATTTTTGACATAGCCGGTTAGCTGCAGTTCTTGCGCCTGCTGTTCAAACCAGCGGCGATACCCCACGCCCTGCACATTTCCCTGAATAATAATTTTAAGTGCTTGCATCTCTCACCTGTTCACGACCTGATAAATGGCCTGATTCATCTGCTGTGCCTGAAGTCCGCGCATACCGGATTCCGCCAGTACATCTCCAGCTTGCGCATGTAAAGTGACAATCTCATGTAAACTGAGTTCAGTATGATATTGCGCTTTTAAACTGGCGATCATGCCGGACAGGACATCGCCCATGCCACCTGTGCCCATTCCGGCATTGCCGGCAGTACATAGCCAGAGCTGATCTTCCAGAATCAGGCTGCCCGCGCCTTTAAGCACCCACTGGCCGCCATAACGAGCCTGTAATTCCTGAATAGCCTGTAAGCGGTTCTGCTCAACTTCCATTGTCGTTAGGCCTAAAAGTTTCGCCGCCTCACCCGGATGTGGCGTTAAATAACTACCTTCAGGTAACTGCTGCGGATGTGCGGCCAGAAACCATAAGGCATCGGCATCGAGTACCCGTTCCAGTTCAGCCTGTAACAGTTTCGGCAACCACATCGCATATTGACAAGCCGCCCAGTCATCGCGTCCAAGGCCCATACCAAAACAGATGGCATCGACCTGCTGTAGCAGCTGTTCAATGGCATCATCCTGCAAGCTGTTAATATCACGCAGCATGATATTCGGAGCGCGACTTAAAATGGCGGTATGATGTTTGGCATCACAGACCACGGTTACTTTGCCACAGCCAGCCGCAAACGCCGCTTCCGCCGCCATTATTACCGCGCCGCCCATATCGGCATGACCGCCGACCACCAGCACATGCCCATAACTGCCTTTATGACCAAAAGCCTGACGTGGCGGCAACTGAATCTGGGTGGGTGCCAGCTGGGCGATGGCGTGTAATTCGGCATCGGGAGGAATGGCGGCAATCAGCTCCACCTGTCCAGCGTAGGCTTTGCCCTTACCGGTAAAGAGTCCGGCTTTTAAACCCAATACGCTATAGGTCAAATCAGCCTGAATTGCGCAAGGTAAAGGCTGACCACAATTGGCATCCAAGCCACTTGGAATATCAATTGCGACTTTCAAGCCGCGCTGCTGATTCATCTGATGAATAATCTGTTGCCACTCAACGCTCAGTTCACGATTCAGGCCAATCCCAAACAGCGCATCAACATAGACCTCATAAGCCTGTTGAAACCGAAAACCGGATTGAATATCTAGGCCAGCCGCTTGGGCCTCGCGTTCAGCCTGCTGCAAATCAGGCGAGGGTCCGAGTTCAGCCGCATAAATATGCACCTGAAAACCGGCCTGCTGTAAATATTTGGCCAGTAGATAGCCATCCCCGGCATTATTGCCCTGCCCGCAACAAACGGCGACAGATTGATAGTCGTGCTGCTGTAAAACGGGAACGACGCGCTGGGCAATCGACCAGGCCACCTGCTGCATCAGACCATAAGACGAGTTTTGCCGAGCAAACCAGCGCTGCTCCCATGCTTGAATATCACGGCTATGATAAACTTGTGGATGCATTGTTTTTCCCTTGTTTTGTCATTATGAACTCATCGCCTGCCATGCAGAATATTCCGGTCAGTCAACTTGATCCCGTCCAGTTAAAAGCATGGATTAAAGCGCAGGCTTTAGCACTGGGCTTTGCTGATTGTGTCATTGCCCGGCCCGATGCTCAAGCAGAATTACCCCGTTTGGAAGCCTATTTAGCACAAGGTTATCAGGCAGATATGCATTTTCTGGGCGAAAATCTGGAGAAACGTGCCAACCCGGCCTTACTGGTGCCGGGCACCAAAAGCATTATTTGTGTGCGCATGAATTATCTGGTCGATCGGCCTACACCACGACGCGTGCCAGATGCACCCAATAGCGCCATTATTGCGCGTTATGCCCGCGGCCGCGATTATCATAAAGTCATGCGCGGTCGTCTTAAAACTCTGGCCAGCCTGATTCGGGACAAAGTTGGTGATTTTGAATCGCGCCCTTTTGCCGATTCAGCCCCCATCTTTGAAAAATCGCTGGCCGAAAGTGCCGGCATGGGCTGGACCGGTAAACACACCCTGCTCATTCATAAAAAATCCGGTTCGTTCTTTGTATTAGGAGAACTGTTTAGTTCGCTTGAGTTACCGTTTGATGAACCGGCCACGGCGCACTGCGGTTCCTGTAGTGCCTGTATCGACATCTGCCCAACCAAAGCCATTGTCGAGCCCTATGTGCTGGATGCTGGCAAATGTATTGCCTATTTAACCATTGAATACAAAGGAATTATTCCTGAAGATTTGCGCCGGCCGATTGGCAACCGGGTTTTTGGCTGTGATGACTGCCAGTTAATTTGCCCCTGGAACAGTTTTGCCCAGCTGACCCCGCTGGATGATTTTGCCCCGCGTCATGGGCTGGACCGGATGAGCCTGCTGGAGCTCTGGCAATGGGATGAAGCCACCTTCCTGGCCTGCACCGAAGGCAGTCCACTCAGACGGACCGGTTATCAGAGTTTTAAACGCAATATTGCGATTGGTCTGGGCAATGCGCCTTATTCCGCAGATATTATTGCCCAGCTGCAACAGGCCAAAACGCTGCATGATGAGGTGGTGAATGTGCATATCGACTGGGCCATTCAGGAGCAGTTGACCAAATCTGCATAATTTTTCATTTCTTTACCTGAGCTCACAGATCCCCACACAAGCCCTACAGCGCGTGGTACTGAATTGTGGCTCAATAGAGGAATCCAACAGAAAAGATGTTGTCATCAGGAGGAATTTATTATGCAAACGCATCATAAAAACCAACAGCAGCAGAAACAACAGCAAAAGCAGGAACTTGAACAGCAGACTGAACATTTAAAACAGCAACAGCAGCAACCCCAAGGGCCTATTGATAGTCCTAAAAACAACCAGCATGAACAGGATGACCGGATGCTGAATAAACAGCACCGTGCCGATCTGCAAAACCAGAACATGCACGGCAATCATCGTGAATAATGCTGAAGTTCATGTTCCCTCACTCAACAAAGTCCACTTCAGGTGGACTTTGTTTTTGGATTACGTCATATTTTGCTAATGAAGCGCCTGCCGCTTTTGCTTAATATGTAGTATGCAAAATATGGATAATTAGGGACAGACTTATGAGCAGTATGCGTCCGGTACGTAATGATTGGTCTCGTGAAGAAATTGAGGCACTTTATCAGCAACCGTTTTTAGATTTGGTTTTTGAGGCGCAGCGTGTACATCGTGAGCATTTTGCTGCCAATACCATTCAGGTGAGTACCTTACTCTCGATTAAAACCGGTAAATGCCCGGAAGACTGCAAATACTGCTCTCAATCGGCTCATTATGATTCACAGCTGGAAGCTGAAAAACGTATTGCCGTTGAAAAAGTGATTCAGGAAGCCAAGGAAGCGCTGGAATCAGGTTCTTCACGTTTTTGTATGGGCGCAGCGTGGCGCAATCCGCATGAACGCGATATGCCTTATGTGCTGGAAATGGTGCGTGAAGTAAAAGCGCTGGGTCTGGAAACCTGTATGACGCTGGGTATGCTGAACCAGTCTCAGGCAGAACGCCTGAAAGATGCCGGCCTGGATTATTACAACCATAACCTCGATACTTCGCGCGAATACTATGCCAATATTATTAGTACCCGCAGCTTCGATGACCGTTTAAATACCCTAGAGCATGTGCGTAATGCCGGCATGAAAGTCTGTAGCGGCGGTATTGTCGGTTTAGGTGAAGATACTCAGGACCGGATTGGCCTGTTACATGAACTGGCCACCTTGCCGATTCATCCGGAATCTGTACCGATTAACATGCTGGTGCCAATTGAAGGTACACCACTGGCCGATGTAGAAAAACTCGATGTCACCGAATGGATTCGTACTATTGCCGTGGCACGCATTATCATGCCAACCAGTTATATCCGCCTGTCTGCCGGTCGTGAATCTTTATCTGATTCAGATCAGGCTCTGGCCTTTATGGCCGGTGCCAACTCGCTGTTCTCGGGTGAAAAGCTGCTGACCACCCCGAATGCCGGTGAAGGTAAAGACCGTCAACTGTTCCAGAAACTGGGACTGGTGGCGGAAAAAGCCAAACCGACCGTTCAGGAACTGTCGGTAGATGCGATGGCGGTTTAATCCTCATCACACGAAAAAGCCCATCTTCTGGATGGGCTTTTTTTATGAGGTAATCAACAAGCCATAATTGGCATTCAGATACATGCCCGGTTTAATCAGATCGGCACCATTAGCATGATAAACCGTGAGTTCCTGCTTGATGACATCAAAATGAAAGGCATCAAAACAGTCTTGATGCTGACACAGCCAGGCCAAGGTATCGCTGAGCTGATCATCTACAATATAGGTCGGGGCATTAAAATCTTTGGCCATGTGCACATTCAGTTATAGAGAGATGACAGGATTTTAGCCTGAAATGGCAGTAAATAAAGCAGCTTGCAATGAGATTTAGATATTTAAAGGCTGAGATGAGCCTGCGTGAATGTTGATGCAGTGTATAAACAAAAAGAAGTGAGTCTAGCCCACTTCTTTGTTGAATCCGGTTTGATCCCCTCTATGATTTATTGGCCCCACACTTACGACACTCAATATGCGCACCAATTTCCTCCATTTGCTCATATTCATAAATATGTAAGCAGAAAAAGTTTTTTAATAATTGAAGCATCCTAACACTCCTATTTTTGATTATTTTTTCATTCAGCTTCTTACCGCTTATTTCATCCTGAAACAAGCATAACCAAAATTGGTTATACTCATTTTTTAACACATTTTTTAAAAAGATCAAATGTTATTTCAATGACTTCTTTTGAACTTCATTCATCATACTTATTGAAGCTTTTACTCTATATTCAAATAGCTAGCGCATTTTTTGGTTTAAAAGTGGTACAAAACAGATTTTTTGTAATCCCCTCTTGATTTCATCACGCAAGTGTTTAGGATGAAAAAACAGCCTTTTTCAGCAATGATGCCTCGGAAAAGTAATCAAGAAACAAGACATTATTTAAACAACAAAAAATGGAATAAGGATATCAACATGCTTGGACGTATGATGTATCAACCGTTATTGATTAGCTCGCTGATTGAACATGCAGCACGCTATCATGGCGATACACCCATCATTTCAAAAAATACCGATGGCAGCATGAGCAGCACCGACTGGGCCGCTGTGGCAGAGAATGCCAAACGCTTTGCCAATGCACTGCAGGCCTTGGGCCTAGAGCAGAGTGACCGTGTGGCGACCATTGCCTGGAACAATCATCGTCACCTGGAAAGCTGGTATGCAATTTCCGGGAGTGGTTTGGTCTGCCATACCATTAACCCGCGTCTGTTTCCTGAACAGCTGATTTTTATTATTAATGATGCCCAGGACCGGGTGGTAATTTTTGATAAAACCTTCCTGCCGCTAATTGTCGGGGTAAAACAGCATTTGCTGCAGGTGGAGCATTTTATCTGTCTGGATGCACCGGATGATGCGGTCCGGGAAAAATTGCCTGAAGTTCAGTTTTATGATGATTTGATTGCCGCCCAGTCCAAGACATTTGACTGGCCAGAACTGGATGAAAATATGGCCAGTTCCCTGTGCTACACCTCAGGCACCACCGGTAATCCAAAAGGCGTGCTCTACAGCCACCGTTCCACCTTGCTGCACAGTTATGGCATCAGCCTGCCCGACTCCCTGAATTTATCGGCCAAAGATGTAATGCTGCCGGTGGTTCCAATGTTCCATGTCAATGCCTGGGGCACGCCATATGCTGCGGCGATGGTTGGCTCAACCCTGGTGTTGCCGGGACCAGGGCTGGATGGTGCCAGTCTGGTACAGCTCATTGATAATTATAAAGTGACGGTGGCCTTGGGTGTGCCAACCATCTGGCAAGGTTTACTGGCCGCAGCCAAACAGTCTGGCAGCACGCTGGAAAGCATGAACCGCAATGTGGTCGGTGGCTCGGCCTGCCCACCAGCGATGCTGAAAACCTTTAAAGAGCAGTATAACTGCGACACCATTCATGCCTGGGGCATGACTGAAACCAGTCCGCTGGGTTCTGCCAACCAGCTCAAAGCCAAGCATGAACTGCTCAGTCCGGAGGAGAAAACCCAGTTACGACTGTCTCAAGGTCGTCCACCATTTGGGGTAGATTTACGTCTGGCTTCGGCAGAAAAAGGCACCGACTTGCTGCCACGTGATGGCCAGACCACCGGCAATTTACAGATTAAAGGCCACTGGATTATTGAGCGTTACTTTGGCAAAGAGGAATCTGCCCTGACCAGTGATGGCTGGTTCGATACCGGCGATATTGCCAGTCTGAACAGTGATGGTTTCCTGCACATTAGTGACCGTTCTAAAGACCTGATTAAATCGGGTGGTGAATGGATTTCATCGGTAGAACTGGAAAATCTGGCCATGTGCCATCCGGAAATTGCCATGGCTGCAGTGATTGCCGCCAGCCATCCAAAATGGGATGAACGTCCGGTGGTCATTGCCATGAAAGTGCCGGACAGCCAGCTTACCGAAAACGAACTGCTGGACTACTATGCCGATAAGGTGGCCAAATGGCAGATTCCGGACAAGGTGATTTTTGTTGACAGTATTCCGCTCAGCGGGACCGGCAAAATGCTGAAAAAAGATTTACGCGAACAATATGGTCAGGTGCTGATGGAAGCGCCCGTGTAAATATTGGTCTATGTAGAGATAAGATAGAAAAAGCGCTGATAGATTCAGCGCTTTTTTATGGGATCAACAATGCGATATACCTAAAGATCACAGGTTTTTATATTCACTTAAGCCCGTTTTTTAATCACATGCTCGGCGGAAAAATCGCGATAGGTACGGCGTGAGGCAGTTTGTTCAGGCAATGGCTCAACCTCGTGCATGCTCTGCAGACAGCGTGCAGTCAGTTCAATATATTGCTGGGTGCCATGACGTTTCCAGGCAATTTCCTTGTCTTCCAGTGGCCGCACCACCTTAGCCGGACTGCCGAGTGCCAGGACATTGGCCGGAATCTGGGCTTTGGCTTTCACGGTACTGTTGGCGCCAATAATGGTATTTTCACCAATTTCCGCTTCATCCAAAATCACGCTATTCATGCCAACCAGTACGTTTTTACGAATGATGCAGCCATGCAAAATTGCCCCATGTCCGATATGGCCATATTCTTCTACCAGCGTCACGCTGTCTGGAAAACCATGCACGGTACAGGAATCCTGCACATTGGCATTCTGCTGAATATGGATTCGGCCAAAGTCGGCACGTAAGGCAGCAAATGGGCCAATATAAGCCCCGGCTTCAATAATCACATCACCAATAAGTACAGCAGTTGGATGCACATAAGCCTGCGGATGCACCACAGGAATCACACCATCAATGGAGTAACACGGCATATTTTATTCCTTTAAAATAAGCGGAGTAGATGCTTCCCCACCACGAGGCAAGGAAGCTCTATGAATAAGCTCAAGCCAATGAGCTGGGTTCTTCTATTTTAATACCGCCAAAACGCTTGAAGAATTGCGGATGCGCCGGTGGCATTGAACCTTCCGACGTGCGCGCCAGTTCCATAAAGAATTCTTCTCCGGCACTGACCACACGCTGATACAGGTTGCTACTTAAGTTGCGTGCATTCAGCGATAACCAGTCCGATGGCAGCAGCTCAAACGGCAGGTTCGGATCTTTCAGCAAAATCCGGCGATACTGATGAATCAGCAAAATCCGGATCTGGAAGGCCTGTACCGGGTCCAGTTCATCTTCGGCATCAACCAGATTCAGAAATTCACGGAAATCACCCATGAATTTTTCATAACGCTGATGCAGTTCAGGCACCGGCCAGTTGGTTGCCACCATGCGTTTAATGGTTGGATACGACTCCTGCCATAACTGCAAGGTTTCAGCTTTAAAGATCACCACCTGATCGGTCATTTGCAGATTCAGTAGCAGATTTTGCAGTTTCAGATGATCACAACCCGGATAAGCCATCACGTTGGTGGCAATATTGGCAAAACCGAGCCATTCCAGTTCTTTCTTTAAAATGGCTTTATTTTCCAGCTCGACCGAACTGAGCAGTACCAGATCCCATTTCTGATCCCATTCCTTGTGCTGGAAGCTGTAAATTTTCTGGTCCGCCATAATAAAACGCTGACGGCTGTTTTCGGTAATACGGTAATAACTGGTGCGGCCAATTTTTTCCGATACCAACCAGCCGTTTTGTACCAGACGAAATACGGCGGTACGTACCGAACGTTCATTCAGGCCAAACACATCCATCAGCTGGATCAGGCTGGCCAGACTGATAATCCCACCGCGATGAAAAATACAGTCACCAAATACGGTCATAATCAGCGATGTGCCACTTAAGGCTTCATGCTGAATAAAATCATCAATACTTTGTTTTAGTTTTGGATTCATTGCGATGTATTCACACCCTGTTTGTGAGGGCAATTGACCGCAGTCAATCGCCCACTGAACCTATGCAGACTTTCGGATATCAAATACCCGCTGCGCCTTACCTTCTGAGCGTGGCAGACTACCTTCCGGCAACACATCCACCGTCACGCTAATGCCCACCATGGTTTTAATCTGGGCTTTTAACTGCCCGGCCAACTGGTGCGCCATAACATCATTGGTATCTTTACGCATTTCTGCCTGAATATGCAATGTGTCGAGGTGTCCCTGTTTACAAATATGAATCTGATAATTCGGAATCAGCTGCGGAATATGTAAAATCTGCTCTTCAATTTGTGACGGGAACACGTTCACACCGCGGATAATCATCATATCATCGCTGCGTCCAACGATTTTGTCCATACGACGCATGGTGCGTGCCGTGCCAGGTAACAGACGGGTCAGGTCACGGGTACGGTAACGGATCACCGGCATACCTTCTTTGGTGATGGTGGTAAAGACCAGCTCGCCCAGTTCACCATCTGGCAGGACTTCACCAGTTTCCGGATTAATAATTTCCGGATAGAAATGATCTTCCCAGATGGTTGGGCCGTCTTTGCTTTCCAGACATTCCATTGCTACACCCGGCCCCATTACTTCAGACAGGCCGTAAATATCCAGCGCATCAATGCCCAAGCGCTCTTCAATTTCCTTGCGCATTTCATTGGTCCACGGCTCGGCACCAAAAATACCGGTACGGATAGAACAGTCTTTGGCTGTGCCAAATTTCTTTTCCAGCGCTTCAATAATATTCAGGCAGTAAGATGGCGTAACCATTAAAGCGGTAGGCTTAAAGTCATGAATCAGCTGCGCCTGACGCTCGGTTTGGCCGCCCGACATTGGAATAACCGTGGCACCTAAGCGCTCTACGCCATAATGCGCACCCAAACCGCCAGTAAACAAACCATAACCATAGGACACCTGAATGGTATCTTTGGCGCTTAAACCGGCTGCACGTAAGGAACGCGCCACCACATCTGACCAGGTCTGAATATCCTGCTGGGTATACCCGACCACGGTCGGCTGGCCGGTGGTGCCTGATGAGGCATGCACACGCACAATCTGTTCCTGTGGCACGGCAAACATGCCAAACGGATAGTTGTCACGTAAATCTTGTTTGGTGGTAAACGGGAATTTGGCCAGATCTTCCAAAGTGTTGAAATCATCAGGATGGACCCCTGCTTCATCAAACTTCTTTTGATACACCGGGCTGTTCTGGTAGGCATGCTGCAGCGTTTTTTTCATGCGTTGCAGCTGGATGCTACGTAACTCATCGATTGAAACAGTTTCGATTTTTTCCATTGCATTGTTATTCATCTTATTACTCCTTTTCAATCATCCTGATTGAGTGCTGTATTTTTTACTTGGATGTGTCCTCATCCACATTTTCGATAATCATGGCCACGCCCTGGCCCACACCGACACACATGGTGCACAGTGCATATTTCCCTTGACGACGTTTTAATTCTTTCATGGCGGTAATCACCAGACGCGTTCCACTCATCCCGAGTGGATGTCCCAAGGCAATCGCGCCGCCATTTGGATTGACCCGGGCATCATCATCCTGCAGGCCCAGTTCACGGGTCACCGCCAGTGCCTGTGCGGCAAAGGCCTCGTTCAACTCAATGATATCCATCTGATCTAGGGTTAGCCCGGTCAGCGCCAGCACTTTACGTACCGCCGGCACCGGCCCGATGCCCATATATTTAGCTTCAACACCGGCACTGGCCGAGGCCACGACTTTGGCTAAAGGTTTTAGCTGATGTTGATTCACAAAAGCCTGATTGGCCAGCATGACACAGGCAGCGCCATCATTCACCCCGGAAGCATTACCGGCGGTGACTGAACCGCCTTCTTTACGAAACGGGGTTTTCAGGCTGCCTAAAGCCTCCAGCGTGGTGTCAGCACGTGGATGCTCATCGGTCTGGAAGATGATGCTGTTTTTCTTACGGTCTTTAATTTCAACCGGCATAATTTCTTCGGCCAGAATCCCGTTTTTCTGGGCCACTGCGGTTTTCTGCTGGCTACGATAGGCAAACAGGTCCTGATCGGCACGATGAATCTGGTATTTTTCTGCAACGTTCTCGGCGGTTTCCGGCATGCTGTCGACACCAAACTGCGCTTTAAATTTCGGGTTAATAAAGCGCCAGCCGATGGTGGTGTCAAAAATTTCCGGGGTACGGCTAAAAGCGGTTTCCGGTTTGGACTGGACAAAAGGCGCACGGCTCATGGACTCGACCCCACCGGCCAGTACAAACCGCGCTTCACCAGCCTTGATCATACGCGCGCCTGTGGCAACCGCATCTAAACCTGAAGCACAAAGACGGTTTAGGGTAATGCCCGCGACATTGTCCGGCATGCCGGCCAGCAAGGCAGCCATACGCGCCACATTACGGTTATCTTCACCAGCCTGATTGGCACAGCCTAAAATCACCTCATCCAGTTCCTGCCAAGGCAGTTCAGGATGCTGGGCTTTTAAATACTGTATTGGCAAGGCAGCCAGGTCATCTGCACGGATGCTGCTGAGTGCACCGGCATAACGGCCAATTGGGGTGCGAATTCCATCGCAAATAAATACCTGTTCCATGTCCTGTGGTTTCCTTAGCCTGCTTGGCGAAATTCTAATTCTTGCTCTGACTGCGTACGTTCCTGTGCAGCCTTCTTGCTTAAATATATACTACAACGGTAGCGTTCTTCACCATAAATACGATACATATTTTTCAAAATTTGTAAAATAGTGTTATATCCAATTATTTCTGCCCACTGGAATGGACCTTGCGGATAATTCACACCATATTTCATTGCTGAATCAATATCTTGTTCGGTTGCTATAGCATGCAGCACTGCTTCACTGGCTTCATTCACCAGCATGGAAATGGTACGCAGCACATACAGACCTGCATGATCTTTAGTCCAGATTGGTATCAGATCAATCGCGGCAAAAAACTGCTCGACTTTGGCGATATCGGCTGCGTTACAGGCCGGTGATGCCACGATTGGTAACGCCTGTGCCACATTCCAGTCAGCATGCCAGTCCATCAGCACTACTTTGTCCTTGCTATAGTCCAGCTCGACCGATTCACCGCGGCTTAAACGCAGGCGTACATCACCCAGTACAATTTCTTCATCTGCCTGTGGCTGACGCTGCACTTTCAGCTGTGAGGCTGCCTGAATCCGCGAGATCAAGCCGCTAGAATGTGACCAGCTTCCATTGACTGCAAGCTCAAGCTCACCCGGTGCAACGCTCGGCATAGCCGGTAAACGATAGGCCGGTGAACGTTCAGCCTGACGATAATCATAAAAACCCTGCCCACTTTTACGGCCGAAACAGCCGGCATCCACCAGTTCTTTCTGGATTAAAGACGGACGATAGCGCGGCTCATAAAAGAATTCCTGATACACGCTTTGGGTCACGGAAAAATTGACATCCTGCCCGATTAAGTCGGTCAGTTCACATGGCCCCATGGCAAAGCGGCCACATTCACGCATGATAAAATCCAATTGTTCAGGCGTGGTGACATTTTCCTGTAAGGCACGAAAAGCTTCGGCATAATAAGGACGCGCTACCCGGTTGACAATGAAACCCGGAGTTGATTTGGCCGTCACTGGCACTTTATTCCAACTTTGCATCAGGCTGAACAATGCCTGTGCAATCTGGGCTGAGGTTTTCAGGCCACGAATAATTTCTACCAGTTTCATTACCGGTGCCGGATTAAAAAAGTGCAGTCCGACCACACGCTCAGGCTGTGGAATTGCCGCGGCAATGGCGGTAATGGAAATGGATGAGGTGTTAGAGGCAAAAATGGTTTCTACCGGACACAGTGCTGCCAGTTGCTGAAACAGCGCTTGTTTGACCTCTTTCTTTTCCACAATGGCTTCAACCACCAGTTGCGCATTCGCCAGTGCCTGAAGATCGCTGGCAATCGTTAAATTGGCCAGCGTTTGCTGTAACAGCTGCGCTGTCATTTTCCCGGCCGCGACACGTTTTTCCAGCTGTGTTTTTAATTGCGCCAAAGCGGCCTCAGATTTTTGCATATCCACATCAAACAGCTGGGTTGGATGGCCATACATCGCTGCCAATTGGGCAATACCAATGCCCATGGTGCCGGCGCCAATCACCGCGACACGGGCCTGCTGTAAACAAAGTTGTTCCATGATTAGCATCCTGTATATTGCGGTGTGCGTTTTTGCATAAAGGCTTGGACGCCTTCTTTATAATCATTTGAACGGCCGGCCAGACGCTGTAGGTCACGTTCCAGAATGAGCTGCTCATCCAGATTATTGTCGGCTGCGGCATGAATGGCTTTTTTGATTAAGGACAGACCATAGGTGGGCTGTTTGGCTAAATGCTCGGCCATTTTCTCGGCTTCGGCTTTCAGCTGATCATCTTCTACCACCTGCCAGATCATGCCCAGTTGCAGCGCCTGTTCTGCGCTGACTTTATCACCCAGCATGGCCAGCCCCATGGCTTGGGCACGGCCAACCAGACGCGGCAGGAACCAGGTGCCGCCAGAATCCGGAACCAGACCTAAACGGCAGAAAGCCTGAATAAAAGACGCCGATTTTGCCGCCAGTACAATGTCACAGGCCAAGGCAATATTGGCACCAGCACCGGCCGCAACCCCATTGACTGCGCACAGCACCGGTTTGGGCATATCTGTAATCAGCTTGATTAAAGGGTTGTAATATTTTTCAATTGACAGGCCTAAATCTGGTGCATCGGCATTCGGATCGACCACGCGGTCATTCAAATCCTGTCCGGCACAGAAACCACGACCTTCGGCAGAAATGACCACCGCGCGAATGTTGCTGTCTTTGGCCCAGGCCTTCATAACCTTGGACACTTCCTGATGCATGGTTTCATTAAAACTGTTGAGCTGCTTCGGACGGTTAAAGGTCAAATAGCCCACTGCATTTTTTTCTTCGACAATAATTGTTTGGTAATCCATTACACACCTCTAAATTCCGGTTTTCTTTTTTCTAAAAATGCCTGAATGCCTTCCTGACGGTCTTGGGTCGCGGCCAGCCAGACAAAATGTTGACGTTCTAATTTGAGGCCCTGGCTCAAGGTCACTTCATGAATCGACTTTAAGGACTGTTTGATGGCACGGATAGCCAGTGGCGCCTGCGCTGCAATTTTTGTTGCCAGTTCCAGTGCATATTGCACCGTAAGGCCGCTTGGACAGACCTGACTGCTAATGCCGTGTTGCAAGGCGGTCGTGGCGGAGACCATCTCTCCGGTCATGGCCCAGCGCATCGCCAGTTGCTGCCCAACCAGACGCGCCAAACGCTGGGTCCCACCGGCGCCTGGTAACATGCCCAAACCAATTTCAGGGAGTGCAAACTGGGCATTTTCACCGGTGATGATCATGTCGCCATGCAAGGCCAGTTCAAAACCTGCCCCCAGCGCATAACCATTGACCGCCATAATCAGTGGCTTGGAAAATTCATCAATACCTTTCCACAGCAATGGACGCTGATCCTGCTGGATGCTCACCACATCCAGTTGTGCCAGTTCATTTAAATCTGCCCCGGCAGCAAAACACTGCGGATTGCCGGTAATCACCACGGCTTTTACACTGGAATCTGCATCCAGCTGCTGCAGATGACCAGCCAGTTCTTTTAAGGTGGCATTATTCAGGGCATTACGCTTTTCCGGGCGATTCAGTTCAATTAACACCACCCCCGGCGCGGCCAGACTGCTTTTTAAATAATCCATGGCTTGTGACTCCCTGTCCGCTACTTATTCGTCAAAACTTAAGCGTACATTGGCACTGGTCGGACGTGCCTGACAGCTCAGCACATAGCCTTTGGCCACTTCATCTTCTTCCAGGCTGTAGTTGATGGCCATTTCGACCTCACCTTCCAGCACCTTGCATTTACAGGTCGCACAGACCCCACCTTTACAGGCATAAGGCAAGTCAGCACCGGCACGTAAGGCGGCATCGAGAATGCTGTCATCCTGTTTGGAAACGTCGACAATCAGCTCACGGCCATCGAGAATAATATTAACCTTCTCTTCGCTACGGCTTTCAATTTGTGCCGCGCTGGCTTTCGGTGCAGTGCCGGTATTAAAACGCTCGGTGTGAATTTTGCTGCGCTCGATGCCCAGTTCTGGTAACACTGTTTCCACTGCATTCATCATCTCTTCCGGGCCACAGGCAAAGCAGTGATCGAACTGGGAATGAATTAAACCGGCCTGAAACAACTGTTGCAGTTTTTCCGCATCAATCCGACCATTGAGTAACTGGCTGTCATTCAGTTCACGCGAGAAAACATTGACCAGTTGTAGACGCTCTTTATAACGGTCTTTTAAATCCATGATCTGTTCCGAGAACATGGTCTGTTTCCAGGAACGGTTACCATAAACCAAGGTAAAGTACGCACCCGGCTGATGGTTCAGCACCGATTTCACAATCGACAAAATTGGGGTAATGCCGCTACCAGCAGCAAAGCCAAGATAATTCTGGCCGCCAGTTTTGGCTGCTTTTTGAAAAAATACGCCTTGTGGTGGCATCACTTCCAATACATCACCGGCTTTAAGATGTTCATTGGCCCAGGTCGAAAACTGGCCCTGATCAATTTTCTTGATGGCAATGCTCATGTCTTCAGCACGATCACTGCAAATTGAATAACAACGACGGATTTCACCCTGCTCGGTCAAATGACGGATGGTAAGATGCTGGCCTGGCTGATACTGGAATAAATCGGCCTGTTCAGGTGCCAGATCAAAGGCAATACAGATGGCCTGTTCGGTTTGTGGCTGAATTGATTTAATGGTTAAAGGTATAAATTGGCTCATGTGAAAATCCCTCTTGCATGCCGACGATGCTTGTCATGCTTATATACATTTGAAATAGTCAAACGGTTCAAGACAGTCCTGACACTTGTATAAGGCTTTGCAGGCTGTGGAACTGAATTCGCTTAATAATTTGGTCTGCTGGCTATGACAGTGTGGACAGCGAATGCCATCACTGAGCGCCACATGCGTACCACATTGATGTGACTGGCCTTGTGGCGGTGCAATGCCGTACTGCTGCAGCTTCTGCTTGCCGCTTTCGCTCATCCAGTCGGTGGTCCAGGCTTCCGATAAATCCACCACCACCTGAACCGGGGTTAGACCTTTACTTTGAAACGCCGCGGTAATTTCATCTTTAAGCAGATCGGTGGCCGGACAGCCGCTATAGGTCGGGGTCAGTCGCACCACAATTTCATCTTGCGCGTTGAGTTCAACGCCGCGAATCATGCCCAGATCCAGCACCGACAGCACTGGAATTTCCGGATCAGACACCTGCGCCAGCGCATCCCAGCATTCATCTAGACAATGTCTAATTAAATTCATGCGACTCACTCCCTGTGATCAAGCTGAATTACCAGGCCATATTTGGATAGGAACGCTGCATATATTGCAGTTCGGCCAGAATAAAGCCCAGGTGTTCGGTATGCAGGCCCTGTTTGGCACCGCTACGATACGCACCCGTGTCTGGCAGGCTCAGGCCAAAACGTTGCAGTTCGGTCTGTACCTGTGCCGTCCAGGCGGCTTTTAAAGGTGCAAAGTCTGGTAAAATGCCCTGTGCGACCAGCTGCTGCTCATCTGCGGTCTGTTCAAACAGCTCTGCAGTAAAACGCCATAACTGGTTCAAACCCTGCTGGGTTTTCTCATGCGCTTCGGCAGTGCCCAGACTTAAGCGCTCCATCCAGGTGGTAGAAAAACGCAGATGATATTTGACTTCTTTTAAAGATTTCACCGCAAAAGCAGCGACATCGGCCTGCTGGCTCTGGCTTAAGGCTGTAAACAGTTCCAGGTGGTACAGATCCATCAACCATTGGCGTACCATGGTCTGGGCAAAGTCACCATTCGGCTGTTCACATAACAACAGGTTGCGGTATTCACGTTCGGTGCGGAAATAAGCCAGTTTGTCTTCATCACGGCCCAAACCTTCGATCTCACCAGCCAGACTTAAAGCGGTACGTGCTTGACCGAGCAGGTCCAGACCGATATTGGCCAGTGCAATGTCCAGCTCCAGTTCCGGCGCATGGCCACACCACTCGGCCAGACGGTGCGATAAAATCAGCTGGCTGTCGCCCACATGCAGGAGAAATTGCGCTAATACAGTTTGATTCATTGTACTGCTCCTTACATGTGCTCAATGCCATCTGGAATATTGTAAAACGTCGGGTGACGATAGACTTTGTCCAGTGAAGGATCAAAAAATTCCGGTTTCTCATCTGGTTGAGATGAAGTAATCAGTTCCGATTTCACCACCCAGATGCTCACCCCTTCATTGCGGCGGGTATAAACGTCACGTGCATTTTGCAGCGCCACTTCATCATCAGATGCACGCAGACTGCCAACATGACGATGGCTTAAACCCTGTTTGCTGCGTACAAACACTTCATATAACGACCAGTGATTTTTATTGTCCATGAGCGTATTCCTTCTTCATTTCCGTATGTGAGCTGCTTAAGCAACTTTCTGTTGTTGTTGCTGGGTCTGTTGTTTCTGGGCATAAACGGCTGCGGTATCACGCACCCATTTGCCGCCTTCCCAGGCTTTACGACGCGCTTCAATGCGTTCGTGGTTACATGCGCCTTTGCCGGCAATCACATCAAAGAATTCGGTCCAGTTAATTTCGCCAAACTCGTAGTGACCAGTGTCTTGATTAAAACGTAAATCCGGATCTGGCACGCTCAGGCCAAGCTGCAACACTTGCGGTACGGTGTTATCGACAAACTTCTGACGCAGTTCATCATTACTGAAACGTTTGATTTTCCAGGCCATGCTTTGCGCGCTGTTCGGCGAGTTGTCATCGCTTGGACCAAACATCATCAGCGCCGGCCACCAGAAACGGTTAACCGCATCTTGCGCCATCTGTTTTTGCTCTGGCGTACCGTTGGCCAGTTGCATCATGGCTTCAAAGCCCTGACGCTGATGAAAACTTTCTTCTTTACAGATGCGCACCATGGCACGGGCATACGGACCATAAGAGGTACGGCAAAGCGCGACCTGATTCACAATCGCTGCGCCATCGACCAGCCAGCCAATCGCGGCTACATCGGCCCAGCTCAGGGTTGGATAGTTAAAGATGGATGAATATTTCATGCGACCGGCAATCAGCTTGTCCATCATGTCGTCACGATCGGCGCCCAGAGTTTCTGCCGCGCTGTACAGATACAGCGCATGACCGGCTTCATCCTGCACTTTGGCCAGCAGTACGGCCTTACGTTTTAAGCTAGGTGCACGGGTAATCCAGTTGCCTTCTGGCAACATGCCGACCACTTCAGAGTGCGCATGCTGACCAATCTGGCGAATCAGGGTTTTACGGTAAGCCTCTGGCATCCAGTTTTTAGGTTCAATTGAAATGTCCTTTTCAATTGCCTGCTCAAAGCTGTGAAGTTGATTTGTCATTTTATCCTCACTTATCCCAAGTGTTCTGGCATTAAAATTAAAACGATACATTTTAAAAATCAATATTAATTTTTAAGTATCAAATAAAATAATTCACAAAATTAAATCAATTTATTGTTTTTTAATATTTTTATTTTTTAAAAAAATTTTTATTGCAAAATTTAAGCAGAAATATGATTGACAAAAGCACGTTAAAGTCAGAAATTATGAAACATCAAAACTAAAATATTACTCAAAACGTATCATAAAAGGAGTTATATCATGCTTGAGTTAGACACCCAGACAGCGCAGACGGAATCACAAGCGACTGATTATTCAAGCGTTCGCCCGGCACTGAAGACCTTAAGCTCACTGGTATGCGGTCAGGAATTTGTCGCCAGTCAGGATTTCCGTCCGGTACAGCATGCCATTACCGGTGAAACCATTTATCAGGTCAGTAGCTTTGGCCTCGACACCCGTGCGGTGGTCGACTATGCCAAACAGCATGGCGCGGCCATTGCTTCCTGGACTTTTCATCAGCGTGCCAATGCGCTAAAACAGGTGGCGCAATATCTGCTGGAACGTAAAGAAGACTTTTATGAACTGGCCAAAGCCACCGGCTGTACCCGTAAAGATGCCTGGATTGATGTCGAAGGCGGTATTGGCACCCTATTTGCCTACTCCAGTCTGGTGCGCCGTGAACTGAGCGATGAAACCGCCTGGGTGGAAGACAGCTGGATTCCGCTGTCCAAGCATGGCTCTTTTGGTGCCAAACACGTCTTAAGCCCGAAAGCAGGCGTGGCGGTGCATATTAATGCCTTTAACTTCCCGATCTGGGGCATGCTGGAAAAAATCGCGCCCACCTTGTTGGCCGGTGTACCGTGTATTGTTAAACCGGCGACCGAAGGTGCCGAGCTGACCCATGCGGTGGTCAAAGCCATTCATGCCAGTGGGTATTTACCAGAAGGTGCATTGCAGCTGATTTGCGGCCAGACTTATGACCTGTTTGAACAGCTGAATCCACAAGACACCGTGACTTTTACTGGCTCTGCGGCAACCGGCCAGAAATTACGTGCGCATCCGCACCTGAATCAGTACTCGATTCCATTTAGCATGGAAGCCGATTCCGTCAACAGTGCCATTCTGACGGAACAGGCTAGCGACACGGCAATTGACCTGTTTGTGCGTGAAGTCTTCCGTGAAATGACCAGCAAAGCCGGACAGAAATGTACTGCAATTCGTCGCGCTTTTGTGCCACGTGAACTTTTAGCGACCGTGCAGGAACGTTTGATTGCCAAGCTGCAAAAAGTGGTAGTCGGTAATCCGGAGCTGGATCAGGTCACCATGGGTGCACTGGCCAGCCTCAAACAGAAACAGGACGTGGCGGCCAAGGTGGAACAGTTAAGCCAGGAAGCCCAAATTGTCTTTGGTAGCCATTTACGTCAGGACTTTAGTATTCAGGCTGATCAACCTGAACTCGGCGCATTCTATCCACCAACTGTACTGGTCTGTGAACAGCCTGAACAGGCCAGCAGCCTGCATCAGATTGAAGCCTTTGGTCCGGTGGTAACGCTGATGGCATATGATCATCTGGCACAACTGGCCGGTCTGGTGGCACGCGGTGAAGGTAGTCTGGTGGCCTCGGTGGTACGTGATTGCGAGCAGAATATTGAACAGCTGATTGCCAAGATTGCCCCGTGGCATGGCCGTGTGCATGTGCTGGATGAAGAAAGCGCCAAAGAAAGTACCGGTCATGGTTCGCCATTGCCGCATCTGGTGCATGGTGGTCCGGGTCGTGCTGGTGGAGGTGAGGAACTGGGCGGCTTGCGCGTGGTAAAACATTATATGCAACGCACCGCAATTCAAGGTTCACCGAATGCCATGACCCAGATTGGGCATAGCTGGACCGCCGGTGCTCAGGTGTTTGAAGATCGGGTTCATCCATTTAAAAAGTCGTTTGATGAGTTACGAGTTGGTGAACGTCTGCTTACCGCACGCCGTACCGTAACCGAGGCCGATCTGGTGAATTTCGCCTGCTTAAGCGGTGATTATTTCTATGCACATATGGACAAGATTGCCGCAGCAGAATCGCTTTTTGAAGAGCGTGTCGCACATGGCTACTTTGTAGTGTCTGCCGCAGCCGGCCTGTTTGTCGATGCTGCGCCTGGCCCGGTGATTGCCAACTACGGCATGGACAACCTGCGCTTTGTCGAGCCGGTGAAAATTGGCGATACCATTCAGGTCGAGCTGACCTGCAAACAGAAAACCCCGAAACAGCAACGCGACCCAAGCCAGAAGCCACACGGCGTGGTGGTGTGGGATATTAAAGTGAAAAACCAGCGTAATGAACTGGTCGCCACCTACGATATTCTGACACTGGTAGAACGTGGCGAAGCTTAAGCCGAACTATATTGAACCAAGAAAAGGAATCTTTATGATTCCTTTTTTTATTTATACTTAAAAATATGTATCTTTTTATTCAGAACAGATTGACCCGCTGTGCAGAAAGGAATAAATTGAAGATAGACGATACAAAACAAAAATAGCAAGGTTTAAAACGTATCATATTATCTTATACGTTCAGCACAGGAAGTTGCACAATGAATGATAAAACTCTAGAGATAGATGCGGTTGAAAGGAATATTCAACCCGAAAGTAAACAGTTTGAAGCGGCTCATCCCATTGACCTGCCGGCCACGCCTAGTTCGCAGGAAAGCAGCAGTACCTATCAGTGGTATGTGGTGATTATCTGTATGGTGGCCTATATCCTGTCTTTTGTAGACCGCCAGATTCTGTCCTTAATGATTGAGCCAATTAAGGCCGATTTAATGCTCAGTGATACCCAGTTCAGCTTATTGCAAGGCCTGGCCTTCTCGCTGTTCTATGCCTTTATGGGCGTACCCATTGCCGCACTGGCCGATAAAAAATCCCGGATTAAAATTATTTCCATCGGCATTGCCTTCTGGAGTCTGGCCACAGCGGCTTGTGGTTTAAGTAAAAACTTCATCCAGATGTTTTTAGCACGTTTAAGTGTCGGTGCCGGTGAAGCGGCCCTGTCACCTGCCTTCTACTCGATTGTGGCTGACCTGTTCCCGAAAGAAAAACTTGGCCGTGCTTTAGGTGTTTATGCGATTGGTGCCTTTATTGGTTCTGGTCTGGCCTTCCTGATTGGCGGCTACGTGATTGGCTTATTAAAAGAAGTCGATTTTGTGGTATTGCCAATAATTGGTGAATTAAAAACCTGGCAACTGACTTTCTTTATTGTCGGTTTACCAGGTGTTTTATTGGCCCTGGTGATGATTCTGACCGTACGTGAACCCAGCCGTAAAGGTGTGAAAGTCGGTCAGGATGGTGAAGTCGTTAAAGCCTCATTTAAGAACTCGGTGGCTTTTATTAAATTGCACAAGAAAACCTTCTTCTGTCATTTTATTGGCTTCTCTTTCTACACCATGATGCTGTATTCGTTATTAGGCTGGGCACCGGCCTATTACATGCGTCATTTTGGTCTCGATGCCAGTCAGACCGGTTATGTCCTGGGCTGTATTATTCTGGTGGCGAATACGGCGGGGGCGCTGTTCTGCGGCTGGCTCATCGACTTTTTCTCCAAACGTGGCTATAGCGATGCTGCCATTCGTGCCGGTGCTTTGGGCTGTGCAGCGCTGATTATTCCAAGTGTGCTGTTTACCCAGGTAGATAATCTGTACTTATCGTTTGCACTGATTTTTGTGGCGATGTTCTTCTCGACCTTCCCGATTCCAGCCTCGGCTGCCGCGACACAAATGCTGACCCCCAACCAGCTCCGTGCTCAGGTTTCTGCCAAATTCCTGCTGATCTCCAACCTGATTGCCTTGGGTGTTGGCACTACGGCTGTGGCTTTAATTACCGATAACTATTTTGAAAACACGCTGATGGTCGGCCACTCGATTTCTATTGTCAATGCAGTAGCCGGTGTGATTGGCGTATTCCTGCTATATAAAGGTTGTCGCTATTATCGTGACAGTATCCAGCATGAAAAATTGAACTAAGTGCTCCATCCCTGATGAAGAATGAGCCGGCCTCATTCTTCATTTATTTCTGGCAGATCATCCATCCTATCTCATCTTCCCTGTTCAAATTGACTTTTCTATCTCCTGATCTGCGCGTTTTCAGCATCTTCAAAATTCATCTGATTTCTGGTGATGATGCTTATACAGTATTACTACCATCTGCAATCTTTTTGCAGCCGCAACTGTGCTACATTCATGTATGTTGATCATCTGATTCCTTATAACGACAAGCTTTGGGAGCGACTCATGGCGAAAATGAAAAAAGCATCGATGCATATTGATATTGGTATTTCTGAAGATAACCGGGCCAAAATTGTCGAAGGGCTTTCCCGACTTCTGGCCGACAGTTATACCCTATATTTAATGACCCATAATTTCCACTGGAACGTGACCGGGCCACAGTTTAACAGCCTGCACACCATGTTTATGACCCAATATACCGAGCAATGGAATGCACTGGATGTTATTGCCGAGCGGATTCGTGCGCTGGGTTTTCCGGCGCCGGGAACCTATAAAGAATTTGTAAAACTGGCGTCGATTGAAGAAGTCGAAGGTGTACCAAAAGCCAATGAAATGGTGGAGTTATTGGTTCGTGCCCATGAAACAGTTGCCCGTACCGCACGCAGTATTTTTGATGTGGTGGAAGAAGCCAATGACCAGCCAACTGCGGATGTACTGACCCAACGATTGGAAGTCCATGAAAAAACTGCCTGGATGTTAAGAAGCCTGTTAGAAGAATAAATAGATGAAGAATAAAACCGGGGAGATGCTCCGGTTTTATTTGGGGTGATTTTTAGAAACTACCTACATGGCAGTGAACAATTCATAATATTCTTTTTAATACGCTTAATATTTCTAAGCTGCCTATATGGCAGTGAACGTGTGAATCTTAACGAAGCGTTGCTTCTGACATTTCTAAGCTGCCTATATGGCAGTGAACGGAAATGTTGTCCAGATCGGAAGAATTAAGGATTTCTAAGCTGCCTATGTGGCAGTGAACCCTAAACCACCGCTTAGATTTAACTCTTGGACTTTCTAAGCTGCCTATGTGGCAGTGAACGTACTTGCGAGTCGTTTCCCAACTCTGATAATTTTCTAAGCTGCCTATGTGGCAGTGAACATGCGCGCTAATGGTGAATACTTCATGATGCTTTTCTAAGCTGCCTATGTGGCAGTGAACTTTTTTCGTATTCCATAAAAAAAAGGCCTAATTTTCTAAGCTGCCTATGTGGCAGTGAACGCATACAGCACAAGAGGCTTTCGGGAGTCTATTTTCTAAGCTGCCTATGTGGCAGTGAACAAAGTAGACCAGAAGACCTGAAAAAAGCAGTATTTCTAAGCTGCCTATGTGGCAGTGAACTGTGATTCTAACTTTGACTGCTGAACGACTAATTTCTAAGCTGCCTATGTGGCAGTGAACGACATTCGACACTAAGACTCAGGCTCGCGCTTTTTCTAAGCTGCCTATGTGGCAGTGAACAATGGTGCACGTCGCCTTCGTGCCTGCATCTTTTTCTAAGCTGCCTATGTGGCAGTGAACCAGCCAAATGCTTCACGCTTGACTCTTAAGCATTTCTAAGCTGCCTATGTGGCAGTGAACTGATAAACAGTGTGCATCCATTGATAGAAACTTTTCTAAGCTGCCTATGTGGCAGTGAACTGCTAAAGCTTGAGAATTGGCAATGGTTTTTTCTTTCTAAGCTGCCTATGTGGCAGTGAACTGCTAAAGCTTGAGAATTGGCAATGGTTTTTTCTTTCTAAGCTGCCTATGTGGCAGTGAACCTTCCGAAACGCGCCTGTCTCGATGCGCTGGCTTTCTAAGCTGCCTATGTGGCAGTGAACGATGTTGGCTCATTCAATGCGATTTTAAATGCTTTCTAAGCTGCCTATGTGGCAGTGAACTCCGGGCCAGCACATCAAAAGCAAGCGTGATGTTTCTAAGCTGCCTATGTGGCAGTGAACTGATGGGTTTACTTGAACATAAGCGCCTGCTGTTTTCTAAGCTGCCTATGTGGCAGTGAACCGCAAACGGAAGGTTTCGCGGTAATTGCGCCTTTTCTAAGCTGCCTATGTGGCAGTGAACCATAATACAGTTTGGTGAAGAATCCGCTATTTTTTCTAAGCTGCCTATGTGGCAGTGAACATACTTGGCCAGGTCTTCCGCAGCTTTTTTCGTTTCTAAGCTGCCTATGTGGCAGTGAACAATGCGCGACTGCCAGTGCCATCGGTACCACTTTTCTAAGCTGCCTATGTGGCAGTGAACTCAGTGACATGTCGCGGCATTCAGGAATTTCATTTCTAAGCTGCCTATGTGGCAGTGAACGATTGCTTGCCGATTTCAACAAGCAGTTTGGATTTCTAAGCTGCCTATGTGGCAGTGAACTGATTCATGCTTCACAAGAAGAAATTGCCGCATTTCTAAGCTGCCTATGTGGCAGTGAACGCTCATTCGATCTCGACAAAAGTTCACGTTACTTTCTAAGCTGCCTATGTGGCAGTGAACGAAATGACAGCGATGGCGAATATGGGCAGTTTTTTCTAAGCTGCCTATGTGGCAGTGAACTACCTTGCCTTTATTACAAACTATAACCGCTTTTTCTAAGCTGCCTATGTGGCAGTGAACAAGTTATTGCAAATTCAAGGGTTTGCAGTGTTTTTCTAAGCTGCCTATGTGGCAGTGAACATGTACGCGAGAAAGTCGGCGGTGGTGGTGCATTTCTAAGCTGCCTATGTGGCAGTGAACCTAAATCAACGCTTGAAGTTGCTGAATCTGGTTTTCTAAGCTGCCTATGTGGCAGTGAACTGATGCTTTAGTATCACCAGTAGCGTCAATTTTTTCTAAGCTGCCTATGTGGCAGTGAACGCTCATTCGATCTCGACAAAAGTTCACGTTACTTTCTAAGCTGCCTATGTGGCAGTGAACCGGCTCATGCGTGCATCGCAAAATCCCGTCCATTTCTAAGCTGCCTATGTGGCAGTGAACTTTAAAGCCTGTACTCGTCCACCTATGTTAATTTTCTAAGCTGCCTATGTGGCAGTGAACTTGTGCAAACAAAACGTATTGACTAGGGCTATTTTCTAAGCTGCCTATGTGGCAGTGAACACAGAAAGACTGCGTGTAGCCATCGCAGATGTTTTCTAAGCTGCCTATGTGGCAGTGAACATACATCAATCCTGATCACCTGATTCTGCACCATTTCTAAGCTGCCTATGTGGCAGTGAACACCACGACATCCAGATTCTGATTTTGTATTCTTTTCTAAGCTGCCTATGTGGCAGTGAACCCGATGCAGATGTTGGATCAGTTTATGAACAATTTCTAAGCTGCCTATGTGGCAGTGAACTTATTCAGCGTGCAGGTTGTGAAGTAAATGACTTTCTAAGCTGCCTATGTGGCAGTGAACTTGCTGTAGCTATGCCTGAATTGGCAATGGCATTTCTAAGCTGCCTATGTGGCAGTGAACCAATCAAACGTGTTCTGAAAGACTTGGCGAAATTTCTAAGCTGCCTATGTGGCAGTGAACCTGTAAATACTGCTATTGAAGTCACAAACGATTTTCTAAGCTGCCTATGTGGCAGTGAACTGTTTTGTGCAAGCGTGGTTTTACCCATTGATTTTCTAAGCTGCCTATGTGGCAGTGAACAACAAGCATCTGTTTGATCAGTTAGAGCGCTTTTTCTAAGCTGCCTATGTGGCAGTGAACTTAAAGATGGAAAGATTTACGCTTTTGATCATTTTCTAAGCTGCCTATGTGGCAGTGAACCTGGCAACAACATGCTGGAGCAGCAACTTCTTTTTCTAAGCTGCCTATGTGGCAGTGAACAAGAAGGCAGCCTGACCATTGTTGAGCGTATTTTTCTAAGCTGCCTATGTGGCAGTGAACACCAATCCAAACTTGGGCGCATCGGTTGATCTTTTCTAAGCTGCCTATGTGGCAGTGAACACTTTCAGCCATGTGTACGGCGTAATTGGTCTTTTCTAAGCTGCCTATGTGGCAGTGAACTAAAAGAAATATAACCATCTACAACAGATGGCTTTCTAAGCTGCCTATGTGGCAGTGAACAATTAAACGAAATAGATGTTGTATTCTTTTTCTTTCTAAGCTGCCTATGTGGCAGTGAACGATGAAAGCCTGGGGCTTAAAGACTCCAATCTTTTCTAAGCTGCCTATGTGGCAGTGAACCCGAATTTGAAGCAAACATTTTGATTAAAACATTTCTAAGCTGCCTATGTGGCAGTGAACCAACAGGTTTACGCTTTACTCGGACAACAACATTTCTAAGCTGCCTATGTGGCAGTGAACGAATTATACGCAAAATGCCATATTGATGACGTTTTCTAAGCTGCCTATGTGGCAGTGAACAAGAAATTTAACAGAAAAAATAAAGCTATAATAGTAGCTTAGCCCTTAAATCCATAAATAGACCCAACTTTTAAGCCACTATTATAAGCTATTGATTTTATTAAGATGTTAAAGAGTATAAAAATATTGGGTTAAAATTCGGGTACAGATGAGACCAAACTTAATCCATAAGTGCTAAAAACCTGAGTTTCAGATTGTTCAGCAGATTGCTTTTCGATGAATAATTTAAAACGTTTTTCACTTTGCTGATCAGACGTACTTAAGCTTTTCATTTCAATATAAGGCAAGTTCGTAGTGGTCACTACATTGCTATATCGTGCTAATGCTTCATCAAAGCCAATATCTCCACGCTTTACACGATGACGTGCCAAACGTTGAGCATTGGTTTTGACTTGTTTACGCTTATAAATTGCATAACCTTTGATTTCACTAGGTACTTCACGAATTGAAGTAAGATGTACATAATCCTCTAAACGTTCACACCATTTGCGGATATCCAAACTTTTTAAATCAGCTTCAGATTCAGCAAATAAACGAAGTTTTCTTCCTAAATTGATTTTTGCTTTTCGGTCTTCTGTCTTCTCTTCAAAAATATATTGAGGAAAAGAAACACCAATGTTCACCTTATCTGAATCATCTTTTAATTCAACTAATGCGATATGCAATTGTGTATAGAGCTTAGACCAAATGAAATAAGGGGAAATTTCAGCTTGATCAATCAAGGTAATTTCCTGATAAAAATTCATAATTAATCCTTAGAACTTTGGCCAAAAACGCCGCCACGTACAAGCACCGCCATGACATAATGCTCTTGCTCAACATTCTCTAATGTTTCACCTAATGCATATTTATCAAACAAGCTAAAGAAATCCTGTTTGGCTTTAGGTGTACGATATGCTTTCCCTAAATTGGTCACAGCACCATAAGGTTCAATTGCAATAGCTGATTTTTGCGATTCAAATTCTGGATACCATGTATCAATGGTACGTAATGCATTACCAATTTTTTGTGAATGCATCGCAGCTACATTATTCACTTGATAAAGAATTTTGCTCTTATCACCCTTACCTTTATCCAAAACAAGTTCTTCACTTGGATAAACTTCCTGAGCTTTGCCAACCAAAGCATAGGCTTCAACTTTAATTAATAAGTACGGTAATTCACCTTTTAAAGCTTGTGCAATTTGATCTGCTAAGTTCTGCACCTTAGCATCTACACAGTCAAAATCATGTAATTTATAATCAAAGGCATTAAACGTTACAGCCTCACTTTCATTAACTTTCACTACAACTTCAATCTTTTCTGCACCTACACGGTTACGCCACAAAAAGCGTGCATTAGCAATATTTAAGGCATAGCGTTTCGCTAATTCAGAAAAACCATGTGTTTGAATATAGTTTTTGGCGACTTCTTTATATGAGTTTAAGAATGTTTCATTATTACATGCTGATGGTTGCTCAATGCCACCTAAAACTTTTAAAGTGAATACTACTTTTAACGTATCCTGATGTTCTGCTAACGCACAGCCATCTACTTTTTGCAGATTGGCTTTTTCAACTTCAGCATTTAGTTTTAATGGGTCACTTGCAACCGCTGGTTTTAAGCGATTTGAAATTGTGCCACGTACTGATTTTTCAATCAGCTTTAAAGCCGATTGTTCTGTACGCTTTTCCCATGTTGTTCCATAAAAATAACCATCTGATGGAACGAGTTTTTTTTCAAATGCAAGAACGCTTGCAACTGCTTTTTCATTTTTAGCCATGAGTATTTTTCCTTTTATAGTCTAAATTAATGTGTATTTTGGTTTTGACACAGATATAAGTTATTTTCTAAATCAACATGGTATTGCCATAAAAGCTGATCAATACTTTCAATCCGATATGGCATCACAAACTCACCTAATGTAAGCACACTTTCTGCAAAGCGATGTGGTGTATTGACATCACGTTGGTTTTTCGCCTGCCCAAGTTCAGAAATTCCCTGAAAACCTACTGCAATAGGAACAAGCCAGCCTTGTGCTTTACGTTTTGATGTCCAAGTTATTTTTCCATCTTCATCTTGGGTTGAACTATGTGTGACTTTGAGATAATCCAATACGCTATCTAAAGCATCTTTGCCATCTTGCATGCTTTGTATAACTAAATCACGACGCTCAATCAGCACATGCCCAAGCATCAATTTATTTAAAATTGGACGTAGCTGCTGTGACTGATCTTCATCATCATCAAAATTTAAGATTGTGCATGACTTTGCTGAAAGGACATCACCACTCGTAAATTTCATACTTGCCACGATGCCATTAACAAGATCTAAAAGTTGATCTCTCTGTCTTTTAGATGAACTTTCAATTTCAATCAATAAAGATACTTCTAAATGACAACGAGCTTCTTCAATAAAAGCGGGGCGATTTCCATCTTTATCTAAAGGATTTGCTGTACCAACAATGGAATGTACAAAATCACCACGCCCCTTGTAAGTTTGCAAATTAAAATCATGGCAACTCACTGCTACTTTATTTAAATTAAGATCACAACCTTGTTGCTTGAGTTTACGTTGTAGTGCATGCACCGCTCCCAGCCATGCTGTCATCGCAGGAAAACCAATCGTATATGGGCTGCTCATTGCATTGGCATTATGAATTTTCAAATGTGGAATAAGTAAAAAATGGCGCATTAGAAAAACTCCTTGGCTTGTCGCAATGATTCTTCAACGCGCTGTTTTACGTCATTGATTTCAGCGGTTCCTAACATTTCGGATTCACTAATGACTTTTTCATAACTACGTAAAATCCAACGCGCAATGTCCTCGCTCAGCTCATTACGCCATTCACTATCATTTTCACGTTGTTCTGCATACATCTCATCAAGCCAAATACGCTGTAATTTAGGCAAATTTGCATAATATTCTTGTTGTGACCAACCTTCAGAATAATATTCCCGAATTTTTAACCCCTGTAATATGACTTGATCAATTACAAATTGAAGAATATTTCGAATCGCAGTTCGTATATCAATATTGTTTAAATCTAGCTGCATAAATTTATGCAATTGTACAAAACTGTCTTGATAGTTTTTTCGATACAAACACTGCACAAAAAAATCAGTTCTTGGCAATCGTACTGTACGTTTTTCTAAAATAGGCGGACAGCTTGAAAGTAGATAAGCCCGACCAGCATTCTGACTATTTAATACACTGACGTTTTGCGGTTGTGTACCACCATAAGCAGTGACCGTTAAATCAAAAATATCTGCATAACCTATCGCATCATGCTCGTTTTTTTTACGTTTTTCCTTCGCTTCTTTGGTTGCCTCTGAAAATCGTAATTGATCAATCGCTAGCTTTAATCGTGCGATTAAACCTGAAGGTGTCAAAATGGAAAGTAAGTGATATTCAGTATCTGCTATTGGAAAATATACTTGTTTCACCAAGTGATCTGTTTTACTTGAAGTATCATCATTTTTAATCACTAAAAATGCTTGTTTTAAACTTGTAAAATTCAATGAAGATTTTTCAATCAGACTTTTTAAATCCTCATGATCATGTTCAAAACCCGTTAAAACTGTGTAATCTTCTGCTAAATTCAACGATAAAAACTTATAAACATCCATTGCAGCAGCATTACCAAATACATCTAATGGATAATGCACATTACCACTGCGTAAATAACCATCTTGTGCAGATTTAACCTGAGCAATTACACTAGAAGTTTTGGCACTTGGATGACTAAATTTACTCGGATGACTAACCATCGAGAGCTGAGATACACGTTTAGCTGCGTCAGGAAGCCATTCTTTTAAACTAAATCGATCATCAGCTTGTTGCTGTAATTCTGCTATTTCTACGTCATTTACAGCTTTTTTTACACGATCTTTTAACCAAAGTTCTTTTCTTTCATTTAAGAATGTATGAATACTTTCTGTCATTTTACCCTCATTTATTTTGAATGTTGGACCACTAAGCCAAATTGGTCTGAATACATCAGTGTTTTATTCTCATCATATGCTGGCAACATGATTTCCCCATAACGTTTCGATAATTTTTCTATTTCATCTTCAATATGCTGATTTTCAGAAACTTTCTCAATAGCAATACGACTTAATATGTCGCCATAGTTTCGATTAAGCCATAAACGTTGCTGTTCTAAGTCAGTCAGTTCAGGATATTTAATTTTGTAAAAACCATTACGATCAATATATTGCCCAAAATTATCTTTTTCAGAAAACACAAGCTTATGATCTTTCAATACTGCAAAAAGCTGAATATTCGGTGAGCTTTCTCTAAAAGGTGTAAACCGCTGTGGTAATGCTGTTAAAAACCAATACTGCGTCAACCAAGCATTTAATGGCTTTGCTCCAACCTGCTTATAATTGGTGAGACTATGTGCTAAAACAGCATGTTCTAAATCAGCCAGTTTTTCAGTGGCTTTTAAAGGTGTATTAGCTTGAATACGCGGAATAGCATTAATTCCAGCATCTTCATGTAAGTCAATTAAGTCAGATAAATTTTTAGTCTTTAATTTAAACTTATCATTATTGATTTCAAAACCTGGTTTTTCAAAAGCCACTTTCGCACCACTAAGCCCTTTTAAATTATATTGCAACAACCCAATATTCGGTTGTGCTATATCCTTTTCTAAGTGACGATGGCGTAAAACCCGTCCTGCCAATTGAATAATTGAACGATAAGAAGAAGGTTCGACAATTGCCCAATCAAAATCGTGATCACGCCCCACTTCTTCCACAGGTGTCGCCACAAGAATAAAAATCACATGTTCACGATCAGTACTATCCAAATGTCTACGAATGTCTTCATTTGAAAATGCAATAGGTTGTTCCCCTTGTTTCTCTTTACGCTTGAGCACAGCATCCAAATGGCGTTCTTGCTCACTACGTAGTAATAAAACCTGCCGACTGTGATATGCCATTGCACGAGGAGCAATTTTTTCAGACCATTCAGCATTGAGTAAAAATTGTGTGAGTGCAACACAAGGTGGAATATTGGCAACACGTACCACCCCAAAGGACACTTTTTTCCCTGTTTTCTCATCGATGGTATGATGGTGATGATGCAATTTTTCTATATGCTGACGAATACGATCAAAATATTGTTGTTGCAGACTTTCCTCAAGTTGCTTCTGTTCTTTTTGTGCCACTAAATCATGACATTCAATGATATAAGCTTTGTGTTTAATCACTTGTTCTGCTAAAGCTTTTGACCGAATTGTAACAAATGCATCATGCCCGTGCTTATACTGCTGAATCGTGTTATCTGATGTTAAATCAATGCATTGTGTTTTAGACTTAAACTCATCTACCCACATGCCGACTACTTGTACTTGTTTTAACTTTTTAAAAGCACAATATAATTGCCATCCTTGCTGATATACATTAAAAAAACCTTCTGCTAACGCCGGTGGAATAGTTGCAGATGAAATCATCACTTTACGACCTAACATCGCAGTAAGATGAATTAAACGAGAAATCGCAATTAAATCCTGTCCATTGAAGTCATCCACTTCATCAATGACTAAATCTGAAGAAGACAGACGTAAACTTGGTAAAATATATTTACCACCACGTTTGGTTTCAGTTGCCGACATAATGTGGTCAATCGTACAAGCTAAAACAGGCTTATATAAAAAGGCTTTATTGCGTTCTGCCTGAGCTTGTGGAAATAGAACGTCCATAAAGTCAGCTTGAGGCATTTCTGCATAATCAAGTTCATTGTCTAAAAGCTGTTCTAAAGATTCCGAACCAATTTCATCCAATGTATTCTCATCTTGATCATTCGGGTTGTGATGCTGTTGCTGATGTAATTCTTGTACGGCTTTCGAACCAATCAAGACGGCAAGTTCATCATTACTTAGACCAATATCTTTACGGTATGAATCTCCAGTTTGTAAAGTTAAAGTCCTTAGTCCCAATGCCAACACATAACGTAAAGATTGCCCATCTTTAGATAACGCTTGCATAATTTTGGCATTGGCAATGGTTTTACCTTTGCCTGTACTTGCCATATTGACAATAAACCAACCTTGTTCAATCGCATCGTCCTGTTTTTGTCTCAATTGTTTGATCTCTTTAACGGCATGATCTTGCCATTCAAAGCCTTGTGGGCTTTTCTTTTTCAGCTTTTGAATATCATACGCAGGCTCCATTTCATCAGCTAAACGACTTAAAGATTGTGCAACACGCATGGCATTTTTACTGACATGTACTAAATGCTCATCTAAATATTGCTTTAGCTCCTTAGTTTTATGATCTGTATTCGCTCTAAGGCTAAGTGAGGTTTTCCACGTCGGGTCAGCATCACAAGATGAATAATAATGATCACCCAACATCAAACATAAACGTGCATGGTGTAAAACTACACGCCAGCTTCCATCTGCTAATACTTGCGCAATATTGTCCTGTTCTTGTAGTAATCGTGCAGACCATTTTTGAATTTCTTTTGTCCATGTTTGACATTGGCTCAATAAACCTTGTGGAAATTCAAAACACTGTTTTAGGCGTTGCTGATATTCTTTTTCATCAAATTTATTTTGATAACCCCAATCTGCCTGAATAAAATAGAATAAATCCTCAAATGTTTCAGCTGGTTCAGCTGTAAAGGATTTTAACTCCGCTTCATCTCTTAAATTTGGTAAACGATGATGGGACACTATCAACCATGCCACTAACTGCGCTAAAGGTGGTAAATCATCTAAAGCTTTGCTTTGATCTAAATTTTTTGCAACGGTCGTTTTAAGCTTTTCTTCATCCCATGCTTTGTTGATGATCAAATTCAGCCATGCCTCATCATTTTTTGGATTGTTTGACGAATGAACCAAGGCATTAAGTAGTAAGCAGGATATCCACTCATGCCGTAACGGATCTCCCTTTATACTCTGTTTATTTTTTGGTTGCAGTTTCTCCTGAAATAAAGCTGTGGCTTTACCCCAATCATGTAAAAGTGCTGAAATTGCCACTAAAGCCTTAATTAAAGGTAAATAATGCCAATCATTTTCCCATTTATTTTGATCTAATTTTTTTTGTGTTGTATTAACAGGTACCACACCCTCACCATTAAACTTATTCCGATTGCCCACTATCCACAACAATTCACTTCTACGTCTGCCACGAATCCAGTGACAACTCACCGCGGTATTTTTGGTGACGGTTTTACGCAACAGTTTCTTTACTGCCATCAAACCATCTTCAGTAATCACAGTTTGCCAGGTGTTATCTCCAATCCGATCCGCAAAAGCATCCAAGACTCGCCGTGTTCTTGGAATAGCCTTTTTCTCACATTGGCTAATAAAGGTGACTATCATGCATCATCTCCATCTTTCGATGACAAAGCCGCCAGCTTGACCTGATCAAACATCCAGTCCAGACACTTATGCTCTATAAATTTCTGCAGAACCTGCTGTCTAAACTCCTGCTCAGTTGCCCGCTCCTTCGCACAAATAAATGCATAAGGCAGCACCACAGCATCTTTCACCAAATCTGCCACATCAAAGACCAAGGCCCCACGGCGGGTTTTACCGTGCATGACCGCAAAACCATGTGGAATACCCAGTACCCACAGTGTGGTCGCAGCTAATCCATAGGCCAGATAATTGCCATGATTAAGGAAGTCATTGGCCAAATCGCCCTGCTCCGGATTACGGCTAAAGCTTTTTAATCCGGTACGGCTTGCCGCGATTTTATAAAGCAGCTTGGTCATTGCCGCTTCTGCCAGTAACACATCTCCGACTTGAGTCAAATGCGGTATTTTCTGTTCAAAACCCAATAAGGCCTGCTGGATATCCAGATCATCGACATAAAAACCTTCTGCTTTTAAATCCCGGTCTTTATCCCAAACTTTTCGGATAAACTCGATACGCGCACGTTGAAACTGTTTCGCCACCTTTAGACGTTTTTCGTCATCAAACCAGAACGATAACCAGCCTTGTACATATTCAGTGGGACGATACTCACTCTGTGGGGTCATCCATTCAATTTCAGTACCCGTAAATAAGGGAGTTCCCCCACCGCCACAAAACCCCACCAGAACCCCGGCACTGGCCAGCATCCGCATTGCCGCCTGGGTAATGGATGTGCCTGTTCCGAGTAAAATCACCGTCGTATTGGCAATTGGGATATTCCAATACTGGTTTTCATTTTTTGCTTCAGTTAAATAGAGGACCCGACCATCTTTTTGCATCACCCGACAATGTTCTAAATAATATAAATTCGCCCGTTTAGAATGTAATATTGCTTTTAAATCCGATGGATTCAGTTGTTCCATAACTACAACTCTTTGTTTTTCTTTGAAACTATCAAAATATGATGACATCATCTAGCGCAAGTCGCTGTTTTGCGACACAAAATGTCGTAACAATTCATTTTTGAGGCGATGTAATAGGAAATAAAAAAGTCGATATAAAAAATCAGAGTTTTTCTATATATTTCAAAATCCAATCTACCGATATTCGCTCTTGCTCGAGTCTTCTTTGGTTAAATGCTCCGGCCCTTAAAGCGTGAAATAAGACCTGCTCATGTTCTGTTAAATAATTCGGCTGATCAGAAATAGAATCTGGTTCATCTACCATCCTTTCCTGAAAATGCAATACCGTTGCTTCATCCATCATTAATGGAATGACAGCCGGATGTTTTTCACGCACCATACTTAAAATATTCAATCCTTCCGAATCCAGATCTCCCCAATAAAACACCTTCTTCTTTTTTAACCAAGCTGCATCCATCCAAGTAATATTTTTCCCTCCACCACAAACCACAACCCCATTTGCAAAATGCGGAAAAGAGAGTCCAGATTGAATATTTTCAATTACAAAAATATAGGCTGCTGGCAGTTCGTAATTTTTGAGTACATCGCTAGACAGTTTTAAAACAGGAATACCTCCTATTCTTTTTTGAACCTCCGTACATAGTGGTCTGATCGTCAACCAGCCTTTCGGACTATCCAGACAATTTAGCCATGCCAACAAGCCGCCTGAGGCACTGACTTCAGAATCATGCAGGACATTACAAATAGCTTCTATCAGCGTAATATTGAGTTCTAAAAATTTGGTATCCACCACCTCCAAGGGCAAGGCTCTTAAATACAGTCCTTCCCCCATGTTTGGCTTTAATTGTTCAACCAATTGAATCAGCTGCCACCATTGAAGATCATTCAACTTTTCTATTTGCTCTAAATGTTCTATTAAACAGTTCAATAGAGAATATTTAATATCTTCTGGTACAAAGCGTTGCTGTACCAAGTTAGACAGTTTCGTCGTCCACATTTCCAGCTCTTGCTGGGTACCCAAAAGCTCACAGAGCTTGATCAGCGACGGCACTACCAATTTGACTGGAACACGCTGCGATGAAAGCTTGCGATACGATTTCTGCTCCCATTGAACAAGTTGAGGATCAATAAAGCTCTCCCAGGCTTTATAAAAATGATGAAAATGGTCCAGATTGGAAAGGGCCTGCCGACCATTGGGAGCTTTAAGAGAAATTTCGATAGGAAACGGACGCTCATTTCTCAAAAGCTGTTTTAAACGTTTACGGTTATCCCATGCCTTTTTACGCAAATGAGTTAAAACAGTATCGGGTAAAAGCCCCCAAGATGGATCATCAAACATTGATCTGAATTCCTAATTGTTCAGCCTCAGCGTGCAACTGCTGCCGGTTTCTTTTCAGCTTCTCGTCAATATCTTTCCATGTCACCTCACATAAGTGGCTTTCATGAGATGATATATCACGCTCAGCAATTAATAAGGATCGTGCAGATTCACGGGCTAAATTTAAATTCTTATAAGGTGTAATTAAATTAACGTGTATTTTTAACGCTTTAAATACTCTCAGGACTCTACGACTTACCGCTTCTGCCGTATTAGAGAATGCCTCATCCAGAAAGACCGTACTATAGATTGGATAATCATAGCCATCCGGCGTCAGAACATAGGCCAAACTAGCTGCAACAATTGTCCCTGCGAAGGCTTCCTTCTCTCCACCAGACTTTCCGCTAGATGACTCCAATACATCCCGTATATCACCCGATTGTGCATCTACTTCTTCTGCATAAAAAGACATCTGATAACGGGGATCTAATAATCGTAAGCTTTCTAGGTTATTGGCTGTTGATGAGCTACTGGCCCGCTCCAAAATACTGATAACATCAGCCAGCTTCTGAAAACGGAATTCATATTCACTGTGATTAATATGGGAAAGAGCTAATTTAAGCTTTCTTTCGAACTCCAGAACATGAGGATATTTTTCTCTCTTGCAACCTAATCTCAAGTAACTGCCTGCTCTAAATTCAGTGCGCTGTAATACCTGATTAATGGCCCCGATCCGATCAATAATCTCATCTCTAGCAGCATTCCACCTGTGCTCAATTACACTTAAAGACTGAGTAGTATGCTTTTGCAAACGTCGTTCAAACTGTTCGACCAATGCGGGTAAACCATCTTTTTCTAACTCTTCCAAATAGGCAATATAATCATCCAGCGCGGCCAGTCCTGGTGCCCATTCCCGCTGTAAAGGAAGATGTGCCCATTTTTCTTTTGAGCGAAATGACACCATGATCCCAAGAGCTGTATTTGTAGTGCTGTTCTTGAGACTATTAGTTTGTGTAATTAAATGATCGAGCTCTTGTCCAATCTGTATGGATAAATGATCCACCAACTTGGGCGTAGTGCCGATACGCTGGATCAATAACTGCCGTGCAACCTCGTCTACGCCCTGATCTGCATCCTGCTGCGCTTGTTGTTGCTTTTGTAAAGCATCTTTTAGCTTTTGATCCAGTTGCCCTTGATTCTGTTGTAACGTCCCTTTTTGATCCTGAAGTTGTTTTACACTTTGCTTTGCCTGTTCCCAACGCTGTCTGGCTATTTCAGTATCGGTTCCCGCTTTTTGTAACTGCTCTAAATCATCTACTAGCTGTTGCCGGCATTGCACCCAATAAGATAAGTTAATGCTCTCCCATTGATAGTCCAATAATGCTTTCCATAATATTTTATGGTGAGTTACCTCATCAACTCGTGTTCGAGCTTCTAGCAGTAACTTCTCATGCTGCTCTAATTCAATATTTAATTGTTTTTCTTCATTTTCTAATAGCTTTAAACGGGCTTGATTCGAAAATCCCAGACACCAGAATTTTTGATCATCAATACGTTGACGGTCTTTCTTTTCAAAACGCCCAAACTCTAAATGCATTAAACCTTGCTGCGTCATTGAAAAAGGCGTTATGTCTAATGCTGCTGTATCTGACACACACTGTAGGTCGAACCGCAATAAATGCTGTTTTAACCAATCCCGATAACGATGTTCTCGCCATATCAATTTACGCAGAAAACCTTGCTCGGTAAATTGAGTTGCTTTGTTATGGTTCAGATCGACAACCTGCAAACGTACATGTGTTTTGTTATCTCGTGTGTTTACCCATTTGGTCACCATCGAATAGCGGTCTTTCGGCACCAATAGGGTTGTTCTTAAACCACCCAAAGCCCGTTCAATTGCCCCTTGCCATGCTTTTTCCTCCTCTTTAACATCAATTAATTCCCCAATAAACATGAGTTCATGTTCAGTAAAATTTAACTCCTGGCTAAGTCCATCTCTTAACCTCAATAAATGTAGATCATAAATATTACTTTCCGGACGGGATTTGATGTGCTGAAGATCACTTCGAATATTCTTTAGCTGCTGCTGACTATTTGCAAATGTCGCACTCGCAACACCAAGCTCCTCTTGGCGTTGTTGTGTCACTTGATCAATATTGGACAACATGATCCGTGCCTGTTTCTGATTTTGATTAAGGCTCTGTTCAGTCAGCTCATCTGAAAGCCCCACTTGACGCACATGCGCCTGATAACGGGATGCTTCTTTATGAATTAAACTTAACTGTTGCTTAATATGTTGCAGTTCCTGCTGCAATTTTTCTATCTGTCCACCGCCAAGCTGAATATAATCTTCGTGGCAGCGCTCGACGGTCCTTTCAGCATCCTTCTCTTGTTGCTCAATTTGTTGAATAGCACGCTTTAAATGCTCAATCTCTTGTTCCAGTTCAGATATTTTTTCACACCAGTACTGTACAAAAAGCTCACCTAAGTATGCAGGTAATGCCTGTTTCTCTAAATGCAGGTTGGTCAGTTTTTCAGTTAAGGTGCTAATTTCCGCTGCCAAACCTGGCAACCGTCTTAAATGCTCAACTTGCTCACGGGTATCAGTGATATGGCGATAATTTGCCTCCAGATCTTCAAACTCATTTACAGCCATTTTCGCAAGCTCACGAATCTGACTTGGCTCCAATACCAGTTCACGTATCAATTTAGTCAAATCATCAATTTTTTTTAAACCAAGCGCACGCGATAGCAAAGCAGGTGCATTTTGATTATCCATGAATAAATACTTGCGATACATCTCCTGATAGTCTTCAAACTTGCTATCAAAATAATGAATTCTTGCGTCAAGCTTTGGATTAAAATGTTGCTTCAGCTGACGGGTATTACCCTCTGCAAAAATATCTAAAACTTCAGTTAACAGTACATTTCGACTGGCAATCATATATAGTCTGTTCACATCACCCAGTGAATTTCCTCCTTGCGTAATCCAAAACAAACCAATGAGCGTAATTGTAGATCCATCCTCGGCAGTATAGAGGGCCCGTAAGGCGGTCGTGACGGCTTTATCTCGTTTACTTTTGATGCGTGTACCTGATCCATCATGCTCAGAACCATAACTCCCTCGCATATAAGATAAAAGCGAGCGATCTGAGCGGTTATTTTGTGCTGCGGCCACATTAAAACTGACTTTATGCGCAGGTTGTAACAAGGCCATTAAGCCATCAATAAAAGTGGATTTTCCAGCTCCGTTATCCCCCGTAATTAGGGTACCTTCAGGGTCTATACGGGCGGTATGTAAATTATGGAATGATCCCCAGTTAAATAATGAAATCTCGGAAAGGCGAATCTGCCCTTGTGCAAATAAAGTGCCTAGTGTCATTTCCTGCATCATACGTCCCCCTGCACTTGTTGAGATGGCTGCGTAGCTGCGACCTCTGCTAACTGCTGATATTCGGTCAATAAATTTTGTAGAAACTCTGCATTCACAACGTATCGAATGATCGGCGTAATTTCATAACGCCCGTCCTCTCCACGAACTACAGACAAGACTTTCTTTTCACAAAATTTATCTAAGGATGAATTCAATTTTTTACGATCTTTACTGTCATGATTCGTTAATGGAATAAAAGGAATCAGCCCGGATTGAATCCGTTCAATATCAATAATAATTTTCTGCTCACCTAAGCTTTCTCGCTCCTGATAATATTTGCGTAAAATCAGCAGAATCAGGGTGTCGTAGAGGGTTAAGGTTCTCTTGCGAATCAGCACAGGAAAGTTTTCAGTACATTCTTCCTCTTCTTCCTGAACATCCTGTTCCGCATTAATAATATATGCCACTCCCTGTTTTTCATCTAAAATCAACTGGATATAAACCTCTTTCAAATGCCTACGAATCTGTGTTTCATATCGGCACAGTTCAGCAAACATATTGAGATTTTCTGCGGCTAACAGTGTCCCATATCGCATTAAATGGACCAGTATACGCCGTGCTTCATGAGGCATGACCTGAGGCTCTTCTCCCGAATCTTCTTGTATAACATCCATGATTTCTTCATATAAGAGATGTTCTTCTTCATTTTTCATCTGCGTTTTAAGATCATCAGCCTGATCCTCTGTGGTGACTTTTTCCGGCTCTAATGAGGAAACACCAATCATGTCAAAAAAGCTTTTATTGTCTTGTGGATTATTCTTGTTAGATTGCATACTCATCTCCCGTTTAGAGCACCAATTCATCTATAGTGTCTGGAAATAACGCTGCACTGAGATAATAGGTGGGAATGTTAGCTTGAACATAAGCTCCAGATTTATCCTGAAAATAGACTTGCTCTGTTTTCGGAAGTTGAGTTGCCTTAATTGCTTTGGCAATTCGTAAATAAGCAACAAGTTCTTCTAGCCCCGACTGTAGTGGATATTCACGCGTTAAATGTGCAATACTCATGACACCCTTTTCCTGCAATGTCTTATATACCTGTTCTGCAAGCTCGCGCACCTGAACACTTTCTAGATAATGGAGCATTTGATCACTGGGTTCTTTACGATTTTGCTGAAGCTGTACGCCACGAGTATCCATATGTTCATGCGGACTTTTGAGTAGCAACATCTCGGGTGAATTCACCACAGCAGACCCGGTATTTAAGACTGCTGTTAACTCAGTTTTTAGTTCAATATTTTGTTCTAATAACACAACAGCCTGTTTTTCTAACTGAGTAAGCAGCTGGTCAATCGTACGATTTTCTGATCCAGCCCCACTTTCTATATAAGCACGTAACCCTTCTTCTATACGGCGCCGCACATGAAAAACTCGCTCACTCTCTTTTCCAAGCTCACGCATGAGTTGGCCTAAATATTTTCTTTGTGAATCACTCAGGTGAGATGCTACCGGATATTTCAAAATAGCGCGCAACTGCTCTCGAAACTCAGTCGAGCGGTCTTGATCTTGGAGTAATTGACAAAAGCCATCAAATGCACTGCCCGCATCACTTTGGGCCAATAAGTGTTCTTTTTCTATTAAAGATAAAATCATGGCCCCACGGGACTGACTGCCTTCAATCATATCTAAGCGTAATGCTTTATCTAACTGACGGATTTCATCCTCAACCCACCTGAAATCACCTGTCAGTATGGAAGCTAATTGATATATTTCCCGGATTCTTTCTCTTTGCTCAGCCTCGCCTAATTGCGTAATAACGCCTGTCCGTAAATCGGCTATTTCTTTTTCAATCTCTAATTTTTTCTGCTCAAGGAGCTGAATACGCTCTTCCGGGTTTTCGCTGACTTTAGCAACGAAATCCCGAACAGCCTCCTGTACGATCCGAAGATGAGAAGCGGTAGTATGTGTTAAACGTTCATCTAATCCCTTGCAAAACCGTAATACTGTTTCGCTGACATCTGTTCTGCTGAGTTTTCCATCCATTTCTCTGAGCCACCCTGCAGTGATCCAGTGATGAAGATATTGAGAAGCGTTGGTATCTGTCTGCCAAATCCCCATTTCACGGCTATATTTGATAAATTCCTCCAATATATTCTTAGCATTTCCATAACTGACCTCTGCATTTTCTTCGAATAACTCTGTTATAAATGCCAAAATATAGGGCGCATTCTCCGCCCTTAGCAGCTTCCATACGGGGTTCTCATTATATAAACGCCGGTATTTGGCCTGTAGGCCTTGAATATTCATACCGTTGAATTCCTAAATATTATTTTTATTTATTGTACATTTTTTAATCTAAAAATCTTATCTGTTTAAAAGTATAACGACGTAATATGACGCTCAGAATCTTTTTTAGATACTTGATACTCAAAAAGTGTAACTAGGATACAGTCCAGTAGTTCTTGAGCTTTTTGAAAGTAAGATTTCTGAGCTATACAAGAAAATTTAATCTGTATAGCAGACTTAAATAATGGAAATTAAATTGCAACTCACTTGGAAATCCGAGACATCAATCAAGGCCTCAACTCAAAGCCGAAACCTGTCCCAGCTCTCTATAAAATCCTCTAAATCAGGATACAACCACATTACTCCAGCGCTTAAATGCCCTTCTAAAATTATGAATATCATTAATATTTAAATAGTCGGCGACCTGCTCATCGTTATAGGCAAATAAGGTCTTTAATTGTATAGACGTAAACAAACGGGCCTGATCCAGCATTTGCTGATAACTGGTATTATGTTTATTCAATCTTCGCTTAAAACTCGCAATACTGATTTGAAAATATTCTGCACATTCTTCCAGATTCGGTGCCTGATGAATGTTACGAATCAAAAAATGATGTACCTCTTGCAGAAAGCTCTGCTCCAGACCGGACTGTTGTTGCAGCACTTTCGCCTGATGATAGTAGGCTTGGCGCATCGCACTGGTTTGATAATTCTGTTTTTGTGTGCACTCCTGAATATCAATCTGTATGGCATTCACCAGACTGTTAAATTGAATATTCTCTCCCAGATGTTCCCAGAACTGCTCAATAAATTCCGGCTCTGCACCGACAAAGTGATAGTTCATCTTCAGCTCTTCTTGGGTACTATTGAGCAAAATTGTCCGGACAGCCGTCATGGCACTAATAACCAGAGAGGTGGCATGACGCTCCTGGCTATTTAGCCAGAACAGAATAATTTTATGATCAGAATAGTAAGCCACCGGCGTCAGCCAAGGGCTTAAATATATATGAAACTCGACATAGCGCTGTATCGCTTCTTTAATATTCTGGCTATACGCAATGGCATTTAAGGCCGGATGCGTTAAAGTTTCAATATAACGCTGACCAAATAAAAATTGCACTTCAGGATGCACAATACTCTCATGCAAATTCCTGATCATGTGTATCAGCTGTTCGACACTAACACACTGATTCACCGAGATCAGCCCCTCAATAAACACCGGTGTTCCTTTTAAAATACGGTTAGGATTTACACCGTACATCTCAGCTAAATCAATCAATAATGCAGGTGCCAGATAAGTCGGCAGAATCAACTGATCATTCTGATAGCTCATACCGACATCCTTGTTCTTAACTTGATAATCTGCTGATGTTTCATCTGTTTATATAATTTCTGGATTTCCGTAGCTGGGCTGTCTTGTTGAACTTCACTGATGGTATAGCGGCAGTCGATGTTAAATTTCTGAAAATCCTGATGTGTATAAAAAATTTGTGACTGAATACATTTCTGCAGTTCTCTGGCCATGATCTCAACCTGTGCATCAGCCAGATCCAGCAGCATCAAAATAAATTTGTCACCGGCCAAACGGCAGACCAGATCACACGGTCGGATATTCAGACTGATGGTTTGTGCAATGACCGACAAGACCTGATTGCCCGTATCAAAACCAAACTCTCTATTGATGGCGCTTAAATCTTTAATATTGATCATCATCAGATGGATATTTTTTGCCGAATGATGGCGCTGGTTAATTTCATGCTGTAATTGCTGTTTAAAGTATTGGGCATCTGCCAGCGGTGTAATCGCATCAAATAAACGGTGATCCCGAAATACATGCTCTTTGGTTTGCAATTTTCTGGACAAGACCAGCTGCTCTTTATGCCAGTTCACCATAGCAATGGTCAGCACAATAAAACCGATAGGGGTAGTAAAGGATTCCAGTAAATCATCCCAAACCAATGTTTTGGGGATGGCAATAAATTCATCCAGCACATCCATCCATAAAGCCAGAAAGACAAAGGTCAGTCCCCAATAAAAATATCGGGTCACATAGCCTCTTGGACGGCTTTTCAGAATGAGATAAATCCATAACAAAGTCAGTAAACATGCCAGCCCCTCCCCAATCACGTCAATCACCTGAATTTCACTGTGTGCTTTAAAATTTCCGGACAGCATAAAAAAAGCCAGACAGGCGATGGCCATGATCATCACCAGTAAAAAGTGCCGTGGATAGTAGAAGAATGGTTTTAGCATAGCCCGAACATAATTATTGTTTTCATAAGCTAATCAGTATTTGATGACAATTTCATTGCACTGAAATTTTCTTCAACCTTTCAAATTAGCTCACTATAAATTTAAAAAAGCCACTTAATTTCCTTTTAATTCTATAGTTCACATGCATTTAAGTCATTCGACATGAGGCTTGAAATTAATATCCCCCATCAAATTAGCTCAAATTGAGCTAGAAAACTTATTTTGCGAGATTTGGATTATCTCCTTGTCATCATTTAGTCATTGTGCATATTTAAGGTGCTCAACAAACAGCCATCGCGCTATTTGGGGAAATAACAAATGAGCACTCACTGCAGTAAGAAAAAATCACCTTTCACTTTTAAAGTCACTACCTTAGTTTTATGTATAACAGCTATTGGTCAAAGTATGGCTGCAGAAACAAAAACTGAATATGTTCGTGTTGTAGGTCAAGCAGCAAGTATTAATGAAGCCTTGAAAGAACAACGAAAATCAAACTCTATAGCTAGTGTAGTACATGCCGATGCTATTGCGAAGCTGCCAGATGACAACGCTGCTGAAGCACTACAACGTATTCCTGGTGTTTCTACAGAACGTGACCAAGGTGAAGGTCGTTTTGTGACTGTGCGAGGTTTAGGAGCTGATCTGAATACCGTCACTATTAACGGCACCTTAGTCCCAGCACCAGAAGCAGGACGTCGCGGTGTTGCGTTAGATGTCTTGCCAGCAGAACTTGTACAGTCATTAGCTGTGGTCAAAACGTTGACCCCAGATATGGATGCAAATTCACTTGGTGGAACAATTGAGGTAGAGAGTTTATCTGCTTTTGATCATGACGGTCTGTTCTATACTGCTGCGGTTGAAGGTGGTTATGATGATAAACGTGAAGAGTATAGTCCTAAAGTTTCAGGCGCAGTCAGTCAAAAGTTTAGTCTAGGTTCGGGTACTGACAATTTTGGTGTTGCGGCAGCACTTAGTTGGCAAGAGCGTACCTTTGGTTCAGATAACGTTGAAACCGGAGGGAAATGGGAGGATGGCCTGCTCGAAGAAACAGAAATGCGTCAATATGATATTGAACGTGAACGTCTGGGCGCGGGCCTGAATTTCGATTTTCGACCAAATAAGAACAGTGAATACTATTTACGTACCTTATATAGCCGCTTCCAGGACAATGAAACCCGTCAGGCTGCAGGTGTTGAATTTTCCGATCCGCTCGCCATAAATACACCAGGCAGTGCAGAAGTAGTTCGTGAACTGAAAGAACGTGAAGAAACCCAGGAAATTAAATCCTTTGTGCTAGGCGGTAAAAACCGTTTTGATCAGTGGACGCTGGAAGCTCAGCTCGGCTATAGCGAAGCCTCGGAAAAGAATCCGGGCGGTATTGCCGGTGCCGGATTTGTCGGTGAATTTGATGATCTGCAATATTCAAGCACGCGTATTCCTGTCGTGAAAGGCGCGGCCAGCTTCTATGACCCAAGCCAATATGAACTCGATGAAGTAGAATGGGAAAAAAGCACAGCCAAAGATAAAGAGAAAAATGCCAAATTCGATCTGAGCCGCGATTATCTGCTCAACGATTATGCATCTATCTTCAAATTTGGGGCAAAAGTCAGCCAGCGCACCAAAACCAATGATACTGAAATCTGGAAAGTTGAAGATTTAGACACATCCCCTGCCCATTTTGGTTCAAACGGTCATTATGAACTGGCACAGTTCGGCCCGACCTTGTCTAGTGGCCCGATCCATAACCAACTGGCCCAGCTCAACCTGAATGACTGGCGAGATGCTGAAGAATCGGTCATCAACGATTATAAAACTTCGGAAGATATTCATGCCGCTTACGTCATGAATACCATTGATTTTGATCGGTTACGGGTCATTGCGGGTTTACGCTATGAAGATACCGATTTTGAAACACAAGGCTATCGGATTCTGGACGGTGAAAGCAGCTCTGTTTCCACCCAAAATGATTATGATCACTGGTTACCGAGCCTGCATCTTAAATATCAATTAAGTAGTGATGCTATTTTAAGAGCCGCATGGACCAATACTGTGGTACGTCCAAACTTTGAACAATCCCGACCGGGAATTTATATTGATGGTGATGAAGCCGAGTTTGGTAATCCAAATCTTAAAGCGCTGGAAGCCTCCAACTTTGATTTAGGCGTAGAGAAATACTTTGGTGATGCCAGCGTAATTTCCATGAATGCGTTCTATAAAGATATTGATCACTTTATTTATAACGCTAACGTTGCAGGCACTGGTGACTGGATCGATTTTGATGAAGCCATGACTTTCAAAAACGGTTCATCCGCCAAAATTTACGGTGTAGAACTCGGCTATAGCCAAAAATGGCATAACTTCATCTTTGGTCTCAACAGCACCTTCAGTCGTGCCAAAGCCGATATTGATGGTATGGTCGATGGTGAATTGATGACCCGAACCATTAATTTCCCAAGCCAATCTAAAGTGGTCGGTAATGCCATGATCGGCTGGGAAAACGACCGTGTGGGTCTGCGTCTTGCCGCCAACTATAAATCCCGTTATCTGAATGAAATTTCTGGCATTGATGAGCCAGAAAAAGATTTATATACCGATGATCAGGTGTTTGTTGATTTGAGCGGTCATGTGAATTTTAACAAAAATATCCAGCTATTCTTTAATGCACAAAACCTGACCGATGAAGTGTATTACAACTATAACGGCAATCGTCATTATAACGCGCAATACGAAGAATACGGCCCGAGCTATAAAGTTGGTCTGAAATTCACACATTTCTAAGCCTTTAGCTCACCCAAAGCCACTTTGGCTTTGGGTACTTTTTATTTAGAGAAAAATCATGACAATGCTTTTTAAATTAAGCACCTTCTGTGCAGCGCTTGTGGCTTTATCTGGCTGCACCTCCTCTGCTCATACCCAAAAGAACACCATCAGCAGCCCGCTTCATCTGGAACAGACTCTTTCAGCATTGGATCAGCCTGCGCTGCCGGTGGAGCAAATTTTCAAGTTACCCATCACCGTCGAAGATGCACATTGGATTGAGATTGATGGTTTAAATGCTCAAGTGCTCACCAGCAGCAAAACCCAAGGCCTAAGCCTGTGGAATTCAAATGCCCAACGTGTACAGCATATTCCCGGCTCGTTCAGTAAAATTGACTATCGCAGCATTGGCCAACAGCTGATTATCCAGACCACTGATTTACTTCAGCAGCGACCGGTCATTTTCCGTTTTGATTTAAACACCGGAACCTGGGCAAAGCCTGTCTATCTGGCGGCCCGTAGCTTTAAAACCGAAGATAACTGCCTGTATCTCACGCCTGATCAATCTTTATATAGCTTTCTGGTGGGAGAAGAAGGTATCGGGGAGCAATGGATGATTCAGTCTGGAGGCTCAAACCAGATTAGCCCTCGTTTTATTCGTAACATGAGCCTGCCACCCAACAGTGGTTTTTGTGTGGTAGATGACCATCAAGACAAACTGTATATCAATGAAGAAGATGTGGGCATTTGGGCCTATGAGGCAGATCCTGAAGCAGATCTGATCCGCTATCCAGTAGATTTGAATCATCCGTATGGATCAATTCTAGGCAATGTTAGCGGACTAAGCTTGATCGACAATGCACTGGCAGCAATGGATGAATCCAAAGCTGTGCTGTACCGCTATCGCATTGAGGGTACTTCATGGCACAAATTACCTCCACTCTCTCTACAGAATGTAGATGAGCCTGAACGTATCAGCCTGAAAGGTACCCAAGACCAGAAACAGCTGTTACTGGTTGATGATCAGATCAAGCTATTGAACATTGACTGGACCACGCAAGCCCTGCCTCCTAAAAAAGCAGGCTTAGCCATTCCGGCAGATGTCGAAACCGATTTGGTTCCAAGCCGTGGTGATGCGGCTGATGATCCCGCAATCTGGGTCAATCAGGCTAACCCACGTCTGTCACGTGTGCTGGGTACAGATAAACAAGGTGGCCTTGCGGTCTACGACCTGAACGGGAAACAGCTGCAATACTTAAAAGTCGGCCGTCTGAATAATGTTGATATTCGACCGAATTTCAAACTGGGGCAACAGACAGTCGATTTAGCCATCGCCACCAACCGCGATCAGAACAGCCTTCACCTGTTCAGCATCCATCAAAAAACTGGACAGGTCAAAGATTTAGGAGAACTGCCAACAGATCTCAATAACATCTATGGATTCTGTATGTACCAGAACCGGCAAGGTGAAACCTTTGCCATTCCAAACGATAAAAATGGCACTTTTGTGCAATATAAGATTCAAAGCAAGGCAAGCGGCCTGAGCGCAGAGGAAGTCCTTAGGTTTAAAGTATCTAGCCAGCCTGAAGGCTGTGTGGTGGATGATGAACATGACCGGATCTATGTCGGTGAAGAAGCAAAAGCGGTGTGGACCACCAGGCTGGATGACCCTAAACAGATTCAGCTACAACCGGTGATTACTGTTGGGGAACAGGTCAAGGCAGACATTGAAGGACTGGCCATTTATAAAGGTCAAGTACGTGATTATCTGGTCATTTCCAGCCAGGGAGATGACAGTTATGTTGTGGTCGATGCTGCCGCCCCTTATCAGCTGCGCGGGAAATTTAAAATCTCGGCCAATCTGAATCACGAGATTGATGCGGTCTCTGAAACGGACGGGCTTGAGGTGACCTCAGCCAATCTGAGAGGTATCTGGAAAAAAGGTATGCTGGTGGTTCAGGACGGACGTAAGCGTATGCCAGAAGGCAATCAGAACTACAAATATGTGGCCTGGGAAAAAATTGCACAAGCCTTGGGTCTGGAATAAGCCCTTGCCTCAGGTACAGCCTACGGCGCTGTACCTGTGTTTCATCTAAGAATAATTTTATTGAGGTTTTTATGTCGAATCCATCTGCAGCACAGCTTTCAGTATGGGAAGTGATTAGCCATGCCAGTCTGCTGGTTCAAGCAGTAATGCTGATTTTATTACTGGCATCCATTATTAGCTGGTATGTCATTATCAAACAGAGTATTCGTCTGCGTCAGGAAACAGCTGCGAATAAAGTCTTTTTAAGCCAGTTCCGCCAACAGCCTTTTCCGCTTGCCACAACCGAACCATCCGAGCCGAAATCAGGGGGGCTTGGGCAGATCTATCAGGCCGGCCTGGATGAATTTCATACACTTCAACATACCAGCACTCGCCTCTCCTCGGCAGCGGTAACCGATCAAGTTGAACGACGTTTGCTCACCAGTGTCAGTGAACAGGAAGAAAAGCTGGAAAAGCACCTGAGTTTTCTGGCGACTGTGGGTTCAGTCAGCCCCTATATCGGTTTGTTTGGCACCGTCTGGGGCATCATGAATTCTTTTATTGGCCTGTCTCAGCTTGAACAAGCCACCCTTTCCGCTGTCGCACCGGGTATTGCGGAAGCATTAATTGCCACCGCCATTGGTTTATTTGCAGCCATTCCTGCGGTGATTGCCTATAACCGCCTGAGTGCCCGTGCAGAAAAAATTTCTAATAGTTATTACAGTTTCGGCAATGAATTACAAACCCGAATGCTGCGTTTTTTACAGGCAGGGAATTAATACCACATGCAGAAACGTCAGAAAAAGCACGCACTCAACGCAGAAATGAACGTTGTTCCCTATATCGACGTGATGCTCGTGCTGCTGGTGATTTTTATGGTCACTGCCCCCATGCTCACCCAAGGCATAAAAGTGAACTTGCCGAATCTGGAGGCTGAAACTCTGGTCACCCCCAAGGAACAAAAAGTCATTACTATTTCGATTCAAGAAGATGGCCGCTATTACTGGAATGTGGGAGAAAGTGTCGATACTACACAAGTCACCGATCGGGCAACGAGTCTCACAGAAATGAAAGAAAAATTATCTCCACTGCTACAAATCCATCAGGATATTCAGGTGTTTATTCGTGCGGATCGTAGCGCCAATTATGAGCTTGTTGCACAAACCATTGGATTGCTACAACAAAGTGGCGTTGAGCAATTGGGCCTAGTCACCGAGGAGCAGGATCAGTGAAAAGCATATCACGGATCAATCCAGCCACTGCTGTCGCTTTCTCTGTGACGGCTGTATTGCATGCCACCCTGGTCTACAGCGTGTTAAACCAGAATTTTGACAGTCCCATCCAAGAAGTCACACCCAAGTCGGTACAGGTTAAATTTATACAGCTTCCAAAAGCTGACATATCACCTCAGCTCCAACCTGAACATGCGCCAACTCAAGAACCAGCTCAATCTCAAGTAATGCCCCCAGTCGCTGCACCAGTCCAGTCCGCGCCAACTCAACCCGTTCAGCCGGTTAAAGCGAAGCCAGTTTCAAACCAATCTGCCAAAGCCAGACCAGAGCCAAATCCTCAACCCAAAATCGCCAGCTCACAAGCAATGACAGATCATACATCCACCACCATGCAAACTACTGCAGTAGTGACGCATGAGGCTCCTCCTGCACCGGCCCAGCCTGCTGCGACCACACAGCCGGCGCCATCTGTCAGCAAACCGATAGTGGCGGAAAATACACAACCTCCGCCTGTATTTGATGAAAAAAACTATAAACCGATTTCAAAAGTGAAACCGGATTACCCAATGCGAGCTTTGGAGAATGAATTGGAAGGCAACTGCACGGTCGAATATAGCGTGAATACTCAAGGCCAAGTGATAAATCCTAAAGCATTAACAGACTGTGATCCGATATTTGTGCGTCCTTCACTCAATGCAGCCCGGCAATTCAAATACCAACCACGGATCGTCAATGGTCAGGCTGTTGAAGTTGCTAAAATTAAAAATACCTTTGAATACCGGATTGAATAAAGATGCTTAAATAGGCTCAGTTCTTTGTATGGTCTATCTTTATGAAACCATCTAGGTCACTGGATTATCTGTCATTCATAAGGGCTGATATGAGTAGCTCAAAAATGAAGTCATCTCGATGCGAACAGGAACTCAGGTGGTTGAACTGAAAAATGGCTGACAGCAATATGACACCAATCCTGTTCACCAGAGCAAAACTTTGATAAAGAAGCTTTGCATTATCCCCGATCATTGAATTGAGGTCATCTCTTATAGACTAAGATGCAAAATACCTCTTCTATCCCCCAATTCTTATTCAAAAGCCAATCACTTAACACCAGAACATCCAACCAGAATATTTAAAAGAATATATAGCGATATCTGCAACATGATCTGGCCAGAAATAATTAATGCAGTAACTCCTTATTATTCATCACAATAATTAACTTCTATCGCACACTTAAGCGCACGACCTCCTAATTTCTCTATGATTTATTCATCTTTCATTCATATTTCCTATGGATTCAGGATTGCTTTGCAATAAATTAACAAATAATATTTATGATAATTATTATCATTTTCATTAACAAAAATGTCCTACATCGTGCACCCATCCTTCAAGCTATCTTTGCTAAGTCTTGCAATTTTAGTGAGTCAACAAGGCTTTGCAGAAGATACGCAGCAGCTCGCCACCATTACCATGACCGCTGAACCCGCTAAGGCAGATCAAAGTTCTGAACACACTCAACGTTATATAATTCAAAACTCTGCAACAGCCTCCAAGCTCAATATTCCGCTCAAAGAAACCCCACAAACGGTCAACGTGGTCACGCGCCAGCAACTAGATGACTTTAGTCTGAACAATACTCGCGATGTCCTGCGCAACACCCCCGGTATTATGGTGAGCAATCAGGAAACGGAACGAACCTCTTACCTCTCACGCGGCTTTGAAATTTCCAATGTGCTGGTCGACGGCGTTGGGCTGCCGCTTGAAGGCTATAATTATAATAATGACAATCCGGACAGTTTTTTATTTGATCGGATTGAAGTCGTTAAAGGTGCCAATGCCTTGAATAATGGGATTGGCGATCCGGGTGCAACCATTAACCTGATTCGAAAACGCCCGACTCAGGACTTTCAGGCAGCACTCAATGCCAGTTACGGTTCATGGAATACCCAGCGCTATGAAGCCGATGTATCCTCCGCCCTGACGGAAGATGGCAGAATCCGAGGGCGGCTGTTTGGTTATCAGCAGACGGGTGACAGTTATCTGGACCGTTATAGCTTGGAGAAAAACGGTGTCGGGGCTGTTCTAGAAGCAGATTTGACTGACTCCACCCTGTTCACCGCCGGTTATACTGAAACCCAGCATCAACCGAATAACGTGAACTGGGGTTCCAATCCGCTCATCAACACCGAAGGCAAACAGCTTCATTATTCACAACATTATAATTACAGTCCGGACTGGGCCTATTGGGATAGCAATATTAAAAACTATTTTGCCGAGATTGAGCAAAAACTCGGGGGTGACTGGACGGCCAAACTCAGCTATGACGAAAAGCGAACAAAACGGGATGCAAAACTTTTATATCTTTCAGGCCGGCCAGCGGCTGATGGCACATCAGGCGTGTTTCTCTATCCGGGCATGTATCTGGATGACAATAAACAGCAGCAAGCCAGTCTGAGTTTCAGTGGTACTTATCCACTCTGGGGACAACGTCATGAAGCATCTGTCGGGTATATCTGGGTAGAAAACCAGCTGGATGAACTGGGTTACGGAGGTAGTTTTGCTCAGCCTTTCACCACAGATTTAGCCAGTTTTACCCCCGAAGAACCGAGCTGGGATCTATCGAAAACCAGTGGGGAAATGCATATCCGGCAGAAAAATCAGAGCCTGTATGCCGCCACTCGTCTACATCTGAATGATGATCTCAAAGTACTGCTTGGTGCCAATTATGTACAAGCCAAAAGTACAGGTAGCAGTTATGGGACCGACACCATTTATGATGAAAATAAAGTCCTCCCCTATGCCGGCCTGACGTATAACTTCAGTCCTGAATATACCGGCTATTTAAGCTATACCTCCATTTTCCGTCCGCAAACCAGCAAAGCGGCAGATGGCAATCTCAATAAACCGATTGAAGGTGAAAGTTACGAAGCCGGCATTAAAAGTTCCTGGTTAGATGACAGACTGACTGCCACCATGGCCATCTTCAGGACAGAGCAAAACAATTATCCGCTACGTGACTCTGATGGTATTCCGACGTTACGCAAAACCCAGGTCAGCGATTTACGTTCTCAAGGGTATGAATTCAGCCTTGCCGGACAGTTAAGCGATCATCTCAATCTCAGTTTTGGTTATACCCAGTTTAGCCTCAAAGATCTGATCAACGGCGGAGATGCCCGTACCTTCAATCCGAACCAGTCTTTTAATCTGTTAACAACCTATCAGGTACCGCAAATTCCAAAACTCAAACTGGGCCTTGGGCTGCAATGGCAGGATAAAACTTATCTGGAAGTACCTGAAACAACCACAAATGGCGTGACCCAGCAAGCGGGCGTGATTGAACAGGATGCGTATGCACTGGTCAATCTGATGGCCAGTTATGAGCTGAATGAACATATCATCCTGCAGGCCAACGGAAATAATCTGACCAATGAAAAATACCTGTTCAATTTCCCGAACCAGCAAGGCTTTTATGGTGCTCCCGCAAATTATAGCGTTGCGGTGAAATTCAAATATTGATTACTCCCTTGGCCTTAAAACTTTTTCAGGACCAATCCTTTTATTTAAAAACAGGTAAAAACACATGAAAAAAATGATAGCGTTGACAATGGGATTGTCGATGAGCTTGTCTGCTCAAGCGCATATGCTGTGGCTTGAACGTGGCCCAAATGCTCAAACCTATGCCTTCTTTGGTGAATACAGTGAACAGCTGAAAGAAACTCAGGAAGGTGCCTTAAAGTCATTCAATCAAGCTAAAGTGGTTCAGGCCAAAAAAATCTTCAGTCCTCAGCTTCAGCAGGATCATCTGGTCTACGCCACGCAAGATCAGGCTGATGTAAAACTCAGCCATGAACTGATCTATGGTGAATCTTTACTGAGCTACCATGCTAAAGCCGGACGACAGAATCTGAAAGCCGAATCCGAGCTGGATATTATCCCCGCCCAACGCAACAGCAATACCTTTACCGTGCTGTATCAAGGCAAGCCCGCGGCTGATCTGGAGGTTACCGTCTTTTCTCCTCAGTATTGGCTGAAAAAATACACCACCAATAGCCAGGGACAAATTACGGTTGCTACGCCATGGAAAGGTCAGTACATGCTTGAAGTGGCAAAAGAATTAGATCAAGCAGGCACCTTTAACCAGCAAGCCTATAAAAAACAATATTTTGTCACCACGCTCAGCTTTGTGCATTAAGCCACTCATTTTTCTTGTCGAGATGCAACTAAAGGTCCTCTATGATTTCGATTTCTGTGATTCAGCCCCTCGCTGTCCTGTATCGCCTGGGGATATGCTTTGGGATGGGCTATCTAGGCAGTTACCTGATAGCACGTGATCTGGCTTATTTTTTACAAGCCTATTTCCCCAAAGCCGAATCGGTCTATCTGGCGGCCTTTACTGCACTGATTTTTTATATCTGCTTCGTGATTGGAACCTTCTGCATTCAAAGTTTAAAAAAGCTTTCTGTATATGGCTTGGTCCCCATCATCCTCTTGTTTATTCTCTCGCACTTCACAGGTTAAACCATGCATAAATCTGTCCGTCAATCTATGGCATGGCTGCATTCATGGCTGGGGTTAAGCTTTGGCTGGCTGCTTTTCGCGATCTTTTTAACCGGTGCAGTGACCTATTATCGTCATGAAATTACCATGTGGACGCAGCCACAATTTGCCTCAATGCAGGTAAATCAGGACACCGCGGTCAAAACGGCCTATCAATATTTACAGCAACATGCAGCAGATGCGCAGCACTGGTACATTGGCGTCGCTCATCCCGCCGCGCCGGTCAATAAAATCTATTGGCAAACACCCGATGGCCACTATGAAATGAAAACTCTAGATGCCTCGACGGGCCGTGAATTAACCCTTTCAGCGACACAAGGCGGAGATTTTTTCTATAATTTTCATTTTCAACTGTATGGTATGCCCTACACCATCGGGCGTCTGATGGTGACCATTGCAGCATTCATCATGCTGATCACCCTGATTTCAGGAATTATTACCCACAAAAAAATCCTGACCGACTTTTTTACCTTAAGGGCCTTTAAAGGACAACGATCCTATCTGGATTTTCATAATGTCAGTTCGGTAATTGCACTTCCCTTTTTCCTGACTATTACCTTTACCGGATTGGCGATTTTCTTTTATATTATCCTGCCGTCTGGTATGAAAAAGTTATATCCGGAACATCCTTTTCAATATTTTGAAGATATCCAGACTGTAAATGGATCAGCTATTTCTACTGCGCCTGTCAAAAGCAACATGCTGCCTGTTCAGCATTTTACTACGACGGTACAGCAGCATTGGGGGAAGACGGAATTTGAGAGCATTACCGTTAAACAGCCCAATACCCAACTAGCACAAATCATCTTCACGGAACTGAAAGATCATTCTATTACCCGAAATCAGGCTCAACTCGTATTTAATGCCACCACAGGTAAACTGCTAAAAAACACACGTAATGACAGTGCAATTGCCACTTTAAATGCCGGCGTGTATGGCTTGCATATGGCACGTTTTGCTGCCCCCCTGTTACGGTTGGCTCTGTTTTTTTCCGGCCTCTTAGGTTGCGCCATGATTGCATCCGGTTTACTGCTCTGGAGCCTGAAACGTCAGATGCAGAAAAAATCCGCACGTTTTCATCTGGGATACTATCTGGTTAACCGTTTAAATATCAGCATGATCCTTGGCCTTCCGCTGGCCATGCTCGGCTATCTCTATGCCAATCGTTTTGTCAGCATCCCTGCAGGTGCACCGAATTATGAAATTTATAGTTTTTTCAGTATCTGGATTGGCAGTTTCATGCTGGCCTGTTTAACACCACAGCAGTATTTATGGAAAACCCAGCTCAAAATCCTGATTGGGGCTGCGTTTATGCTTCCGCTGATTGATATGTATTATCTGGTTTCGCAACACGATATTGATTCGTTTAAAAGCTACTGGCCATTTTTACGTATTGATTTGATGCTCTGGCTATTGGCACTGCTTTCTTACTTTTTACACCAGAATATTTACCCTATTCAGCAAAAGGCGGTCCGTAAAATCCAGACCAAACTCAAAACTGTGCAGCAAGGATCTTCATCATGATATGGATTGCAGTAATCGGACTTCTCTGGCTGGCCTGTTTTGGTTTTTATACCGTCAGTGAAAAACAGATCATAAAAACCAGAACCTCCAGATATGCCCTACTTTCGGCATTTCCAGTCTTGGTTAAACTCACGTCAGGCACTATTTTATGTATGGTGATGTTGCTCTTAAGTACACAGTTTAGTGAGAGTATTAGCTTCATTGCGCTCTGGGTGCTGCTGAGTCCGGTACTTTTTGTTTTTATTTTAAAAATTAATCATTTAGGGAAAAAGTTATAATTTTGGGGTTTAATTATAAATGGCTTGGTTACATAAAGATTTTAAAATTAAAGTTCCCTAATTAATAAGCTTGAAGTGTTTATATATTTATTACTCTGTTTTGCTTTTATACATAGACTATTTAATATCTGAAGTTTTTCAGATGATTTATCTTAAAGATAACAAAATTAAAAAAAATATTGTTCATAAGAAAAAATAATACCCCGAAGGAGAGCCAGATTTACGGGCATTTTTTCATGTCCGAGATGTTCGGTAAGTTCGGCATTAAGAGCCGTTTCAACAGTGAGTTTGGTCAACAATCGGGTGAATTGGTTGAGATCGTCTTCTGTTTTGATTCCTTTAGCAAATTCAGGCAATTACACAATTTAATTTACAGGCTCGAGTGAGGGGGAGGCTTTTTGGAGAGTGCAATCTAAATTTTCAGATAAAGTCATAAAAAATGAGCGTATTGGCATACACTCATTTTTACTACATTTTGCTAATGTTTGCTTAACTGACTGACATTATCGACACGGACACATTATATCCTTCATATAATTAGACTCAGATTTGTTCTGCGCCGAGTGTAGTTGTATTGACCCAACCTAGAATTTTCGCCTGATCGTCCGAGGTTAATGTATTGCACCGACTTAAGCGATGCCCATCTTAGATCGATTCAAATTCATATAGCTCCCAACGTCGACGTAGTAGCCTTATCTTTTATCAAATACATTCTTGTAAAACAGCAACTTCTACAACACTTTTACTTTCAGAAAGCAAAAGAATCATTTAGGTACGTTGCCTTTCACGCGAATGTTTTGCATGCTTAGTCAAAAAAATGAGTTGTTCTTGCTGTTCTAGGCTGAGTAGGATAGAAACAATGCGAGGCATGTGTGAACATTGGCTAACTAAAAAACTTTTCCACCTGGTTAGTTGTTTTTGTCAACTTAACATTTCACAAAAAATTCACTATTAAATACATACTCTTTAATCAGAAGTAAAACGCTGAAATTTATAATTGTAAAAAATTTAGCCGATGCTTTTAAGATAGATTAAGTAAATCGTATCAAATATAAATTTATATAGGTGTATTCTTCAATGGCTATAGAATTTGTTTCAAAATCAAAACTACCTACTGCATTTGGCAATTTTGAAATTATAGCATTTCAAGACCAAAGTACTGGTGAAGAACATATTGCTCTTGCCAAAGGCATGAATACTATTTCTAATCAACCAGTACTTGTTAGAATTCATTCAGAATGCTTAACAGGTGATGCTTTTGCTTCACTGAAATGTGATTGTGGCCCCCAATTACATTCAACCATGAAAATGATTAATGATGCAGGTCAAGGTGTGATCTTATACTTACGCCAAGAAGGTCGCGGCATAGGACTAACCAATAAAATTCGAGCTTACGCCCTTCAAGACCAAGGACATGATACTCTTGACGCCAATTTATTATTAAATTTACCAGCAGATGCTCGTAAATATGATATGTGTACCATTATGTTAGATTATTTAAAAATAAAGAATGTAAAACTCATTACAAATAATCCCCTTAAAATTAAATCTTTAACTGATTTAGGAATTAATGTTGTTGAACGTATTCCATTAAAAGTTGGTTTGAATATCTTTAACAAAGCTTATCTAGAAACAAAGCAAAAACGTATGTCACATCTGTATGATAATAGTGATTTCTAAAAAGCGATCACTTTCGGTAAAAAATCACAGACAAAGTTCCATCTCCCTTTCGGGAGAAGGCCAAGAAAAAATATTGTTTTATATTCAATTATGGTTTTAAAGTAGATTTATGAAAGGTGCCTGACTATTCTTTATTTTGTCTCAGTATCTGTGCAAAAACCGTCACTTTTTCTAAAGTCGCATTCATTCCCTTATTAAAAAAAGTATCGACAAGCGCTGAGCCAATGATAATAAGATCTACTTTATTGGCTAGTGCTTTAACATGGCTTTCATTTTTGATCCCAAAACCCATTGCAACAGGAATATTAAAAATCGGCTTGATTTCAGCAATCTTTTTCTCAAGATTAGCCAAATTTAAGTCTCCTCCTGTTAAGCCATTTTCTGCAATATGATATAAAAATCCTGTCGCGCGTGCTGAAATTTGCTCTAACCTTTCAACTGGTGTCGTCGGCGCGGTCATTGCAATTAAATGCATATTTTTTTCATTTAAGTGCACCTCAAATTTTTCTCGATATCCATATGGAGCATCTAAAATCAATATTCCATCTATAAGATTTTCTGTTTCGGTGATAAGTTTCTCAAAACCATATTGTATCATCGGATTTAAATAAGTCATGAAAATTATTGGTGTCTGGTCATCATGCAGTCTTATTGCTTTTACCAACTCAATGGTCTGTTTTACCGTTTGACCTGCATCTAAAGCCCGAAGATGCGCTGCCTGAATGATCTCTCCATCTGCTACTGGATCAGAAAATGGAATACCCACTTCAATAATGTCAGCCCCTGCTTGACCCAATTGGCTTAACAAACGACAACTTTCTGTAAAATTAGGATCTCCAGCAGTAAAATAACAGACCAGACCGCTTCGATTTTCCAGTTTCAATTGCTCTAATTTTTGATCTAGACGGTTCATGCTGTAGCTCCTGCAAGATATTTTTTGACCGTGTTTAAGTCTTTGTCACCTCTGCCACTTAAATTGACAATAATGATCTGTTCTGGCTGCATTTCTTGTGCAAGTTGAATCGCATACGCAATTGCATGAGAACTCTCAAGCGCAGGAATAATGCCCTCCTGTTGGCTTAAAAGCTGAAATGCATTTACCGCTTCTTGATCGGTGATCGCCGTATATGTAACACGTCCTGTTTCAAACAGAATGCCATGCTCAGGGCCAATACCAGGATAATCTAAGCCGGCCGATATAGAGTGTCCTTCTAAAATCTGCCCATCTAAATCTTGTAATAAATAGGTTAAATTGCCATGCAGCACACCGACTTGACCTTTGCAAATAGAAGCGGCATGTTCATCGCTATTTATTCCTTTTCCACCTGCCTCAACGCCAAACATTTTGACATTCAGGTCTTCTAGAAAAGGATGCATCAACCCTAATGCATTTGATCCCCCACCCACGCAAGCAACTAGAGCATCAGGCAGTTTATTTTCTTTCAGGAGTATTTGATTTTTGGCTTCTAAACCAATAATTTTCTGAAATTCTCTCACCATGGTGGGATATGGGTGAGGGCCTGCACCCGTACCCAATAGGTAATAGGTTGTATCCACATGACGAATCCAGTCACGTAATGCTTCGTTCATGGCATCTTTTAAAGTCCCACGACCCTTTTGAACACTTCTGACTTCAGCACCGAGTAATTTCATGCGCTCAACATTCATTTGTTGGCGCTGAATATCTGTTTCTCCCATAAAAATGGTACATTTCATCTTAAACAGCGCGCAAACCGTTGCTGTTGCAACACCATGTTGCCCAGCACCAGTTTCTGCAATGATTCTGGTTTTCCCCATAAATTTGGCTAATAAGATTTGGCCTACACAATTATTGATCTTATGCGCACCCGTATGGTTCAAATCTTCTCGCTTGAAATATATTCGAGCGCCGCCTGCATAAGCTGTTAGGTTTTTTGCATAAAAAAGAGGACTAGGACGACCAACAAAGTCCGTTAAAATCTGCTGATATTCAGCCCAAAATTCAGGTTTGTGCCGAACATTATTAAAGGCTTGCTCTAATTCTTGAAGTGCTGGCATTAAGCTCTCTGGCATGTAACATCCGCCAAATTTACCAAAAAATCCTAAGTCATCAGGACCATTACCTGTATAAGGGGTTGTCATCTCATATCTCTTTTACTATCAAAACTTGTTCGATCTTAAAATATTTTCATTTTGATGATAATTGATATATTTTGAGCTTATGGTGTTAGAAAATTTTACAACATGAAACGCAGAACATTACCTCCTCTTAATGCTTTAAAAGCTTTCGAAGCTGTCGCCAGAAATAAAAGTTTCAGCTTAGCTGCCGAAGAATTATGTGTCACCCATAGTGCGATTAGCCATCAAATAAAGCAGTTAGAAGAATGGTTGGATAAAAAATTGTTTATTCGACATTCCTCGACCATCTCTCTGACGGCGGATGCCGAAGAATTATCGCTCGTTTGTATGGAGTTTTTTAATCGTTTAGAACAATGCGTCTTTGAGTTAACAAATAAAACTTCAGAAGTAGAAGTTGTCATAGGCGCTTCTCATAGTTTTATGGCAAATTGGCTGATTCCTCGATTAGAAAAGCTCGAAGTCATTTATCCCAATATCCATATCAAATTAATGACATGTAATGACTTAAGATTGTTAGAAAAAGAGAAAGTTGACATATTTATCAATAGCGTCAGTGAGCATCATCTACTTCCCAACTTTTTGAATAAATATCTGTTATTTCCCGATAACATGGGTCCTATTTGTAATCGTGAAATAAATCTTCTTCATTCCGTAAATGATCTTTTAAACTATCCATTACTTCATACCCACTCAAATAAAAGTGCATGGCATACATGGTTTGATCAGTTTCAAATAAGCTTTTCCCCAAAATCCAATGACCGTTATTTTGATAGTCTGAATTTAATGATAGAAGCTGCCGTGTCTGGGTTAGGAATTGCCATAGCACCTCAAATTCTAGTAGAAAAAGAAATGTTAAATGGAAAGATCATTGCCCCTTTTGGTTTTATCTATTGTGACTATAATTTTTATGCAATGGTCAGAAAAAATAACGAAAATCGTGATGTTATGAATATCATTGATTGGTTAATGGCCGAAGAAAAAAGTTAAACATTTAATCTTTGATTTGAAAAATTCTATTCAATTGCTCATTTATAACGTCTATTTCACATTCTGTTCACGCTGTGCTGCCTAAGGTATAAACATACACTTCATACGGACACTGATGATGAGACTTGTAAAAACACTAATTGCTACAGCCTTATCCTTGCCGCTTCTGTTGTTAGCCGGATGTAAAAGTATTCCCAGTTATTCAGCCGATTACGCCCAATCCAGAAACAGTATTCAGGGGATAGCGCTGGATCAGGCTAAAGCTCAGGATATCGGCCTCCGCTTTACCTCAGCCTTTAATACCTTGGGCACACCTGAATTCGTTGAAAATGCTGGAGCACTGTATGCCGACCAGCTGTTTATTAACGATACGCTATCGCAATTTTCATCCCGTCAAAATCTACTCGAGCACTTTCAAGGCATGAACAAACGGGTCAGCAAGGTCAGCGTCAAGCTGTTAAACGCTTCTTATCATCAGGACTCTGCCTATGTGCACTGGCATATGGCCTATGATTTTAAATTGTTCGGCACGACCCGCAGTATGGACTCTTACGGTATCAGTGAAATCAAGATCAACGAAAACAAGAAGATTATTTTCCAGCAGGATTTCTGGGACCCTGCGAATGGCCTGTACCGTTCCCTGCCTTATGTTGGAGGGGTCTACTCATGGCTACTGCCTTTCAAAAAATAGCGATTAGTACAGCGTTAGTGATGGGATGTAGCTTCTGTCCATGGGCACAGGCACAAAGCCTGAATCAATGCGGCAATGGTCCGCTGATGGTGGGTCAAAAACAGGTCGGTATGGCCAGTTATTTTGCCCAAAACTGTAGCCAGTCCTGGGAAAAACAAAATATACAGATGGACTTTTCCTATACACAGAATATTCCGGAATGGGCATTTAAGCGTGCAGCCACACATTTACTGAAACGTAATGTTAAAGACGCAAAAATACATGCTCTATTCAACCCAATCACCGATTTGTATCGTCCGGTCAGATCAGGCGACCTCTACCGTTTAAAATACAACCATGCTACACAGACCCTGAGCTTATCTTTGAACCAGCAAAGTTTAGGGCAGCTTAAACATCCTCTGGCACAACAATATTTTAATATATGGCTGGGTCCCCAGCCATTTAGTGCTAAATTAAAACAGCAATTATTAAATTAGTGTCTGCCGCTATGTCGAAACATTTTATCCTGATGGTTGAAGACCATTATGAACTGGCCTCTACCCTATGTGAGTTTCTGGAAGAACATGGCTTTGTGGTCGATCATGCTCGCAATCTGAGTGCTGCTAGACAATTACTGAAACAGCAACGCTACCATATCTTACTACTAGACATTAATTTGCCTGATGGTTCTGGTTATGAACTGTGCGAGTGGTTACGCAATGAAGAGGGGTTAGACTTACCTGTCTTGATGCTTACCGCTCGGGATACCTTGGATGATAAACTCAAAGGCTTCAATTCCGGCACGGATGATTATCTGGTCAAGCCTTTCGATTTTAACGAGCTGGTGGTTCGGGTGAAGGCCCTGATCAAACGCTCCCTGGGTGAAGTATCCAACAGTCGTCTGCAAATTCATGACCTAATTTTGGACCCCGCAACACAGCAGCTAACTCGAGCTGGGCAGAACATTGAATTGCCTCCAATTCAGTTTAAACTTTTGAAACTATTGATGCGTCATTCTCCTAAAGTACTGACCAAACAGGAAATTATGATGCAGCTTTGGGGTGACGAAGAGCCAGAAAGTGATGCTCTGCGCAGTCATATCTATAATTTACGCAAAATGGTCGATAAACCCTTTGAACAAAAGCTGATTCACACCATATCTGGGATTGGTTTAAAAATTGCTTTCGAAGATGAAGCCTAATTTAGGTACACAACGACAATCAGTCCAGTGGTCATTGCCAGGTCAACATTCTGATGAGTGCCAAGATAATATTGCCTGTCAAACAGCTCCACACGCCAACCTAGCTGTTTGCATAGCTTTTGCACCAATTGCAATCCAATGCCATGCCCTTTGATTTCCAGTTGTAGCTGCTGGCCAGACAGTTCCTGAACCTTAGAATTGTTAGGTAAAGGCATGCCGACCCCATTGTCAGCAATCAGCACTTTATTTTTTTCCAGAATCACATCAATTTCTGTGCCCTGTGAATAGTTCAGCGCATTGCGCAGAATATTACCAAACACCATTTTGGTCATGGATGGATAAAGTTTACGCGGCTGTTCATCGAGGTCTTTTTGCAGGTCAATCTGCATGCCTTTGTTATGACTGACACTCTCTAGATCCTGCACCAGATTGTCCAGACATTCTGAAAGCATGGTCGGTTCAGCAGTTAAAGTGTTGGTGGTATTGCGGGCAATGGCCAGCAAGGTATCGACCAGCAGCTGCATGTCTTCAATGGTGTTATGCAGGCGGGTAAAGGACTTGTTGTCGCCATAGCGTGCCTGACACAGCTGCACATTGCCTTTTAAAATGGTCAGTGGCGTGCGCAGCTCATGGCTAACATCTCCGGTAAATTCACGCTCACGCTGAATAAATTCGCTTAATACCTGATGATATTTTTCCAGCGCCTGCTTGAGGTATTCAGCTTCCAGATTGGAGTCGGTGCGGATGTCCTGAAAAGGCGAAGCCTGATTTTTCTGATGTTCCCAGTCGATATGTTCCAGCGCATTGGCCAACCGGGTAATCGGGGAAAAATAACGTCGGGCCCGACGGTTCCACCACCACAATACGCTATATAGCACAAACAGGCTGACCATCAGCGGTGCCAGACCAAACAGCCAGACCAGCTTGTTGACGTTGCTTTCGCCAAACACCAGCAGCACATGCTGTCCGTCTTTTTCACCATACACGGTCATGCGCTCCTTGCCATCGACAAAATGCCGGTTCACCCCTTGCTCAAGCTGTATGTGGCGAAATTGGACTGGCGGTACATCGCTCCAGCGATAACCATACAAGTTTTTAGTGTCGGGCAGTTCAGCAGCCGGATTACGTTCCAGCCGCTGCCAGTAGTGTGACATTTCCTGTTCTAGCGCAGTTCTGAGCAGGGAACCTTTGATTACCCAAGCACTACAGCCAATCCCGATTACCACAGACAGGGCAATGAATCCGATTTGCAGCCAGTAATAGCGGTTAAACACCTCACCCAGAGGATGATCGTGTTTGTCCCTGAACAGCTTTAACATTGGTGCATTCCCCGCTGGCCCATCCGATTCGCCGTTCAATTATACGGTTTTCTTTTTAAACAGAAAGTGACCGATTACCCATTCACGTCCATGCTCATAACCGAACAGCTCGGCACAGGCCATAAAGAAAATCCGCCAGCGTTGCCACCAGATTGCGGCATCCGCGCCATAAGTTTTTTCAAACAAGGGCTTTAGCTCGGCCTGTTTAGCATCCATATTTTCTAGCCAAGCATTTGCGGTACGTTCATACTGCGTACCCGCCCATTGCCAGTGCTGCTCTAATTGCAAATGCTGCTGGAAATGTAGAAAGGTCGACGCTGCTGGCATCAGTCCGCCACTAAAGAAATATCTCGACATCCAGTCGAATTCATTTTTTACTTCAAACGGATAATGTAGGAAACGGTGACAGAAAATATGGCACCAGAGCAGACCATCCGCTTTCAGCCAGCTGCTGATATTTTCAAACAGTTTCTGGTAGTTGCGCACATGTTCAAACATTTCCACCGAAACCACGCGGTCAAAGGACGCGGGTTCCAGTTGCAGCACATTGACGTCGCAGGTGATCACCATAAGGTTCTGCAGCTTTTTCAGACGCGCCTGTTCCTGAATATACTGGCGCTGGGTCGAGGAATTCGACACCACCGTGATACGGGCTTTGGGATAATGCTCGGCCATATACAGACTCAACGATCCCCAGCCACAGCCAATTTCCAGAATATCCTGTCCATCTTTTAACTGTGCACGCTGGCAATAGCTGGCAAGTGCCGCTTCTTCCGCCTGATCCAGCGTGGTATGAGTGTGTTCAAACAGGCTAGCGCTGTATTTCAGACGCTTGCCCAGCACCGCCTGGAAAAATGCGGTGGGCAGTTCATAGTGCTGTTCATTGGCCTTGTCGGTCTCGATGGCAATCTCGCTATTTTTCAGCATATGCAGCACATCCATATAGCGCCGAGCTGCCAGTGCTGGGTCAAAGCGTCCTTCTTGTGCCAGACGTTTTTTGCTTAGGCTGCGAATGCCCGCGCGAATCACCGAATCGGGCAGCTTGCCGCTTTCGACCAGTTTTAAAGATTGTTGAATCATAAAGTCCATGTATTTACCTACTGTTTGGGTGGCCACGGAATAAATATTGAAGTTCGTCGTTGATAGTCTTTATAGTTGTCGCCGCGATGTGCCAGCGCCTGTTGTTCACTAAAGGGAATCCCAGTGATGTAGTACAGAAACAGCCACATCAGCAGCGGATAAATCCATAATCCATAGGCACCTGCTGCCAGACCAAGGACCGGATAGGCAAACCAGTGCAGCCATTCAAAGAAATAATTCGGATGGCGCGAATATTTCCACAAACCCTGATCCATGGTTTTACCTTGATTCTGTAGATCTAGCTTAAAACGGTAAAGTTGCTGGTCAGCGGTACTCTCACCGATCAGCGCCAGCAACATGATCATGCCCGCCACAATCACAGTGACCAAAGTCCAGTCATTCCATTGCTCGGTCGAGATACTTAACAACTTCAGCATTGGGTAAGAAAACAGTAGAGCCAAACCTGCCTGAAATATAAAAAACATTAGAAAACCAAGATGCTGATAATCCCCCATCGCTCGGCGCATGTTGGCATAACGCGTGTCTTCTTGGGTTTCACTGGCATAGCGCCGTAACAGATGCCAAGTCAGCCGTGAAAACCAGATCCCACTCGCCAGTCCCAGAAATAAGCGAACCAACATCGGTGCACTGTCAATCGCCCAAGCGGCAATAATCACATTGAGGGTAATACTGAAACTCCAAGCGACATCGACCAGCCCTGCTCTGTGGTTATAGGTCACCAACACCCAGCTACAGAGCATGATAAAGACATTCAGCATCAGTAAATTCAGCAGCATTTCGGCACTCCTGTTTTATCTTGGCTTAGTAGGCACTGGCTTCGAACAGCAGATGTACATCACTGATCACGCCTTCGCGGAAGCCACCTTCGCAATAACACAGATAAAAATCCCACATGCGGATAAAACGCTCATCAAAACCAAGCCCAAGTACCTGATCATGCTGCTGCAAGAAACGCTGACGCCAACAGTACAAGGTCTGAGCATAGCTCTGGCCGATATCTTCCAAATGTTTGAGTCGCAGTTTTTGTTCGGAAGCGGTCTGGGTCATGACACTGATACAGGGAATAAAACTGCCCGGGAAAATATAACGCTTAATATAATCCACCGTATTTAAAGCTTTAACATAGCGTGCATCTTCAATGGTAATCGCCTGTATCAAGGCTAGACCATTCGGCTTAAGGAGCTCGCGGCATTTTTGGAAATAAGTTGGTAAATATTGCTCACCCACTGCTTCAATCATTTCAATCGACACAAGCTTGTCGTATTTGCCTTCTAGTAAACGGTAGTCCTGAAGCTGTACAGACACCCGATGAGACAGCCCTGCTTCAGCAACTCGGGCTACAGCCTCATCATATTGTGCCTGGGAAATGGTAATGGTGGTCACCTTACAGCCATAATGCTGAGCCGCATAAATGGCAAAGCCTCCCCAGCCGCTGCCAATTTCAACCAAATGGTCCATCGGTTGCAATTGAAGTTTTTGGCAGATCAGTTCTTTTTTATAATCTGAAGCTTGTTCCAAGCTCATACAAGGGTCTTTAAACACCGCACTGGAATACATCATGCTGGAATCTAAGAACAATTTAAAAAAATCATTGCTCAAGTCATAATGCTCAGCAATATTCTGACGACTGCCATCAATCGAATTCTTGCGGGATTTATACCAAGCCTTGAGTACCAGCTGGCTAGCTTTTGCCACCACATTTTGATTCATCCGATCAAGCACATCACGATTACGCGCTAGAATACGAATTACATCGACCAGATCTTCACTGCTCCAGTAGCCACGGATAAAACCTTCGGCAGCACCCAGTACACCATTACGGAACAGCAGATCCATCAGACGAACATCATGCACCTGTATCACCGCCTGTAAATCGCTATTTTCCCCGACAGCCCCGTTCCAGACGCCTTTAAAAATCAGCTGACCATGGCGTAATTTCAGCAGGTGGCGCAGTACCACCGGCAGTGTGCTTTGCTCTCCCATGAATAGTGTCTTCATCGCAATGTGTTTCCTTTTTCTTTTTTAGGATGTCGGTAAAATGGAACTTTCTTTTTCCATAAACGAAAGGCGTGCAGATAAATTCCGCTGACCATCCTGAAGGGTTCAAGAACTTTCAGTACAGCATAGCGATGCTGCTGTGAAGGAACCGTGATGGCCTGCAAGGAAAATTTCAGGGTGGCATCGAATTGCAAGATTCCCTGCTCAAACAGCTGCATATAAATCACGTTCTGCCGATCCGAAAAGCTGAAGCGCCAGCGATAATCCAGCCCCATCGGCATGAACGGCGACACATGAAAGGCCTTTTTAAAGTCAAACTGGTGACTCTGGTACGGCGCATATTCGTCTGCATTGTTCTGGCAGTCGTGAATGTAGACCTGTCGTTCATTCCACGGTGTGTTGGTGATTTCACTCAGCACAAAGAGCAATTGGTCGGTGGCACCAAAGACCAGATAAAATACTACGGAATTGAAACGGAAACCTAGTGTGCGCGGTAAAGCCAGCACCCGGATGGAAGCGGCATGCGGTAACAGATAGTTTTCCCGCTTGATCAGCAGGCGTGCAATCTTCTGCCGAATCGAGCCACATTCCATAGTCAGAAAATCGCGCTCATCTAGGGTCAGGAAATTCCAGCGTTTAGATGACCACAGCCAGGATTTTCGGGTAAACGTCGTGAGTTGATCTGGATCAAACCATAGATAGCTCAGCTGGGTTTTAAAAGCATGTGCTTGGGGCAAATAACGTCGATGCCGGATTTCAGCAGTGGCGATCGCCAGTGGATACATCTGCATCATGCGCTCCTAGGCTGCCTGTTCGGCCTGTTTTAATAGCTGATCGATTACCCATGATGCGCTACGCGCCCCATCCTCATGAAAGCCCCAGCCCCAGTAAGCGCCGCAATATGAAGTGCGGTTTTGGCCGTTGACCTCGGCCCAGCGTTGCTGTGCTTCAATCGCTGGGGCATCAAACACGGGATGACGGTAATGTCGTTCTACCCAGACTTTTTTAGGATTCAGGGCAAAATTAGGATTCAGGGTGGCAAAGACCTGGGTTTTGCAGTTCAGGTTCTGCAACTGGTTCATCCAGTAGCTAAAGCCATAATGTGTGCCACTGTGTTGGAATGGCGTCTGTTCAGTGACCTGAGTCGGCGTGACGTGTACATGCCAGCTGGCCCACTGGCGACGGGATTTGGGCATGATAGAGGTATCGGAATGTACAACCATGCGGTTATCCTGATAGCGGAACTTGCCGAGCACATCCAGTTCCTGTGCAGACGGGTCTTTCAGCAGTTTCAGGCTGTCATCGGCGTGGCTGGCGAAAATCACCCAGTCAAAACGCTCACTGCCCTGTTGAGTTTCAATCAGCACATCATTGGCACTGCGAGACACCTGATGCACAGCAGTTTTACGGAACGTGATATTGCACTGGGCCTGAATGGCACGGACGTAGCGAGCTGATCCACCCTTGACCGTCAGCCATAAAGGACGGTCTTTGAGCTGCAACATGCGATGATGCTGGAAAAAGCTCACCACAAACTTATACGGAATCTGTCCGGCCTGTTCCACCGGGCAGGACCACAGCGCCCCGCACATCGGATAGAGATGTTCCTGACGGAAGGCTTCGGAATAGCCATGCCGATCCAGATACTCATCAATACTGAGCTGTGCATCGACCTGTTCCACATCCAGATCTTTATTGGCCGCATAGAAACGGAACAGATCCGACAACATCGCGCGAAAATTTGCATTAAAAAAGTTTTGAGGTCTAAACAACAGGGATAATTTTTTTGACGGATTGTATTGCAAGCCGCTGACCTGATTATTCACAGAAAAGCCCATGTCACTGCTTTGCGATTGAATCCCAAGTTCTTTGAGCATGGCGCAGAACAGCGGATAGTTATGCTCATTAAATACAATAAAGCCACTGTCTACAGCAACCTGTTCACCATCGATATTCAGCTGATGGGTATCGGTATGACCACCAAAGTAGTTATTCTTTTCAAAGACTGTGACTTCATGCGCTTTGCTGAGTTTCCAGGCAGCGTACAGACCGGAAATACCTGAACCAATAATTGCAATTTTCATGGTGATTCCTTTGAATGAATAGTCGGAGTGCCGGTCTTGACAGCTTTTATCTGTTTTCGAGCCCGGGCAATTTTACTGACATCATAGACACGTGCCGGAATGGGCTTGAGTCCCCAGACCAGCCCGAGCCAGGACATGAGTTTCAGCAGGTAATAGGTCACATCAATCTGCCACCAGTAAAAACCCTGCCGGGTACTGCCGGCATAATAATGGTGATTGTTGTGCCAGCCTTCGCCTAAGGTAATGATGGACAAGAATAAGTTGTTACGGCTGTGATCTTCAGTGTCAAAATCTCGGCTGCCATAATGATGCGCCAGTGAATTGATACACAAGGTGGCATGGATCAGTAACACGGTAGACACGACAAAGCCCCACACTAGCAATTGCAGGCCTGATGTACCAAGTTGCGGCCAGGTGATGGCCACCCACTCCCCGAGTGCATAAATTCCTCCCGCGGTCAGCAGCACCACAATTAAACTGAAGCGGTCCAGCCAGATCAGTTCCGGATATTTCAGCCAGTCCTTGATCACTTCTTTACGCGTGGCAAAATTATATTCATTTAAAAACCAGCCGACATGGCTGTACCAAAAACCATGTGTTGAGGAGTGTGGATCTTGTAATGTATCGGTATAGCGGTGGTGATAACGGTGATGGGCCGCCCACCATAGCGGACCACGCTGTGCACTCATAGTTCCAATTAACACAAACAGGAATTGCACCAGACGCGAAGTCTGAAAAGTTTTATGTGACAGATAGCGATGAAAAAAGGCCGTAATGGAAAACATGCGGATTAGGTAGAATGCGAGCATGAAACCCAGTGCAAACCACGATACCCCCACCCAGAATACTGCCAGACAGGCCAGATGCAGTAGAATAAAGGGTAAAATTCTGAACCACTGAATTTTACTATTTTCAGCGGTCAGCGTTTCAGGCGATGTGTGTATGGACCAGCTGTCTATCCATCGCATCAGGCTTTTCAACATGGACTCATCCTACTTTTAAGCGGTTGTCTTTATTCTATTTGATGAGTCTAATCAGTCAGATATGAATTTTATGTGAAGTGAAATAAAAAAAAGCCGAACTGTAGAGAGACTAATGAGTTCGGCAAAAGGGTAACAGATTAATGCGGCAATTTGATCAGTTTTGTAACGTCGTAGCCATAATATTTTGCTGTATCCAGATAGGACTCATAGGTGGCTTCATCCAGTTGCGGTTCGCGCGATAAAATCCACAGGTATTTGGTACTCGGTCCACCGACCAGCGCCACTTTATATTCCGGATCCACGCGTAATACCCAGTAATGCCCTTTGGTAAACGGAATCCATCTTAAACCTGGCGGCAAAAAGCTGACCTTCAGTTTGCTGTTGCCCTGATTTTGCGGATAGGCTACCCCTTCAGAGCTGATCATTTCACCATTTTCAATCCGGCAGCTATTTAAGACGCCCATGGTCTGATCGGCATTGACAGTGTATTGTGCCGAGATATCCGAGACACATTTACGCTGAAAATACATCGGTAAATGCGCAATTTCATACCATTTACCCGCATACTGCCGGATATCCACCTGATCGACTGCCTGAGGGGCAACCGTTTCAGCTCGGGCAGTAAAGCTTAAGCTGATGATGGCCAGCGCTGTAACTGCGAAAACCGACTTGAATAGCATCTTCATTTTTAAGCCTTATTTGATTTTAGTAATAGCATAACCCAGATGGATGTGAACAAATCGTGAAGATTAGATGCTGCGATTCAGTTTTTGTTGAGATGCCATTCGTTTATCCGCTAAAAAATAATTAAGTCTTCAACATTAGAAAATTCAGGTTCTCGGGAATTACACCGATCGAAAATAAACCTCCTGATTCTTTTCTTAATTTAAGCAGTCAAACCAGACTAGTTAATTCAAAGCCATTCTTTGCTGTCATCGGCAACAGGTGTGCCATGCATCACATGCTGAATCATGGCATAGGCGATACTGCCCTTGAACGGAATCTCGGGTAACTGATCAAACTTAAAAAACTGCGCATCGCTGAGTTCATTTTCCTGAATCTGAATCTCGCCTGCATGATATTCTGCCCTGAAGGCCATCATCAAATTGCTGGGAAACGGCCACGGCTGACTGGCTAGATATTGAATATTTTTGATTTGTAGTCCCACTTCTTCCATCGTCTCACGGCGTACCGCCTCCTCCAGGGTTTCGCCCACTTCGACAAATCCGGCAATCAGGCTGTACATCTGGGTTTTGTTACGAGCATTTTTTGCCAGCAGAATTTCATCTGTACCTCGGGTAATGATAGTGATCACACAAGGATTCACACGCGGATACTGGTTATAACCACAGGATGGGCAGACCATAGCATAGTGACTGACGTGCTGCTGGGTCGGGTGGCCACATTTACTGCAAAAGCGGTGATTACGGCGCCACTCTAGCAACTGCACAGCGCGACTGGCTTGTTCAAACTGTGGCCTGCTCCAGACCTGCACCAATTGCCGGATCGGGACTAGTTGATAGCCTTCAGGTACTAATTCATTTTCTTTTAGATCCCGTGCAATAACCTGGCCATTTTCCGACAGATCCAAGTCGTGCTGCAGTCTTGCTACCAGCGGCAACTGAAAATGCTCATCCACCATTAATTGCTGCTGTCTAAAAATATACGCTTTTGAATGCATGCTCATGACATCCACTGATTAAAAAAAATCCCATACATTGGGGTGTATGGGACAAAACTAAGGAAGCTTACATAGAGTAACTTCTCTTTAGATACTAAGCGCACGCTGCCTGAATTACAACCATAATAATTTGTATCTTTTTGATTAAAATCACATAATTTTCACAACATTTATGTCTTCAGGAATAATGCGAAGCGAGTTTCATTAACTGGCTGTAGCATTATAGAGATGGACACTCTGTTATTGTAGCAATCATGATTCCTGTGCAATGTCAGCAAATCAGGTCGGGCTGAATTGACTGAACATGCGGACTGATCTGTATTTTCACAAAAAATTGAACTGTCTGGCTTTACACTAGACTATCTTTGATCGGGTCTGGAAAGGCTATGCGTTTCGGTTTAATTTTAGGTGACCAGCTTCATCATCAGCTCGCTACGCTTAAAGCGCTAGACAGTACCCAGGATGTGATCCTGATGGCCGAAGTGGTTGAGGAAGCGACTTATGTCGCCCATCATCCGCAGAAAATTGCCCTGATTTTTAGCGCGATGCGGCATTTTGCCAAAGAGCTCAAAGCGGAAGGCTGGCGTGTACGTTACCATGCTTTTCAGTCCGGCAGTCCGATTCGTAGCCTGCTGGATTTCGTACAGGCACAGCAACTGCTGTTCCCCGTCAAAGAACTGGTAATGACCCGATGCGGGGAATACCGCCTGCAGCAGCAGATTGAACAGCACTGGAGCCAGCAGTTGCAACTGCCAGTACACTGTCTGGATGATGATCGTTTTTTCTGTAGCCCGGAGCAGTTCCGGCACTGGGCCAGCCGCTACCAGACGTTGCGCATGGAATATTTTTACCGGGAAATGCGTAAACAGACCGGTTATTTGATGCAGGGACAGCAGCCGCTTGGACAACAGTGGAACTATGACAGCGCCAATCGCAAGGCATGGTCAGGCACTCCACCATTGCCTCCAACACTTCATTTTGAACGCGATCAGATTGATCTGGATGTAATGCAACTGGCTGAGCGCGAGTTTCCACTTCACGCTGGCAGCCTTGACAACTTCCGCTGGGCCACTACACGTAGCAATGCTCTGCTTGCACTGGAGCATTTCATTACCCACAGTTTGCCGCATTTTGGAGATTATCAGGATGCCATGGCTCAGGGTGCAGACATGCTGTTTCACAGCCTGCTCTCGCCTTATCTAAATTGTGGTCTGTTACTGCCCAAAGAAGTTTGTGATGCGGCAGAAGCTGCCTACCATGAAGGTCATGCACCACTGAATGCAGTGGAAGGTTTTATCAGGCAGATCCTCGGCTGGCGCGAATATGTCCGCGGAGTTTACTGGCTGTACATGCCGGAGTATGCCAGCCGCAATGCGCTGCAGTACTCAACCCCTTTGCCACAATTTTACTGGACTGGCCGCACTCAGATGAAGTGCATGGCTGAGTGCTTCCGTAATACTTTTCAGCATGCGTATGCACATCATATTCAGCGTTTGATGGTGACTGGAAATTTTGCCTTATTAACTGGTATAGATCCGAAGCAGATCAGTGAGTGGTATCTGGCAGTATATGCCGACGCCTATGAATGGGTAGAACTACCGAACACCTTGGGCATGGTGATGCATGCCGATGGCGGCTTGATGGCCAGCAAACCCTATGGGGCTTCGGGCAATTATATCCATAAGATGTCGGATTACTGCAAGCACTGTAGCTACAATGTCAAAACCCGTACCGAACCGGACAGCTGTCCTTTCAACAGCCTGTACTGGTATTTCATGATCCGGCATGAAGCGACATTCCGTACTCATCCACGTATGGGCATGATCTATCGACAGCTGGACAAGCTTAAAGATCGGCCGCAGATCATCAGCCATGCCCAGCAACTTCTTAGCCAGATTGATGAGTTATAAACCATGAAAAAACAGCATCTTCCTGAAAAAATCTGTATGTACTGTTTGCGTCCTTTTACTTGGCGCAAAAAATGGCAACGCTGCTGGGAGGAAGTCAGATACTGTTCTGAACGATGTAAACGTGAGTCCAGACAGCGGTCAAAATCAAACGCTTAGAAACGCTTGTATTGCCGTGAACAATAGGCCCGTATCACGTCGGGTGAACGCAGTTGCAGATGTTTAGTTTTTCGGCCGGTGACGCGTTCACGCCACATTTTAAAACTCGATGCTTTCATATTTTGCCGCATCAAGCGGATCACCGCCGCTTCATTTAAACCATACTCACATAAAATAGCTTCAAAAGGAGTTCGATCTTCCCAAGCCATTTCTATAATTCTGGATAAGTCCTCTTCAGAAAATTGATTCATACTATTCTCGTTTTTAATCATCATGAAGCGTCAATAAGCTTTATCGACTTTAATATGACTAAAACAATAACAGTACAATCATGAATTTTTTGTGATTTTTTTGAGAGCGTTCAAAACTCTGTATCAGCCGAATTGGCTAGAGCTTAATTATATCATCGAGCGTGCCTTGCAAGGGCTTTGTTGCATAAAGCTGAACCGTACCGGGTTTATGGGAGAGTCAATATTCTGAGAGACTATCCCGATGACAAAATTAAAATATACCCCTGAAATTAGAGAAAGATCGGTTCAATTATTGATTGGGGCTTAGGAGAAGTTGCAACTTTTTTAAAAAGCTCGAAAATCATTTTAAAGCCTTTGATTTGACTTTCTTTTACCTTAATAACGGATTTGTTTAACGCCAGCATACTTTTTGAAACACCACCTAATTATTTAAAACCACATTCCTTAAATATACCTTTTAAGTATTTAAAGATACCAAAAAAAGACTAGATAGGGCTATAACATTTAATTAAGGTATATATAAACGGATATATAATTTAAGAATCAATGCAGTCTTAACTCATACAACGATTGAGTAATTATGAAGTAGACCAGCATTATGGCAACATGAAGGAGATAGCCATGACAGCCGCAAATGTTAAAATTTTTAACACGGAAGAAGTACAAAATTTTATAAATCTACTCAGTGGTCTTGAGCAAGAGGGTGGTAATCCGCGTAAGCTTTGTTGCATAAATATGTAAGCATCTGATTTAAATAAATTTAATTTTGGATCAAAAAATAATCAAAACCTTTAAAATCATATAGTTATGAAATCTTTGTGCAACAAAGCCAATTGAAACTGAAAGATTATACTGTCACTGATAATTACTGAATCAATTTTATGTATCCATCATAAATCAAAATGAGCTGTTTATTATAATTATTTGACTCACAATTTGAGCCGAATATACACTATATTCTCATCACATTATTCAAGTAGAAGAGTAATCATTATGTATGATGATTGGATATGGAAACAAATTAACTGGACAGCCTTCACATGGGATGACTATAAGATCCTCCCTCTAACGAGACACATCCATCAAAAGGTCGGTATTTTACTCGGACAAAGTCAACATAATCCTGAAAAAGAACACTTAACATTGGATAACTTAATTGCCAATCTTGTTTCCTCTTCTGCTATTGAAAATGAGACTCTCAATGTCTACTCATTACGATCATCTTTAGCAAAACGCTTAGGTGTATCTCTAGAACAGCCTTATCCAAGCTCTGAACGTTCTGATGGATTGGCAGATATTATGTTCGATGCACTGAATAACTTTAACCAAGATTTGACGATTGAAAGATTATTCCAGTGGCACCAATGGCTCTTTAATGAAACTGATTGGACAATGCAACGGATTCGTGTTGGTCAGCTACGTGGACATGAGCCAATGCAAGTGGTTTCTGGTCGTATTGAGTATCCAACTGTACATTTTGAAGCCCCACCACGAATTGGGCTAGAGCAGCGACTTAATGAATTTATTGAATGGTTTAATGCAAGTAAATCCAATCATTTGCTTGATCCAATTATTCGAGCAGGTATTACTCATCTGTGGTTCGTAACTCTCCATCCTTTTGACGATGGTAACGGACGTATAACACGAACACTAACCGACCTTGCCTTAGCGCAAATGGATCAACAAAGTATCCGATTATACGCAATGTCACCTGTTATTTTGAATAAGCGAAAAAGCTATTACGAGGTACTTGAAGCCACGCAAAAAGGTGATTCTAATATCACTGAATGGCTAGTTTGGTTTTTAGAAGCTCTTAATGAAAGTCTAGAGCAAACTTTAAAACGTATTAACAGAACACTCTTTAAAAGTAATTTTTGGAAAAAATACTCTGAAACTGACTTCCATGAAGGACAACGTAAAGTCTTAAACAGACTGCTAGATGGTGGTGAAAATGGCTTTGAACATGGTATCAGTGCAGCACAATATCAAAAAGTTGCGAAAGTCAGTAAAGCTACAGCCACTCGCCATCTTACTGATTTATTAGAAAAAGGCTGTATTGTGAAATTAGAAGGTGGTGGGCGCAATACCAGATATCAAATTCATGCTTCATTGAATTAAATATTGATTTAAGCTGCCTACCATTTGCTTACCAGCTTGCAAAAACAAAAAAACCACTTACGATTAGTACACGTAAGTGGTTGTTTTATATGGTGGGCCCAGACAGACTTGAACTGTCGACCAACGGATTATGAGTCCGCTGCTCTAACCAACTGAGCTATAGGCCCTTTTCACTGAAATTGTTATATATCAACAAGTTCAGGCGCCATGAATACTATCGAAGATTTTTTTAAAATACAAGCCCTTTCAAAATCGCTTGTACAGTAAGACAACAGTTAACCAGAAGCTCAAAAATTAGCAGGAAATTGCACAACATCATCTCATCAAGCATTGCACTGAAACTGCGCTCACATCATGAGAGGTAAATTCGAAATTTATTTTTTTTAAGATAAAAAAGCAATAAATCAATAAAAAATTATACTTTTTTGAAATAACTTTATATCGTGAGTACAAAAACTTATAAAGTATTCGTATTGCTGAAATTTTAAACTCTTTTTGAGTTCAGTGACTTTTCTTTGCGCGATTCGAACACAAGTTCAGCAATAGACCAAAGCACAATCACCATTAAAATGAGCGAAGCAACAATTAGTGCGGTCAAATATGTCATTTTGCTATTCCTGTTGAGGTTAAGCCTAAAGTTGGACATTGGCCTGAACTACGACCTATCTACGACAAAAGTCTAATGCTTAAATTATCTACTGAATAGCTTTTTTTTCACTTTTTTAATAGTAATTTTCTATATACTCATTTATTTTAAGTCTTAATAACTTTTAATTTATATCTAAAAACAATAAGTTGTTAGATTATATTCTGCGGCTAAACAGGTCTTTATTTTTTCTGCACAGTTGCACAAATTAACCCTTGACTCTAAAGCCGAACAAGCACAAATTATGCGCTTTCGTTTGTTTTACTCTGTACCCATGTTAAAAAAATTTATTGGCGAAGCTGCATTTAAAGTTGCCGGATGGAGCTATAACGTCGAACCTGATATTCTGGAAGATAAACAGGTCATTATTGGTTTTGAGCATACCTCGATGCTTGATGCAGTGCTATCACTGGCCATCTTCCAAATTTTCGACATGAAAATTCATACCTTAATCAAGAAAGAATTATTCAAAGGTCCACTTAAACCGGTACTTGAAGCCGTGGGCGGTATTGCGGTTGATCGTAAAGCCAATCAGGACATCGTGGGACAAATGGTGGAGCTGTTCCAGCGCAATGAAAAATTCAATCTGGTGATTGCTCCTGAAGCGACCCGTGCCAAAAATGGTGAAGCACGTAAGCCAATTCGTACCGGTTTCTGGCATATTGCCAAAGCCGCCAATGTGCCGATTGTGCTGATGTATGCCAACTCTAAAACCAAGCAAGGCGGGATTTTTGGTAAAATTTATCCAACCGACCTGGCGCATGATCTCGCGCTGATCAAACAGCTCTATAAAGAAAACACCGGATTGGATATTATTATTCCAGACGTGAAAACAGCGTAAATTTTTCAGTTAAAACTTAAAACCCTGCCCTTTTTTCAGAAAAAGGGCTTATGGTAGAATCTGTGCAATTCGATCGGCATACAGCCAATCTACAAGGAGCATATTTCGCATGGCGGGTCATTCCAAGTGGGCCAATATCAAGCATCGTAAAGCCAAACAAGATGCTAGTCGTGGTAAGTTGTTTACCAAATACATTCGTGAACTGACAACTGCTGCTAAACTCGGCGGTCCGGATGCAGGGAGCAACCCTCGCTTACGTGCTGTAGTCGAAAAAGCATTATCAGTCAACATGACACGTGATGTGATTAACCGTGCGATTCAACGTGGTGCTGGCGGTGAAGATAACGATGACTTAAAAGAAGTCACCTATGAAGGTTATGGTGTCGGCGGTGTGGCCGTGATTGTAGAAACCATGACCGACAACTTAAACCGTACCGTACCAGACGTCCGTCACTGCTTCTCTAAAACCGATGGTAACTTAGGCACCAACGGTTCAGTGTCCTTCTTATTCACCAAACGTGGTGAAATTACGTTTGAAGATGTGTCTTTAGAAGATCAGATCATGGACGTGGCATTAGAAGCCGGGGCAGAAGATATTGAAGTGTCTGAAGATGAAATTCTGGTGATTACCACTCCAGAAACATTTGGTACCGTTCAGGATGCTTTAGCCGCAGCAGGTTTAAAATCTGACAACGCTGAAGTGGTGATGAGCCCATCAACCAAAGCTGAAATCACCGACATCGACCAGGCTAAAAAAATCATGAAGATGATTGATATGCTTGAAGATCTAGATGATGTTCAGAACGTTTATACCAACGTTGAATTCTCTGATGACGTTTTAGCTGCCTTAGATGCTTAAAACTTACAGATAAAAAACGCGCTCATCTGGCGCGTTTTTTATTTCTTAGAAATTAAACTTTATTGAGCAAATTCGAGCAGTTTAAAACATTATATTCTTTAATCACGAAGCTCGAATGCAGCGCCACCACATGGTCGATTTTACCAATGCGTTTGAGTAAAATGTCACTGTAGTTTTCCATATCCCGCGCAATCACTTCTACAATAAAGTCAGCGGTTTGCCCGGTCACCAAAAAGGCATTAATCACTTCGGGAATATTTTCCAGTTCTTCCAGAAACTTGGCAAAGGTATCGGTATCATGTTTACTCAGCGACACCTGCAACAGGACATGCAGACTAAAGCCGAGTTTCTGGTAATTAATTTCCCGTTTTAAACCTGAAATAATATTATGATCAATCAGGCTTTTAATCCGGCGATGCACCGAACTCACCGACAAATTCACCCGCTCCGACAATTCATTTAAATTGACATCTTCATGACTTAAAATTTCAAGAATATGCTTATCAAAGCGATCCAGTTCCATTTTTATACTCTTTTTAACAGGCAATGACACTTTATAATTTTAGCCGAATCAGCCCCACAACAATATTTATTTCTCATTATTTTTTCATCTATTGAAATTTTTTTTCAAGATATGATGGGCTGACACAACTGAAGCATAACGGATCAGGCATCTGCCATTTATCTTGATCTTTTAAAAACAGATAAACGGTTAGCTTCAATAAACCGCTGTTTTCTCAAATATTTCCTTCTCTCTGCTGCGTTAAAATTGCCTTCTCTGCCCAAATACAGCTAATTCCAGAACGTTCATCTTTTACAAGTGTATACAAATAGATTAAAAAAAGATGCGTTTCAACACCAGCAAAACAAAAACATAAGAACACAAGGAATCGTCTTCATGGCTTTTAAATCTTTCAGTTTGCTGAAAAGCAAGCTCAGCCCGGTTTTAACTGTCGAAACCCAAACCAGCAGCTTTTTCAGTGGCATCAGCTCGACCTTGTCGAACTGGTTTGGACAACTCACCAGCCCCTCTACCCCAACCCTCGACAGCTTATTGCAAAGTCTGTTGTCTGGAAACAGCCTGGACAGTAGCAGTCTTAGCAATTTAATCAGCCAGTTTACAGGAAGTAATAGCGGCAGTTTGGATATTTCTAGCCTGATTAATCAACTGACCCAAGCCAATGGGGGCAGTTTTGATCTGGGCTCAATTAGCAATTTAATCGGTGGTCTGATTGGCGGTGATACTGCTGATCTGGATTTTGAAGCCATCAGCCAGCTGATTGGTGGCTTGATTGGCGGTAATACGGGCGACCTGGATATTGGTACCATTGCTGACCTGGTCGGTGGTCTCATCGGCGGTGGTGCCGGCGACTTTGATATTGGCGCAATCGTAGAACTGGTGAGCGGCCTGATGGGTGGTGGTTCGGATGATCTCGACATCGCAGCGATTACTGAATTGGTTGGTGGTTTAATTGGCGGCGATGCCGGCGACTTTGATATCGACGCGATTGCCGGATTAGTCAGTGGATTAATCGGTGGTGGTTCGGGTGATCTCGACATTTCAGCCATTGCTGACCTGGTCGGTGGTTTAATTGGCGGCGGTGCTGGTGATATTGATATCGGTGCAATTGCCGGATTAGTCAGCGGATTAATCGGTGGTAGTTCAGGCGATATCGACATCGCAGCGATTGCTGAGCTTGTCGGTGGTCTCATCGGTGGTGGCACTAGCGATATTGATATCGGTGCAATTGCCGGATTAGTCAGCGGATTAATTGGTGGTGGTTCAGGTGATCTCGACATTGCAGCCATTGCTGACCTGGTCGGTGGTCTCATCGGCGGTGGCGCCGGCGACTTTGATATTGGTGCAATTTCAGAACTGGTCGGTGGCTTAATCGGTGGTAATACGGGTGAAATTAACCTTGAAACGATTTCTGAACTGTTTGAAGGACTCATCGGCAATAACACCGGTGATCTGAACCTTGAAACACTGACCCAGTTATTTGAAGGCTTAACAGGTGGCAGCAGTGAGTTTGACTTAAGTGCCTTACTTGGCGGTCTCCCAGACATCGGCAGTGGTTTTGATTTAGGTGGCTTACTGGAAGGTCTGACTGACGGTGGCACAGACTTTGACCTAGGCAATCTTACTGACAGCTTGGGCGATGCATTTGGTTCAACTGACTTTAATCTGGAAGATCTGTTACAAGGCGCCAGTACAGGAGCAGACAGCAGTCTGAGTCTGGACAACCTGTTACCTGAACTTCAAGAAGCTCTGCAATCGACCAGTACAGAAAGCAGTAGCAGCAACTTTGACCTGCTCAGCCTTGCGCCGCAACTGCCTGCAATTGATCTGGATTCATCTACCCCATTCATTTAATGGATTTGATAAAGTCATAAAAATACACGCTACAGGCGCGTATTTTTTATGGTTGCCGTTTAGATACCGCGCCAGTCCACACGGGCATGACGCTCGGTCTGATAAATTCTCAGTACATATTGCCCTAAAGGTAAATCACTGAGTTCCTGTTTAAATTGCAGGAATTGTTCGGACAAGGTTTCGCCCTGCTCTTTTTCCCACGGTGTATCCTGAATTTCCAGAATCGGAGCCAGCATGGAACAGACCGCAATATCCGCCAGGCCTAAACGCTCACCGACAAAATATGCGCCGCCATTGGCTATCAGACGCTGGTTTAATTCGGCTATTAAACGGCGCATTTCCCGTTCCGATTCATCAACCTTGTCCTGATCCAGCTGATAGCCTTTGGAAATCAGCATCTTCATAATCGGTTTGGAGTATTTTTCAAATTGACGTAAATAACCTTTTTCACCAATCAGCAAATCTAAAGGCTGCTCACTTTCAGATAAAGTATGTGCCAAGCCCCAGCGACGAACGTGGTAACCCAGAGTCGAGGCCAACTGGTCAATCTCCAGTGCTTCATTGCGCTGCGTCGGGTCTGGGCGTAATAAGGTATGCTCCGGATACACCTCATCTAAATACAGGGCAATTTGGGTACTGTCCGCAATCCATTGATCCTGATCGCGTAAAATCGGCAGCTTGTTTTGTCCGGTTTTTAGCTTGGCAAAAGCCCGGTGCACGCCCGGAATTAAATTCTGCGCGTTATAATCCAGTTCCTTATGATCCAGCAGCCAGCGCGCTTTTTCACAAAAATGAGATAAAGGAAACTGGTACAAAATACGCATATCTTCTCCGTCAATTTTTATTTTTTGTTCAATAATTTGAACAGCCAACATCCATTGGCTACTTTAGTCATACTGCTGCTGAAAAACAATGCGCTTTTTATTCAAAAATCGCCGGTATTCGGCCAAACGCTTCATCAAGCGTATTTAGGTCAGGCTATCCTGTTTAAAAATCAACAAAGATACGGCACGCATTACCCACCATCCGCAGCACATATTTCAGAAATATGCTTTTTCAACAAACATCCCCGCCATGACCTGACTTTATGCTGGCTTTCATGTAAAATCAGCGACAATTTTTGAATAACACTTTGTGAGTCATTTCATGGGTTTTAATTGTGGTATTGTAGGTCTGCCTAACGTTGGTAAATCGACTCTTTTCAACGCCTTAACCAAAGCTGCAATTGCTGCTGAAAACTTCCCGTTCTGTACCATTGAGCCAAACACCGGTATTGTGCCGGTGCCGGATGCGCGTTTAGACAAACTGGCGGCCATTGTAAACCCACAACGTGTCCTGCCGACCACCATGGAATTTGTGGATATCGCCGGTCTGGTTGCAGGTGCTTCAAAAGGTGAAGGTCTGGGTAACCAGTTCCTGGCCAACATCCGTGAAACTGACGCGATTGCTCACGTGGTGCGTTGTTTTGAAGATGAAAACGTCATTCACGTCAATGGTAAAATTGACCCGCTGGACGATATTGCCACCATCAACACTGAACTTGCGCTGGCCGACTTAGAAACGGTATCGAAAGCCGTGACCCGTTTAACCAAAACAGCCAAAGGCGGCGACAAAGAAGCAGTTGCGACCAAAGCCGTGCTGGAAAAAATCCTGCCATTACTGGATGAAGGCAAACCGGCACGTGCAGCCAATCTGGACGATGACGAACGTAAACTGATTCGTGGTTTTGGTTTATTAACCTTAAAACCCACCATGTATATTGCCAACGTGGCGGAAGATGGCTTTGAAAACAACCCGCATTTAGATGCAGTACGTGAACTGGCAGCAGCTGAAAATGCGATTGTAGTACCACTCTGCAACCAGATTGAAGCCGAAATTTCATTATTAGAAGATGATGAACGTGCTGAATTCTTAGAAGCGATGGGTATGGAAGAACCTGGCCTGAACGTGGTCATCCGTGCAGGTTATGGCTTACTCGGCCTACAAACTTACTTCACTGCCGGTGTGCAGGAAGTACGTGCCTGGACGGTGAAAGTCGGTGCAACCGCTCCACAAGCAGCAGGTGTGATTCACACTGACTTCGAAAAAGGCTTTATCCGTGCTGAATGTGTGGCCTATGATGACTTCGTACAATACAATGGCGAAGCTGGTGCCAAAGAAGCAGGTAAATGGCGTTTAGAAGGTAAAACTTACATCGTACAAGACGGTGATGTTTTACACTTCCGTTTTAACGTGTAATCGCCTGATATCAGTGAAAAACCCTCAAATATTTGAGGGTTTTTTTATACTCTTTTTTTTGAAGAGCAATCTTTGGCTCACCACAGTTTAAGCAAGAAAATTAATCAATCAGCGAACCGATCTTGATGTCTTCTTTGATTTACTGAGATGTTATTGAATTCCCTAAGCTTTCCAGTTCTCGAAAGCGCTTGATTTCAGTGCACTCAAGCGCACCATAACCGTTCAGCACCGTGAAAGATGCGCCAATATCTTGCAGACTAATTGTGTAATGTAATCGCTATTCTGATTGCAAAGATCAATTTAATACGGCGGCGCCATTAAAAAAGCGGAGCCAGAACTCCGCTTATTGATGCTTCAGGATGCTGTCGCAATCGCATTGCCTTTTTGTTTGGGATCGGTATTGCCCAGTTCCGGATGGGCAATCGCATCGGCACATTGCTGTTTATCGCGTTCATAATCGGCCTGTTTCTGGCTTACCGTTGCGCTACTTTCCAAAGTGGCACGCGCCCAGATTTCCAGACTGGTGAGTGCTTTACGGCATAAGGCATATTTTCCTTCGGTGACTGAATCGGTCATTTTGACGTTAATGCGCCATTCGGTGCTTAACTGGCGCGCCGGTTTGCGTACATTATCTTCAATTAAATTGCGCTGTTTGCGATAAACATAAGGTTCCACCTCATTCATCAGCTTCCAGGCCGCTTCTGCATACGCCGTTGCATCATTGGTCAGTTTCGGTGCAGGTTTAATTTCCGGCTTTTCACCGGACTGATCGCCCCCACAGGCCTGTAATAACAGGCTACTGCCCAGTACAGTTGCAACCACAAATTGACGTGTTTTGAACATCCACATATCTGGCTCGCTTCAACAAACATTTCGGCACTATGCTAGTGAATTCGGGTACAATACACAATCATCATTTGACTCCTTGTTCAACTCTCCTTCAGGTGTGTCGTGTCTGAACACAAAACGCTTTCCACACAGCCAGCCGGTTTTTGGCAAGGCGCTAAAGATAGCCAAGCCATTATTTTTACTTATCTCCCCGTTTCTTTTGCATTTGGCGTTTCGGCGACCCAATTCGGTTTTAGCGCCTGGGAAGCCCTGTTTTTATCCTGCACCATGTATGCCGGTGCCAGCCAGTTTCTGGTGGTGGCCCTGTTAGGCAGCGGCACCTCCATCTGGATGACCGCCCTGACTGTCATTGCACTGGATATTCGCCATCTGCTCTATGGCCCGGCCCTAACCAACCTGATTCAGGACCGGCTCAATTTAAAGAAAACCGCGATCTGGGCCTGGGGCCTGACCGATGAAGTCTTTGCTTCCGGCATGATCAAGCTGTCGCAGCGCCGGCAACAATGGTCGGAATCCTGGATGCTGGGTTTAAGTCTGTTTAGCTGGATGTCATGGGCGCTCGGTTCTTTACTGGGCGGTCTGTTTGCCGATCAGGTCAGTAAGCTGCCGCAGTTTTTACAAGCCGCACTGGATTTCCTGTTACCGGCCCTGTTCCTGAGTTTCCTGCTGGCCGCCTTTGAGAAAAAACATACCTTTGTGGTCAGTGTGACTTTGGTGGTATCAGCTATCGCCTGCTATTTCATTGACCTGTCCGCTGCCATCTTTATTGGTATTTTATCGGGCATTTTTGCAGGTCTGTTCAAACACTATGTCTTAAAACAACCGGATGATGCATACGCAGGAGGCTCACATGAATCTTGAAATTATTCTGGTCGGGATTGTGGTCGGCATCGCCAATTTTGCTTCACGCTTTGGACCGTTTTTTGTGATTCAGAAGTTTCAGCAGGACTCACAAAAACGGGGTGCCCTCTGGCTAAAGATTGCTTTGGGTTCAATTGGTATTGCCGCAATCAGTTCAATGCTGGTGGTCGCGACCTTGCCACCGTTACTGGAAACGCCCAATAAAAGTTTTGCCATGCTGGTCGGATTTATAGTGCTGGCCGGGCTGTATTTTAAATACAAGAAAATTGTACCGGCCACCTTGACTGCGGCCGTGACCTATGGCCTGATTTATACCTATATTCCATTTTCCTTCTAGGTTTTGACTTCAACACCAGACCCATTGACGCAGTGCTGCAGTTGTGCTGCGTTTTCAACACTGTATTTCCTCTTGCCCACTGCGTCTAAAAATTGTTGGACAAAATCACGATTTTCTCCGAATCGGCACTAACATCGCGGTGCAGTTCTGCTATGCTAAAAGCCCATAAAATCAAGCATGGATGAATTACATGAGCGTGACGATTGGTACTCCTCTTCAAGCTTCGGCATTTAAAGTATTGCTATTGGGTTCAGGAGAATTGGGGAAAGAGGTGGTGATTTCTTTACAGCGTTTAGGTGTAGAAGTGCATGCCGCCGACCGATATGATCATGCCCCTGCCATGCAAGTGGCGCATCATGCCCATACCATTAATATGGCCGATCCTAACGCACTGAAACAGCTGATTGCTCAGGTGCAACCGCATCTGATTGTGCCGGAAATTGAAGCCATTGCCACAGAAGTGCTGCTGGATATTGAAGCGCAAAACGTTGCTACCGTGATTCCATCAGCCAAAGCAGTCAATCTGACCATGAACCGCGAAGGCATCCGCCGTTTAGCTGCAGAAGAACTGGGACTGCCAACCTCTGCCTACCGTTTTGCCGACTCGCTGGAAAGCTTCCGTGCAGCCTGTGATGATATTGGCTATCCAAACTTTGTGAAGCCGGTGATGTCCTCCTCAGGCAAAGGCCAATCCCGGGTAAAAAGCTTTGATGAAGTCGATGCCGCCTGGGACTATGCGCAAACCGGTGGCCGTGTGAATCAGGGCACCGTGATTGTTGAATCGCAGATTGATTTTGATTTTGAAATTACCCTACTCACGGTACGCTCTAAACATCCAGAAACTGGTGAAATTGAAACCTCATTCTGCGACCCGATTGGCCATTGTCAGGATGCCGGTGATTATGTCGAAAGCTGGCAGCCACAACCAATGAGCAGCCAGGCCTTAGCAGAAGCCAAACGTATTGCCCACAAGGTTACCAGCGCACTTGGCGGCTGCGGTATTTTTGGGGTAGAACTGTTTGTCAAAGGCGATCAAGTGTGGTTTAGTGAAGTGTCACCTCGTCCACACGATACCGGTTTAGTCACGTTGGCTTCACAATACCAGAGTGAATTCGAATTACATGCCCGTGCGATTCTCGGCTTGCCAGTGAACACGGCGCGTCATAGTGTGGCTGCCAGTGCAGTGATTTATGCCGGTGTGGATGACCAGAACCTGTCATTTTCTGGCTTGAATCTTGCTTTAGCTCACCCGGATACTGATTTACGTCTGTTTGGCAAACCGGAAGGCTTCAAGCGTCGCCGCATGGGTGTGGCCACCGCCCGCGCAGAAACCACTGAGCAGGCACGTGAGCTGGCTTACGCTACTGCACAAAACGTCAGTGTCAATCAAAACTAGTCGCACAACACGGAACGCTGTTCATGATCAACACCTTACCCTTGCTGAATTACGTAAAAAGTAACCATGACATTCAGGCCATTAATCAGTGGCGAAGTGATGTTGAACATCAGCTGGGGGAATGTTTTGAAAATGGACATTCGATCCGTGACATTATTCTGGCGCGCTCCAATTTTATTGATGAGGCGCTAAAATTCCTGTGGCAACATGCCGGACTGGACCAGACCGATTTAGGCCTGTTTGCGGTGGGCGGTTATGGCCGCCGCGAAATGTTGCCCTATTCCGATGTCGACATCATGATCCTGTCAGAAGATGAAATCTCGCCGGAACAGGAAAAGCTGATTTCAACCTTTATTTCATCGCTGTGGGATGTCGGTAATTTCAAACCCGGCATTAGCGTGCGTACCATTCAGGATTGCGTGATTCAGGCCACCAATGACCTGACTGTGGCCACCGCTTTAATTGAAGCACGACTGATTATTGGCAATGAACATCTGGCCAAATGGCCACGCCGGATTGTATCGCAAACCTGGACCGATAAAACCTTTTTTGATGCCAAGATGGAAGAGCAAGCCAAACGCTATGCTCAGCACAACCATACCGAAAGCAATTTAGAGCCGGATATTAAAACTGCACCGGGTGGCATCCGCGATATTAACCAGATTGGCTGGATTGCCAAACGGCATTTCCGTGTCAACCGTATTTATGATCTGGTGCATCTGGGTTTTATTTCCGAGTTTGAGCTGGGCGTGCTGGAAGAGGCTGAAAGTTTCCTCTGGGAAATTCGCCATTATTTGCACCTGCTGACCAAACGCGATGAAAACCGCCTGCTGTTTGATTATCAGCGTGATATTGCAGCCAAGTTCGGCTATGTCCGTGAAGAAGGCAAATCACCCAATTATCCGATTGAACAGTTCATGAAGCGTTATTACCGCACCGCGCAGCAGGTGTCGACGCTAAATGAAATGTTACTGGCCTATTTTAATGAATCGGTGATTACCCCGCGCCTGCCGCAATATGAACGCCAGATTGAAGAAATTAATGAAAACTTCAAACTGGTCGATGGCAAACTGGCGGTGCAGCATCACAAGATTTTTTCTGAAAAGCCCAGTGCGATTCTGGAAATTTTCTATCTGCTGGCCAATCGTCCTGAAATTACCGGGATTCGTGCCCGCACCTTACGCCTGCTGACCCTGGCTGCCAAACGGATTGACCGCGATTTTCGTGATAATCCAGTCCATCAGGCGCTGTTTATGGCGATTTTACGCTCGCCGTACCGTTTATATGACACCATGGTGGCAATGAAACGCTATGGTGTATTGGGCAACTATATTCCGGCTTTCGGGCAAATTACCGGCCTGATGCAATATGACCTGTTCCATATTTATACCGTCGATGCGCACACCCTGCTGCTGATTCGCAACCTGAACCGCTTTAAAGAACCGGAATTTGCCAAAGATTTTCCGGTGGTCAGCTCGGTGTTCCAGCGTCTGGCGCGTCGTGACATTGTCTATCTGGCCGCAATTTTCCATGACATTGCCAAAGGTCGTGGTGGCGATCATAGTGAACTTGGCGCCGCCGATGCGATTGCCTTCTGCCGCACGCATGGCTTTACCGAACGTGAATGCAATCTGGTGGCCTGGCTGGTGCAAAACCACCTGCTGATGTCGGTCACTGCACAGAAAAAAGATATTTCCGATCCGGATGTGGTCAAAGCTTTCGCCGAACTGATGGGCGATATGGAACATCTGGATTATCTGTATACCCTAACTGTGGCCGATATTAACGCCACCAATCCAACCTTATGGAACACCTGGCGCGCCTCGCTGATGCGCCAGCTATACACCCATGCCCGTGATGTGATCCGTTCCGGCCTGGGTCGTCCGGTGGATTATCAGATGCTGATTGAAGACACCAAATTTGCGGCCAGCGAATTACTGGTCGAGGATTTCTCGCTGGAAGAAGTGGAAAAAGTCTGGCAGGAACTGGGCGATGAATACTTCCTGAAAGAAACCGCCGATGAAATTGCCTGGCATACCCGTGCCATCTTGCAGCACAGTGATAATCCGGCACCGTTGGTACTGATGCGCGCGCATCGTAAATATGCGCAAGATGCGGTGCAAATCTTTATTTACACCCAAGATCAGCCGAACCTGTTTGCCACCACGGTGGCGATTTTAGACCGCATGAATCTGGATGTGCAGGACGCGCGGATTATTACCGCCACCAAAGCCTTTAGTTTAGATACTTATGTGGTGCTGGACCGTTTTGGCACCCTGTTAACCGATGCCGAGCGTCAGGACACCGTGATTCAATCACTGGTCACCGCATTAAGCCAGTCGGATAAATATCCGGGACTGATGCAGCGCCTGATTCCGCGCCAGCTGCGCCATTTTGATATTGAAAATACTGTAGACATTAGCCTGAATGCCGCACTCAACCAGAACATGGTGGAAATTGCGACACTTGACCAGCCGGGCTTACTTGCCAAAGTCGGCGGCTTGTTTATGATGCAGGGGCTGGATATTCATTCTGCTAAAATTGCCACCCTAGGCGAACGTGCCGAAGATATTTTCTTTGTCACCAAAAAAGATGGCGCGCCCATGAATGCAGAAGAAGCCAAAAGCTTTGCGGCCAAATTAAAGGCAGCACTTGATGAAGCCTCAAATCAGGTGTGCCAACATTAACATCAACCTATCGGTAACGATTACATGAACTCAAGTTTGTCTTTATTGCACCCTTATCCATTTGAAAAGTTAAACCGACTTTTTCAGGATATACAACCGGCCGATTTACCGCTGATTCCCCTCTCAATTGGAGAACCGAAGCACCCGGCACCGGAATTTGTAAAACAGGCCATTATTGACAACTTCCAGCATTTATCGACTTACCCGAACAGCAAGGGTCTGCCTGAATTACGCCACAGCATTGCCCAGTGGCTAAGTCGCCGTTTCAAGCTGAACAGCATCAGTGCAGATCACCATGTTTTACCGGTTTCAGGTACCCGTGAAGCGATCTTCTCTTTTGTACAGGCACTGGTGAAACGTGAAGATGCACCGTATGTGGTGATGCCAAACCCGTTTTACCAGATTTATGAAGGCGCAACCTTACTGGCCGGGGCCAAGCCGTATTTCATTAACTGTACCGAAGACAACCAGTATTTAGGTGACTTTGATGCCGTACCAGCCGAAGTCTGGGAAAAAACCGCGTTGCTATTTGTCTGTACGCCGGGCAACCCGACCGGTGCGGTACTGTCCAAAGACCAGTTTAAAAAGCTGATTGCACTGTCTGATCAATACGGTTTTGTGATTGCCTCAGATGAATGCTATTCAGAGCTGTGGTTTGATGAAGCCCCGACCGGTCTGCTCGAAGTCTGTGCCGAAATGGGCCGCGACGACTATAAAAACTGCGTGGTTTTCCATTCGCTGTCCAAGCGTTCCAATCTGCCGGGGATGCGTTCAGGCTTTGTTGCCGGCGATGCCGATTTACTGAAACCGTATTTGCAATACCGTACCTATCACGGTGCAGCCATGCCGGTACAGCATCAACTGGCCTCTATTGCGGCTTGGGATGATGAGCAGCACGTTGAAGACAACCGCGTGCAATACCGCGCCAAATTTGACTTGTTCCAAAGCGAGCTGGGGCAACTACTCCCTTTACAAAAACCGGATGCCGGTTTCTATTACTGGCTCAAAGTCGACAATGATGAAGCCTTTGCCAAAATGCTGATGGAAAAAGCGCACATTAAAGTATTGCCGGGCCGGTATTTATCGCGTGAAACTGAGCAAGGGAATCCGGGTGAAAACCATGTCCGTTTAGCCTTGGTGGCCGATATCGCCCAGTGCGAACAGGTGATTCAGCGCCTCAAAGCGATTTTGTAAGTGCTGATATTAAAAAATCCACTCTATTGAGTGGATTTTTTATGGCTGCTTTCAGCGCATTTTTTATTTTAGGCAGGATTAAGCACTGTTTGCGTGGATAAGCATCGCCCCCAAAATTAAAGCTGATGCTGAAATCATCTGCCCTATCTTAACCCTGTAAGGCCTGTTCAATATCCTGTTCCAATGCATCCGGCTTGGTGGTTGGTGCATAGCGATTCAGCACTTTGCCATCTTTGCCAATTAAAAACTTGGTAAAGTTCCACTTGATGCCATTGCCCAGAATGCCTTTGCTGTTATTGGTTAAATAACGGAAAATCGCGTGTGCTTCCGGGCCTTTGACATCAACCTTGGCAAACATGGGAAAGCTGACCCCATAATTTTTCTGGCAAAAGGCCCCGATCTGCTCATTGGAACCGGGGTCTTGGCCACCAAACTGGTTACAGGGAAAGCCGAGCACCTCAAAGCCTTGGGTCTTGTATTTTTCATACAGCTTTTCCAGTCCGGCAAACTGCGGGGTAAAACCGCATTTGCTGGCGGTATTCACCACCAATAAAACCTTGCCTTCATAATCGGCAAATGATTTATTTTTCCCATCTAACAACTCAGCCTCAAACTGATAAATGTTGGTCATGGATAGGTTTCCTCATCACTTTTTTCTTGTGTTTTTAGTTCTAATGACGCCGAGTTGACGCAATAGCGCAAGCCGGTCGGTTGCGGTCCATCATCAAAAACATGGCCCAAATGTGCATCACAATGATGACAGACAATTTCGGTACGCACCATGCCATGCGACTGATCGTTATGTTCTTCCACGACCCCCGGGGCAATCGGACGGTAGAAACTTGGCCAGCCACTGCCGCTGTCGTATTTGGTGTCGGAAGAAAATAAGGCTTCTCCACAGCAACGGCACACATACACCCCATCCTGTTTGCTGTTCCAGTATTTCCCTGTAAAGGCCGGTTCGGTTCCTTTTTGTCGTGTAATCCGAAACTCTTCTGGTGATAACTCTCTTTGCCATTCTCGGTCTGTTTTATTGAGTTTTCCCATCACTAACTCCTTTAAATCTTTGACATTCAATGTCATGCTTCAGTACTTCCATATTTACGCTAGAGCTTGCAAAATATCTAGCTAAATTTCAGTATAGATTGTGATAATTGCGTAATCTATTTTTTGCTAACAGAAACATATAATTGGATGGAATTATGTCCACAGGTAACACGACTCCTCGCGAAATTAAAAAATCCTCAAAACTCGAGCATGTATGCTACGACATTCGCGGACCTGTGTTACGAGCGGCCAATGAAATGGAAGAGGCCGGCCATAAAATTATTAAACTGAATATTGGTAACCCCGCCCCCTTCGGCTTTGAAGCCCCGCAGGAAATTATTAACGATGTGGCGCTGAACCTGCCAAATGCAATCGGTTATACCGACTCCAAAGGGATTTTCCCGGCACGTAAAGCTATTTGCCAGTATTATCAACAAAAAGGCATTTTTGACCTGCACGTTAATGATGTCTATATCGGCAATGGCGTGTCTGAGCTAATCGTAATGGCCATGCAAGGCCTGCTGGATGATGGCGATGAAATGCTGATTCCAATGCCGGACTATCCACTGTGGACGGCGGCGGTTAATCTGTCGGGTGGTACAGCCATTCACTATAAATGTGATGAAGAAAACCACTGGTATCCAGATCTGGCCGATATGGAAAGCAAAATCACACCCAATACCCGCGGTATTGTGATTATTAACCCGAACAACCCGACCGGTGCAGTTTATCCACGTCATGTGCTGGAACAGATTGTCGCGCTGGCAAAAAAATATGATCTGATTTTATTTGCCGACGAAATTTACGACAAAATCGTGTATGACGGCATTGAGCATGTGTCGGTTGCAGCCCTGGCTGGTGATCAGCTGTGTATTTCATTCAACGGTTTATCTAAAGCCTACCGTATTGCCGGCTACCGTTCTGGCTGGATGGCCATTACTGGCGACCGTTCACGCGCAGCCGACTATATTGAAGGTCTGGACATGCTGGCCTCTATGCGTCTGTGTGCCAACCATCAGGCGCAATATGCGATTCAGACCGCGCTTGGTGGCTATCAGTCAATTAATGACCTAATCCGTCCGGGTGGCCGTCTGTATGAACAGCGCAATATTGCCTGGGAAATGCTGAACGAAATTCCGGGTGTGTCTTGCGTCAAGCCAGAAGGTGCGATGTACTGCTTCCCGAAACTGGACCCAAATGTCTACGCCATTGAAGATGATGAAAAACTGATGCTGGATTTCCTGAAAGCCGAAAAAGTGCTGCTGGTTCAAGGCACCGGCTTTAACTGGCCAACCCCAGATCATTTCCGTGTGGTGTTCCTGCCAGCTGAAAATGAATTACGTGAAGCGCTTAGCCGTTTAGGCCGTTTCCTGGCGAAAATCCGCTAAGCTGAAATACAATAAAAAAGCCGTGATCAATTCACGGCTTTTTTGTGCAAACGAGAAAGATTAAAGCGATTTCAGCGGATTGCCGTATTGCTGTAAATAGGCCTGCCCCAGCGCTTCCGAACCTTTAAAACTGAGATGATCATCATCCTGATTTCGGTACAGCGGCGTTCCCTCGACACTTAAATCACATTGCTGCGCATCACACAGCACCTTGGTCGGCTCGACCACAATCAGTTGTGGGTACTGCTGCTGCAATTCGCTCATCCACTGATAAATTGGTGCATTGCTCTGCTGGAACTCCTCTGCCGACACCGCGCATTCACGCTCAATCCCCAGCCATTCACGGCGTAATGAACAATTGGCCTGATCCGGATCAATCACCGGAACATCCATCAGCATCACTACATACTCGCTGCTGGCCAGTGCACTATCCACCGCAGCCTGTAAACCGGCAAAATAACTGTCTAAATGATTCGCGACCTGACTGTCCTCTTCTGCGCTCGGATGCAGATCATGCCCGGCATCCAGATACTGGCTAAAGGCAGCTGACATCACCACAAACTGATAATGATGCTGTTTTAAATGCGCCTCAATTGCGTCATTGCGGGCTTGAAAGGCAGCCACTTCATGCTCACCACGGCCACGCTGGACACCCGGTAAATAAATAGTGGTGTCCTGAGTGCTGTCATAACCGCGCAGTCCAGCATCTTTGGCCCAGACATCCAGCAGTCCGGTATAGCTGTTGGCATGTGAATCACCAATCAGCATAAAATCAATCTGCGGTTTTTCCACACCCAGCACACAGTCTTGCGGATTGGCCAGCGTTCCAGGATTGGGAAAGCTGTGACATTTCTGCCGGATGCCATGCGCAAACGAATTTAAGGCTGCCATCTGGTTTTGCACTTGCGGACTTAGCCGCTCCGGAAAACCCTGATGCTGACTGACCAGCTGCGCCACGCCAATAAAACAGAGCGCCGGCGCCACAAAACCGCTCAGAATGACCTTGTAATTGGCAGCCATCACAAAACCTTTGCTCGGCTGTTCAATATAACGATAAGTCAGATAGGCCAGCGCGATACTAAGCAGCACCATAGCCAGCTGATAACCGGCATTAACCGGCAGCATATAGATACTGAACAGTACAATTACCGGCCAGTGCCATAAATATAAAGGATAGGAAATTTTGCCCATCCAGAGGCTAAAACGGTTGGTCAGTACCACATTCTGCGACTGCACGCTCTGGCCGATATAAATAATCAAGGCCGTTGCCAGACATGGAATCAGCGCCATTGCGCCCGGAAATGGTGTGGCATGATCCAACCACATTGCCGTGCCTAACAACAGCGCCAGACAACTCCAGACCAGCGTTTGCGCCAGCCATTTTGACCATTTTATTTGTGGCAAAAAGCAGATCAGCGCACCCAAGAGCAGTTCAAAGGCGCGGACCGGCATACTGTAATAGGCTTTCTCGGCATTCACGCTCAACTGCTGCTGCGCATACAGCAACGACATGAGAATAAAAGATCCGACCATCAGCAGACCCCATTGCCGGTTACTTCTTTTCATAAAGCACAGCAGAATCAGCGGCCAGAAAATATAGAACTGCTCTTCAACGCCCAACGACCATAAATGCAGCAGCGGCACTTCATTGACACTCTGACTGAAGTAATCACCGACTTCACGCTGCATATAAATATTGGCCATCAGAAACGTGGCATAAAAGACACTGTCGAAATAACGACTCAGCTCATCGGGCAGCATCACCTGCCAGGCCACCAGACTCACCACACTCAGTACAGTAAAATAGGCCGGTGCCAAACGCACCACCCGCTTTTTATAAAAGCGACCGATTGAGAAAGTCTGGTTCTGGATTTCTTTGCTTAAAATTAAGGTAATTAAATAGCCCGAAATCACAAAGAAAATATCGACGCCAATATAACCACCGGGGAAAATAGACAGGCCAATATGATTAAAAATCACCAACAGGACGGCAATCGCTCTTAAACCGTCAATATCGGCGCGATAGGCAAAACTCATGAACGTGCAGGGGAAAATTGAAACGTGGCTTATTGTAGACCTTTTCAGTCAAAGATCAATTTTGGATACACAGCGACGACAACATCGCTTTCAGGCTATACTGGGCATTATATTATGTGGGGGTAAGGGATGAGCAACTATAAAGTGCATCTGCTGGATATTCAGAACCAGTTACAGAATTATATTTGGCTGCTGGAACATACCACATCCAGAGATGTGATTGTGGTCGACCCCACCGAAGCCGAACCGGTGGAACAGTATTGCCGTGAGCATGGTTTAAATTTAAGCCAGATCTGGCTGACTCACTGGCATAAAGACCATATTGGGGGTGTGCCGGAGCTGCTGCAATCACGCAATATTCCGGTCTATGGCCCGCGCGAAGAGCTGAGTAAAATTCCGTTTATCACCCACCCTTTGCAGCATGAAGCCCATTTTAAATTTCATGATCTGCAGGTGGATGTACTGGCGGTTCCCGGCCATACCCTGGGGCATATTGTGTATTTTATGGATGCCATCGATACCCTGTTTTGCGGTGATACCCTGTTTGCGATGGGCTGCGGCCGGGTTTTTGAAGGCACCTTTGAGCAGATGTATCACTCTTTAAACCGTCTGGCGGCATTACCAGCGCGCACCCAAGTGTACTGCACCCACGAATATACCCTGTCCAATGCCAAATTTGCCCTGCATGTTGAACCGGATAATCTGGCGCTACAACAGCGTTATCAGCAGGTGGAAGATTTACGCCTGCTAAATCAGCCGACCTTGCCAAGTACAATTGAACTGGAACTGCAGACCAATCCTTTTTTACGGGTGGACAGCGTCGAAGAATTCCAAAAATTACGTGAAATGAAAGATAATTTTTAAAGCGGTTTAACCGGTTTATAACAGCTGGTGACTGGCCGCATACGCATCCAGCTCGGTCTGTGTCACCACACGTACCGCATTCATTTCATCAATGCGTACCAGCAGTAAGCCGCCCAACGCTGGTTGATAACGACGCGCACTGCCAAATGGAGTGTAGGCCACCTGCGATTGTTCGGTAAAGACCAGCCAGTCTTCATGGCCTAGCATTACCGCCACCGGGGTTTGGCCCTGTTGCTGCATCTGTTGAATGGTCTGCTGTACGTCAGCTTCAATGGTATTTGGCGTCATCTTACTCACTCCTGTGGCTGTACTTTATGATACCCGATCTCCAGGCCTGCTATGGCTTAAAATAAAGCCATCAATCACTCAGCGTATGCAAATTATAGCCGGCAGATCGCTACAACTTTTTATCTCGCGCCGGGCCGAAGTTGTAAGAAATACTTAAAGATGTGTTGTCATCAATATTTAACAAATTATTTCAAGCCGGCTTAAATAGCCCATAGATAATGTTGAAAATTTAGAATAAAAATACATCAAATATATCAATCAATTAATTTAAAATTTGCTTAAAATTCTGCCGCTTTATTCATCAATACATGTTTTTCAGGCGCTCAAATTCTGTCTTTTTTGCTGCAAAAATCATCAGTCTCAATATTTTTTGACACATTCTTGAATTTTGCCCTTTAAAAAATCTTGATATAACCATATCTATACTTTATTGAAGATAAGGGAGTACACTCGTGAAAAAAGTGGTAAAAGCTAAAAATTTAATTGCCTTTCGTATTTGGTTAGAAAAACTGGGATATTCAGTCAAAAATTTAGCCGATGGCCGTGGTTTTACCTTTAGTTTTAAAAAAGAATATGGTCTGGTCACTGGTGAACTGGCCGGCAATGCACTAGCCGTACAACTCGGTGAAGAATTTGAGGACCACTTAAAAGCCTGAATTCGTTTACGCACTCTTTGATCGAGAAAAATAAAGTGTTCTCATAACTTGAGCCCGTTGAACCGTCTGTTCTGCGGGCTTTTCTTTGGGCGAGATAAAGGCCTGACAAAATAACAGGCAATAAAAAAGCAGGACATCTGCCCTGCTTTTTCAGAATTTGGTGGGGATGAAGAGACTCGAACTCTTACACCTTGCGGCGCTGCGACCTGAACACAGTGCGTCTACCAATTCCGCCACATCCCCATATAAAGATGCCAATTTTTTGAAGAAATACTCAAGCTGGCCGGTTCAACAAAAGAAGCGAGGAGTTTAACCTTGCTGATTTTGAGTGGTGGGGGCGGAGAGACTCGAACTCTCACGCCTCGCAGCGCTGGAACCTAAATCCAGTGCGTCTACCAATTTCGCCACGCCCCCATACCGGGTACCAACTTAATGCTGGATTTCTCAAAATTCTGGCAGAGGATCAAGGATTCGAACCTTGACGAACGGTTTTGGAGACCGTCATGCTACCATTACACCAATCCTCTGTTACCTAAAATCAAGCTCACTTGATATTTAAGTGGTGGGGGCGGAGAGACTCGAACTCTCACGCCTCGCAGCGCTGGAACCTAAATCCAGTGCGTCTACCAATTTCGCCACGCCCCCGATGGCTGTGTATATTATAGAGATCACTTCCCGATGACAAGCCCTTTTTATGAAAAAGCCACTTGTTTGTTTAAATAAAAAACAAAAGCCTCTATTTTGGTTTTTTCTTAAGCATTTTCAGTGCTTAACAGTGTTTTTAAGGCCAAAAAACTGACTTCTCTCTGGCTTTTTTGCTTGTTGAGCATCGCCTCAAGCAGGTCCTGAAAGCCCAAATACGCTGCGGGTAACTCAATTTTAAGCTGCTGACAATGCAAATAGGCCCAATCCTGATAGCTTTTGGCCTGTAAACGGCGCTGAGTCAGCCATTCATAGACAATAATCCCCAATGCATAGAGATCACTGGCCAATGTTTTGGCTTCACCATGAAATAATTCAGGTGCCATATAGTGTGGTGTGGCTGTCATATTGGACATTAGCGGATCATCTATGGCCTGCAACTGTTCAAAATCAATCAGTTTGACCTGCCCTGCCCATTCACGCCAATGTTCGGCTTTTAAATCTGCATGTAGATAGCCCAACCGTGTTAGCTGTTCCAGGCTATCCAGTACCTGCAGCAAGCGTGTTTGAATCTGGCTTGGGCTAAATTGTGAGGGTGCTAAAGTAAAAAACGCCGGCGCATCTGGCACAATCAGATAATCCTGAAAAGTCTCCTGCTGAATGCACAGCATTTCGGTATTTTGCGCACAATAGAAAGGTAGCAGAAAATCCGGTGCATCTGCCTGCTGAAACTGGCGATAGAAATCCAGCTCTCGGCAAAAACCTGCGTTCAGTTGCGGATGCGCATCCCTCTGCTGGGCTTTCAACCAGTATACAGATTGCCCTTGTTGAAACTGAAACAGACGCCGCCCCATCTTGAAGCTTTGCGGCTTGGTTTTTAACTCAAAACAATAGTGTTCAAGTTCAGCCGGACTAAACGGCAATAAATTCGGATTTGGCGTGTTCAACGGGGTTCTGCTGATATTCTAAAAGTTCCAGACAATGCTGAATGGTTTTACCCACGCGGGCATGGGTTTCAATCATGGAGATTTTTGGCCAGGTGGCGCGTTCACCTTCGCGTTGCAGCAATCGGAACAGGTGTGGACGCGGATTTTGCAACATATAGCTATAATGACGCCAGCCATATTTGCCAACAATATTCACATCACCATAATAACGCTGATCGACAATGCCATGGCCATGATCGAGCAGACGGCGTACTGCCGGCACACCACCGACACGTTCACGGGTAAAGTCCATAATCCCCTTACTAATCACTTTGCCCTGACGGCGCACAATACGCTCCGGCCAGCTCAGCATATCTTTACGGAAACGCTCGGCATCGGTTTGCATAAATGGCACCACATGCGGATTGACCTGACTGGCAATGGTGTAATTCACATTATATAAACGCGCCATTTTTTCCTGCGGGAAATCACTACGCACACTGCCATCGACCCAACGGGTTCTGCCCATATAGGGCGTATGTTCCCCATCCTGCCGTTTACTGGTCAAACGCACCGGTGGAAACAGCACCGGTACCGCACAGGAGGCCAAAGCTGCACTCCAGACCAGCAAATCTGGCGAGGTATAACTGTTCATGATGCGTGCTTCCTGTGATGCATCATACGGCGCAACTGCAATATTGATATGCAGCCCGGACATCTTAAAGGCTTCTTCAAAGGTGACATCGCCGAGGTTGGTGAGCAGGAATTTTTTTAGATAGCGCACATCGGCAATACCACCATTGCCCTTTAAAATGTCTTCCCAGCGGCGAAAATGAAAAGCTTCGGTAAAGAACGATTCACCATTTAAAATGTGCATCATCTCCGACGGTTTGGAAATACCAAGCATAGCGGTCATAATCGCCCCGGCGCTGGAGCCAGACAGCACTTGCGGCATCAGGTCACGCTCTAGCAGCGCCTTGCACACGCCGGTGTGGAACAGGCCCAAGGTTGCCCCGCCTGAAAACATAATCGCCGGCTGGCCATAGGCCACCTGACAGTTTTTAAAAAATTCGATCTTTTCCTGAGTACTGAGTAAATGGCATTCTTTGGATGCAATAAAGGCCAGACTGTTGCTGACTTCTTCAATATAATCTTCAATAATTTTTTTAGTGCCGACATAGGTCGCGGTAAACAGCATCGGATGGGCAATATTGGCCACATCATAGGTCAGGCCTTCACGCAGAATATACATCAGATCGCTGGTTCGCTCTGCCAGGCGGTAACGGCGTAATAAATTCAGACGATGGGCAATAATTTCAGCATCAAAATACGGCGAGGTGTTGTCATACTTCCATTCCTGCGCCCCCGATTCTTCATCTATTTTTAGTGCCAGATTTTTCCATTCTTCGTAACTCTCGGCATGTTCTATTTTTCGTTTTAATTTTTTGATCCGATAGGCCTGATGAGGATTAATGTCCTGGCTAAACTCTTTAAACAACATAGCTTCCCTCTGCGCTTCGCTGAATAGGCGCTGATCTGTCGATGTCTCCTAACTATGCAGAAATTTCAGACATTCTTCAATTGCATAATTCATGTTTTCATTGCTAAATCATTTCGCCTTGGTATACAGTCGTTTGTGCACCCGATAATCTTTTGACCTAGACCGAAAAGCTGAATAATCATGGCGCATATTGATTTACCCGATAATATTCTCACCTCGCTTGCAACCATTTTACAGCAGCTCCAGCAACATTTGCCTGAACTCAAGCAAGCCACCGATTTTTCTGCATCGGCCTTTAAATGGCAGGATCAACAGTTAAAAGCCATTTACCAGCCACGAAAAATCTATCTGGAAGATTTAAAAGGCATTGAAAAACAAAAAGAAAAAGTAATTCAAAATACCTTGCAGTTTTTAAAAGGCTTACCGGCCAATGATGTACTGCTTACCGGTTCACGTGGTACCGGAAAATCTTCCATTGTGCGTGCCCTGCTAACCGAGTATGAAGCACAAGGGTTACGGTTAATTGAAATTGAACGTGATGATTTATCGGATTTGCCTGAAATTCAGAAGCTGATTGCAGATCGGCCGGAAAAATTTATTGTCTATTGTGATGATCTGGCCTTTAACGCCGAAGATGAAAATTATCGTTCTTTAAAAAGCGTGCTAGATGGTTCATTACAGTCCGGTTCAAGTAATTTTGTGATTTATGCCACCAGTAACCGCCGGCATTTATTACCTGAGTTTATGCATGAGAATACACCGGTAACACGAGTAGATGTGCCGCAATATACCGAGCTGCATCCACAGGAAGCGATTGAGGAAAAAATTTCGCTGTCCGATCGTTTCGGGATGTGGCTGTCGTTTTATCCAATGGATCAGAATCTGTATTTAGAAATTGTCGAGCATTATCTGCAAAAGGCGGAGATGGAGCTCACCGCTGAAGCGCGTGCCGAAGCTTTACGCTGGTGTCAGGCGCGTGGGCAGCGTTCTGGTCGTGCCGCTTATCAATTCTCGAAGCACTGGATTGGGTCTGCGCAGTTAAAGCAACTTTAAGTTGCCTATATTGCTCTGCCAGACAGAAATAGCGATTATGGATTGAAAATCCTCATCTACAATCTGTTCGCTCATGTTGAAAAGCCCAACCTTGTGAGATTGGGCTTTCTATCTTAAGGATTAATCGCTTTTTCTTTTTTAAATTGTGAAATGATCGTATTCATTTCAGGTTCAAATAATTCAATATACCGATCAGATAACCCGCGGCTTGAAGATGGATGTGGTAAACCTATAATCTGACAGTTTTCAAACTCACAAAAATATATTTTAAATTTTCTTCCTGAAAACTCTTTCTTTTGCTTCACTACAAAACTATCTGGAATTTCTGTACCCACAATTTCTTCAAAACGGGCTTTAACTATAGGATTTCTTAAAAGATGTATCAGCTGACTTCCCATAAACAGGATAATCTTAGGTTTTAAGGTACTGATATGATTTATAAAATTATTGACCTGTTCTTCGCTCAACAGATGCGAGTAATTCGCTAATTGATGATTGCAGGTATTGGCCCAATTGGTCTGTATAATGGACTTATCAAAATCCTGACCATATTCATTACTATCTAGCGGATGCCCCCATAAAGCAAACCACCGTTTAATTCTATTATCATAGGGCCATGATAAAGCACCCTGCCCATATCTCGGAACTTTGTTACTAAAGGTACAAGCGATATTAAAATCAACTGGCTTTGCGTCCTGTGCCTGCTCCTGATCTTTCTTAGAGTTACCCCATTCATAACCGCATATCATCAAACCCTGCTGATCATTCCAACCTTCAAATATCCCATTACCCAAATTTAAATCTTTATATCTGACTGATTTCATTTTAACTCAATAAAAAATTATTAAATTCATTGCATTATAAGCATTAAAAAAGAGGCTTTCGCCTCTTTTATACTTGCTCTGGATTGGTCAATTCCGTCATCGGCCAGCGCGGAGTCGTGGTCACAGACAAACCATCCTGCTGCCCTGCTTTTAAACGCTGATAACCGGCAAAGGCAATCATGGCACCATTATCGGTACACAGCGCAGGCTCTGCATAATAAACCGTGGCTTTAATCTTGGCTAAATCAGCTTCCAGACGTTCACGCAAACGCTTGTTGGCACTCACGCCACCCGCAATCACCAGACGTTTTAAACCGGTCTGCTTTAATGCTTTCACCGATTTTTTTACCAAGGTATCTACAATCGCTTCCTGGAAACTGGCGGCAATATCGGCATCACGGTTTTCATCACCGAGTTTTTTCATCTGTACCGAAACGGCAGTTTTTAAACCACTAAAGGAAAAGGTTAAATCCTGATGCAACATCGGACGCGGGAAAGCAAAGGCATTTGGATCACCCTGCTCAGCCAGTTTGGCAATATTCGGGCCACCCGGATACGGCAAGCCCATCATCTTGGCCACTTTATCAAAGGCTTCACCGGCGGCATCGTCAATTGACTCACCCAGCAGTTCATACTGACCAATGCCATACGCGGCCATCAGCTGTGAATGTCCACCCGAAACCAGAAGTGCAACAAATGGAAATTCAGGCGGCGTTGCAGACAATAACGGTGCCAGCATATGCCCTTCCATATGATGCACGCCAATCGCAGGTTTATTTAAGGCAAATGCCAAGGTGCGACCAAACAGCGCCCCGGTCATCAAGGCACCCATCAGGCCCGGACCGCGGGTATAGGCGACTGCATCAATATCCGATTTTTTCACACCGCTTTGCTCAAGCAGCTCGTTCATTAATGGAATCAGTTTACGCACATGATCCCGTGAGGCCAGTTCCGGCACCACGCCGCCATATTCGGCATGCAGTTTGATCTGGCTATACAGCACCTGTCCGCGTAAACCTAACTCACTGTCGTACAGCGCGAGTCCTGTTTCATCACACGATGTTTCTAAGCCTAAAACGATCATTAAACTGCCTATAACCTGTATCAAATTTATTGCGGGAACTATTATAGACTTGTGATATGAGATGTAAATGAGTAAAATACTGACCTTCACTTGTGATCGAGGGCAATTCGGCCCCAGATCTTATCCATAACTTAATGAGGATTCTTCATGCCACAAGTTAAATTGAAAGAAGGCGAACCAGTAGACGTAGCTATCCGTCGTTTCAAACGTTCTTGCGAAAAAGCAGGTGTTTTAGCTGACGTACGTAAGCGTGAATTCTACGAAAAACCAACTCAAGAACGTAAGCGCAAAAAAGCTGCTGCTGTTAAACGCTACCAAAAGAAATTGGCGCGTGAATCAGTACGTACTACTCGCCTTTACTAAGATTAATTTGTGATTGACTGCCTGGATTAAAACATGACTACTTTAAAAAGCCAGATTACTGACGTTTTGAAAGCGACAATGCGCGCTAAAGAAATGGACAAGTTAACGGTCATTCGTAGTCTACAGGCGGCAATTAAGCAAATCGAAGTCGATGAGCGCAAAGAGCTTGACGATGCTCAGGTTCTTGCGGTCATTGAAAAGCAAATTAAACAACGTAAAGAATCGGTTAAAGCCTTTGAAGGTGCTGGCCGAGAAGATTTAGCTAGTAAGGAACAAGCCGAAATTGAGGTGTTATCTCAGTTTCTACCAGAAGCTATGACTGAGGAAGAACTTGATTCCATCATTGCGCAAACGATTGCAGCGCAAGAAGCTACTAGCATGAAAGATATGGGTAAGGTGATGAATTCTCTGCGTCCGCTCATAGCCGGGCGCGCCGATCCTGCACAAGTATCTGCCAAAATTAAAGCCAAATTAAGCTAATTCAAGTCAGGCATACGCCTCACTTCCTCCCCGAACAGTATCAACAGCTGTATCAGTTTTATTTTCCCGAAAATAAAAAAACTGCCTAAAAGTTTTAAGCAGTTCTTGAGTCACTTCTATCAGTTTGCACAATTGACCTGATATTTTTTCAGCATCTGCATTTCTTTAGATGAATACACCTGCTGGGCCACATCCAGCTTGGTCATGTTGCGATATTGCGGATCCAGATAGGCACGGTTTTCATCTGCAGCGCTATACAGCTGATCAATATAATTCTGCACAATGCCACAAAACTGCTGTTGCTGCGCCGGACTAAAACCCGATTGCTGCGGATTCAGGCCCTTTAAAAACTGCCGGGTCTGTTGCTTATAACTCTGGTTAATCTGCTCAACCGCCAGTACATACTGCTCTACACTTGCTGCCTGGACCACAGACAGCCCCCCCCAGAGCAATATGCCCATCCATAATTTTTTCATCGCGTTATTTAAAATCATTATTTAGCCAGAAGCCAGAATTCTAGCATTTTAAACCCCATGCCTTATAGAGGTTTCCAGCAGACTGACTTGCAAAAACTGTGGTTTTCGATGCGCAAAAGCCTGTTCGGTCGGCGCCGGCACATAGCCTTCAGTCACCGTTCCCAAACGTAAACGCAGAACCCCCGGTAAATCTAAACGGTAAGAATAAATCGGGCTGCCACATTCCTGACAAAACACCCGCGCCTTATTCGGACTGTGAAAATATTCTTTTAAATATTGCTGGCCGCGTACAATTTTAAATTTGGCTTGATCAATCGGGCTATTCCAGCCCAGCATGGTCCCCTGCGCACGCTGGCAATGCTGGCAAAAACATAAAATGGTCTTTTCCAGCTCGGCCTGATAATGGTAATACACCAGCCCGCATAAACATTGTCCCTGTAACATCATTGTTCTCCTTATTGTTATTATGATTTTTCATGCTGTTAAATTTTGAGCTGTCGTTCCCGCTGCATTTCTGTGGTACGTGTTTTCAGTTTAGCAGTCATGGCCTGATTATCCTTGGCCAGACGCTGGGCATGCAGCAAGGATTTAATCGCTTCTTCCTCCCATCCAGACCAGTATTGCAGTTCTGCACGATAACGCAATACATTCACCGTGCGTAATGGCGAACTACGATCAATATTGGCGGCCTGCTGCATCAAACGCCAGGCACTTAAATCACGCTCATTCCGGTTCAGGAACTTTTGCACCAGTGCCTGTGCTTCAGCCGGCTGATTCTGCCGGATCAGCACTTCAGCCAGCTTGTAATTCAAGGCCCGATTCTCCGGCATAATCCGCGCAGGCGAACTGATGACTTTATAAGCCTCACTCAGCTTATTCTGCCCTAAATAGATGTCAGTTTGAATTAAGCTAATAAGATGATGTAAACGGCGATGATTTTTGGCCTGGTCCAGCGTTTGCTGTGCCAAGGCATAATCTCCCTGCCGGGTATAAAAGGCCGCTAAAGCCAGTTGTGCAGCAAAGTTGTTACGGCTGGCCAGCACCTGCAATTGCTGCTCTGTCGCCTGATTAGATACCACCAAGGTGTACTGTTTTAAAATATCAAATTCTTCATCACGTAATGATGATTTCACTCGTGGCAACTGATTGGCACGCAAACGTGCTTCACTCATCCGTTCTGTGGTCAGCGGATGGGTAAACCAGAAATCCGGCAGGAAACTGACCCGGCTGGTGGCACGATGCATTACCTCAAAAAAATCAGCCATGCTTTGCGGGTTATAACCGGCAGTATACATATATTGCATGCCAATCCGGTCGGCTTCACGTTCCTGATTACGGCTATAGGTCAGCTGCTTATCCATTAATGCGGCCTGCGAGCCCATCATCACGGCAGCACCGGCATCACCATCGGCCTGGGATGCCACCAGTGCCCCCACCAGCACACCGGCCAGCGCCAGCAACCCCTGACCCTTAAATGCTTCCTGTGAACGGCTATAATGACGCTGGGTCACGTGGGCAATCTCATGCGCCATCACCCCGGCCACTTCATCCATATTACGCGCAGAAGTCACCAGACCGGTATTTAAGGCAAACAGACCGCCTGGCACGGCAAAGGCATTAATTTGCGGATCGTTAATAATGAGCAGGCCAATAGGCTGGCCCATTTGGGTCTGGCTGAGCAGATGCGAGAAGACCGAGAACAGCTGATCTTCCAGCCACGGATTTTGCGCCACCGGCATTTGACGTTGCACTTCACGATAGACTTTTTCACCAATCATGCGTTCTTTTTGCTGATCGATCAGCCCCACCCCTGCACCAATTTCTGGCACATTAAATTGTGGTGAAGTGGTGAAGTTTGCCCCATGTGTCGAAGTGAATGCTGTAAGCAGGCCTAAACTACCTGCTAAAAACAACCGTTTCAAATTGCCGTTCTCAAATTATCTGCTCGTGTCTTGAATATAGCATTCAATATCGAAGAAATATGCAACGAAGTGTTAGGAAGTTTTACGCAAATCCGCCATTGACCGCGTAGCCCGGCTGCCGGCCTTCCAGCACATCCACCAGATTTTTATAGGCCAGCCAGGCCATTTTTTTACGGGTTTCTGCGGTCGCTGAGCCAATATGCGGCAAGGTCAGCACATTGTCCAGACCAAAGAGCTCCGAACTTTGCAGCGGTTCTTTTTCATAGACATCCAGACCGGCCGCAAAAATTTTCTGTTGTTTCAGCGCGTCAATTAAAGCCTGTTCATTGACCACGGAACCACGGGCAATATTCACAAATACCGCATGTTTTTGCATCAGCTCAAATTCACGCGCACCAATTAAAGCGGTCGAGTCGGCGTTTAAATCCACCGCGACCACCACAAAGTCCGACTGTTGTAGCAGCTCATCCAGACTGTGATATTGCGCATTTAAGGGCTGCGCCTGCGCCAGATTTTCACGGCGGTTATGGTACAGAATATTCATGTTAAAGCCATAACGCCCACGACGGGCAATGGCGGCACCAATATTACCCAAACCAATAATCCCTAAAGTTTTACCATGAATATCCTGACCGAACTGTGCCGGGCCAACGGTACGTTTCCATTCACCCTGTTTGGTCCAGCGATCCAGATAGGCCAGCTGACGCGAAGCTCCCATTAACAGACTAAAAGCCAAATCGGCAGTGGTTTCGGTTAATACATGCGGTGTATGACACAGATAAATCTTTTGCTCAGTCAGATAGCCCACATCATAATTGTCATAACCGACACTGATACTGGAAACCACTTTAAGACGGCGCGCACCCGTCAGGTTAGAGGCATTGAGCAAACGCCCCGCACCAATCATGCCATCAGCATCTTGGACATGAGTACGAATCTGCTCATTAACATCACCCAGTTTCGGGCTAATTTCTACCACGTCATACTGCTGTTTCAGCTGGCTTAAAACGTCCTGATCAACCTGACTAAATGCGATAACTTTTTGTTTCATTCCTGATCCGTCATGTGTTTTTTATCTTGCATAGCCTGCCATAGCTGTTTTTTCAATAGCGGCTGTTCTAGCATCTCGGCCAAAGCGGGCAATGCTGTAGCTTGCGTTAACTGTACATGAGGCAATTGACCCAACACAATGATCTTTTTCTCCAGTGCAATCGCATCCAGAAAACCTTGTACATATACCGAAACCGCTCGACCATCTTGCAGCTCAGGCAAAGCAAAAGGCCAATTCAGCTCAAAAAATTCTGCCTGTGCCGCACGCTGGATATTGCGCCATAACTGTTGCTGCGACTCATTGATGTGGGTGGCATCCAGCACAATCGTATATTGTTCTTTAACAATGGCTTGTAGATGAAATGCATCAATCTGTAAGGCGGGCTGCACTTCCACCAGAGCCGCAGGCGTGACAGGTTCTGCCGGGCTTTCGACTGGATTCTCTTGCGGAGAGACTTGTGGTTCCGCAACAGGCTGTCTAAGCTGTAAGGCAATATCTTGAGGCGCCGTCGCCGCGACAGCTGCCGGCATGACAATTTCAGTCAGCAGTTCTGCCGGGGCCTGATCGCGCCATAAGGAAGATGCTGGCAAATTTTGAGATGCAACGTCCCGGGGAATCCATATATCAATTCCCAAACTTGCCAAAATCTCACGTTGATGCCCAATCATCTGCTATCGTCACTTATGTCCATAGGGCTATTCTAGCCGGATTAGTCCGGTTTTGCTGTGCTTTCTGCATCCAGTCATATTAAAGCTGCTCAATGAGGATGACTCGATCCGCCTACCGCACTCAGAAATAGAGTCCTTAGATAATCATTAAACTGTTTTTCTTCTGCATACGCTCAACCATTTCTTCGGTGGCAAAGCCTAAACGCCAGTACAGTAGCTCCAGTACATCCAGCTCATCCTGAGTGATAATCCGGTCATTCCACAAACAGGCTTCAGCAATACCCAGAATACTTAAACGGTCACGCAACAACAGCCCGGCCATATCATTCAGAATTTCTGCCAGATCAATTGGCTCATCGGAAATTTCTTCATACAGCGACATTTCATACGGTGTCAGTACGCGCTGTAAAATTTTTTCCCGCACTTCCAGCTGGTTGCCGCTATTGATTTGCTGCACATGCAGCAAGGCATCAATTAAACGTACAATTTGCGGTTTAACTTCATCCAGCGCCGTCGGGGTATGTAGCGGCAGCAGGTTCAACTCGGATTTGACCCGCTCCAGCAGCAAGGCATCCAGCAGTCCAATTTCCCCATCTTCCTGAATAATTTTGGCCAGCTTGGTCAAAAACTGCCGCGCGATACTGGCCGGCATACCGCCAATATTCTGGCAGGCTTCCAGAAAAATGGAGATATGCACCCGACCATCCAGATTCAACAAGGCATCGACAATGGCACGGCTGACTTCTACTTCAGGCGGAATAAATTCGCGGTATTGGCGAATCATTAAAATTGCCATCATCACCTCACGCGAACCAGTGGCCGTCTGCAAGGCACGCTGGATCAGTTCCGGACGCGGCATATTACGGCGGATTTCCGGTTTCAGCGGCTTGATTGCATCTTTAATGGCAAAACTAATCGGGGATAATCGCAATAAAGGCAAAGGTTGCGGCGAACTCCACGGTGCATAATATTCACCATTGACCTCTTCCAGTGAACGAAACAGACCAAACCAGGGCTGACTGCGCAGCTTTTTTAAATTTTCCAGTTGTAGATCCTGCACCAGTGCCGGATTTAACTCATAAATCCGCGCATCAATACTCGGATGGATATTCAACCAGCTTTGCGGACTCAGCGAGTTGGCAAAACACATATGCGCAATTGATTCCGAATATTCACTGTGAATTTGCGAACCGGCATGGTGCACATAAATCCTGAGCAGGGTTTGAATATTGGCATTGTTCTGGATTAAACGTTTGGTTTTCAGGTCGTTTTTAAAGGTACGCCCGCTCAGGTTTAAATATTTAATAAAACGGGTAATCAGCATGCCTAAGCTGCCAATCAGCCAGATCATGCCGCCCAGTGCAACAAAAGGCGTGGCAGGTGCATAAGCGGTGTTGTAATACTGCTTGCCAAAGCCGAGTTTGGCCACTTTACTGCCCCACTGGCTAAACGTGGTCAGGCTGCTGTAGAGAATTTTCAGCTTGGTATTTTCCGCAGTTTCACCACTTAAAATTTGATGAAACTCATGACTGAGCAAGCCATACAGTTCCTGCTCATCCAGGTTTTGCAAGGCGCCCCAGGTCAGAATAATCGCAATATCGCGTGGATAAAAACCGGCGGTCAGTGCATTTACCCCGACTTCATCCGGCAGGACATACAGCGCCGGCGTATCAATCGCGAAGGTATCGGCCAGCTGTTCGGTAATTTTTAAGGCAACACTTTCTTCCGGCGTGCTTTCAATCAGGCTTAAACGACGTGCACACAGCTGCTTGGCCAGTGAGTGGCCGCCAGAACGGAAAATATATAATTCAATGGCAATGGAAATGCCCATTAAAGACAGCAGTACCGCGACCAGATAAGGACTTAAGCTATGCCAGTAAATGGACTGCGAAGCATCAATATAATGCACCAGCAAACCCAGTACAGTATTTAAAATAAAAATGGTCAGGATGACCGCAAGCAAACACAGGCTTGCAGACCACATCATATTCTTGTTTTTAATAAAGTAGTAACCTACACCTTTCAATGTAAATTTCCTTAAATTACATTGTCTTTAGGCGACATCATAAATGAAAAAAGCGGGAATTTCCCGCTTTTCCTGCCAGTTTTACAAGAATTATTCTTCTTTCAAACCGGTCAAATCTACCGATGCAGCATCAATATTCACATCGATATAATTGTCTTTTTTCTTTTTGGCTGTATCGCTGCGTTTTTGCTGAAGATTATCCAGATAGGCTTCATCAATACCGCCAGCAACATAGACTCCATCAAACACCGAGCAATCGAAATCATTCACTTCTGGCACTTTATGGGTGCGTACTGCAGCTTTTAAATCTTCCAGATCCTGGAAAATCAGACGGTCAGCACCAATAATTTCACGAATTTCTTCGACGCTACGGCTAGAGGCAATTAGCTCAGATTTAGCCGGCATATCAATACCATACACGTTTGGATATTTCACCATTGGCGCCGCTGAAGCGAAAAATACGCGTTTGGCACCAGCATCACGTGCCATCTGGATAATTTCATTACAGGTGGTACCACGCACAATCGAGTCATCTACCAGTAACACGTTCTTGCCTTTAAATTCCAGCTCAACCGGGTTCAGCTTTTGACGTACCGATTTTTTACGCTGCTGCTGACCTGGCATAATGAAGGTACGACCGATATAACGGTTTTTCATAAAGCCTTCACGGAATTTAACACCTAAGGTGTTGGCCAGTTCCAAGGCCGAAGTACGCGAAGTATCTGGAATTGGAATCACGACATCAATATCGTGTTCCTCACCCCATTCACGCAGGATTTTTTGCGCCAGCTTCTCACCCATTTTTAAACGGGCTTTGTATACCGAAATACCATCAATGGTCGCATCTGGACGCGCGAAATACACATATTCAAAAATACATGGATGATATTCAGATTGCGCCGCACACTGCTGGGTAAACATCTGGCCGTTAGAGTCAATGAAGATGGCTTCACCCGGTGCCAGGTCACGCTCGACTTTAAAGCCCAGTGCCGTAATTGCCACCGATTCAGAGGCAATGATGTATTCCATGCCTTCATCGGTTTCACGCGAACCGTAAATTAACGGACGAATCCCATGCGGGTCACGGAAGCCCACAATCCCTTGACCGGTCACCATGGCCACCACGCCATAAGCCCCTTTACAACGCTCATGCACACGCGTTACCGCATGGAAGATATCTTCTGCTGCCGGCTCCAGCTTGCCGCGTTTTTGTAATTCATGGGCAAAAACGTTTAACAGTACTTCTGAATCTGAATCGGTATTCATGTGACGTAAATCAGTCTTGAACAGGTCTTCATGAATTTCTTCGGCATTGGTCAGATTACCGTTATGCGCCAGCGTAATACCGTACGGCGAGTTCACATAAAACGGCTGCGCTTCTGCACTGCTAGATGAACCTGCCGTCGGATAACGCACATGACCAATCCCGTAGTTGCCCAGCAAGGCACGCATGTGACGGGTATGGAATACATCACGCACCATGCCGTTGTCTTTACGCAAGAACAAGCGACCTTCATGGCAAGTGACAATCCCAGCTGCATCTTGTCCCCGATGTTGTAACATCGTTAATGCATCAAACAACATTTGGTTAACAGGTGATTTACCAGCTATACCAACTACTCCACACATAGCAACCTCGCAGACCAGCTAGGATTAATAAAAAGGATTATTCGTTGACTCATCTGCGCCCTTTCGTTCAGGTTCAGATGAAGAACCAGAAGATTTCGGAGCATCTTCTGATTTGATGTGCTGTAAAGCCTCATTGGCGGCATCTTTGGACATTTGTGTGGCCCAAGGCGCATAAGGTAAAAGGGTTTGAATAAATTTGGACTGTTTCCAGTGCGGCGAACTTTCGACCCACGGCCCAATGCCCTGAATGGCAATTAGCACAATCAGCAGACCTTTGAGGGTACCAAACGCACCACCGGCTAAACGATTTAATGGGCCCAGTTTCAGCGATTTCAAGATGCGGTTTAATAATGCGCTCACCATCCAGGTCAGCACCACAATCACCAACACAATAAAAGCAAAGGCCGCAATTTTCTGAACCACCGGATCAGCACTGAGAGCGGTCATTGAAGGCGCTAGAACGGAAGCATATTTTGCCGCCACAATCAGGGCAAAAATCCAACCGACCAAGTTCGCAAAGGCTTTAATAAATCCTTGACGCAAACCGTTAAGCCCTCCAATGAGCAGAATAATCAGTATAAAGATATCGATGGCGTTCATGACTTTAAAGTGCGTCTACACAATCTTTCACAAGTTCCGGGCCAGTATAGACCAAACCGCTATACACTTGTACCAAAGTTGCACCGGCATTGCGTTTCGCAACTGCCTGCTCACCTGAAAGAATACCACCAACACCAATTAAAGGAATTTTGCCCTCTAAGGTTTTGGCAAAGGCTGCCAGACACGCGGTACTCTTTTCAAATACTGGCGCACCCGATAAACCACCGGCTTCATCGCCATGTGGCAAATTCTCTACCCCTTCACGAGACAAGGTGGTATTGGTCACAATTAAACCATCAATTTTAAATTGCAGTAATTGCTGGGCAATAAATTCAATATCGGACGGTTCTAGATCTGGAGCAACTTTTAATACCAACGGTACATAATGCTGATGCTCTTCGGCCAACGCCAACTGACGCTGTTTCAAGGTTTGCAACAGCTCGGTCAGGGCATCGCCGCTTTGCAGACTACGCAAATTCTTGGTGTTGGGTGATGAGATATTGACCGTAATATAAGAGGCGTAATTATAAACTTTTTCTAAACAGATCAGATAATCATCAACCGCTTTTTCTACCGGAGTATCGGCATTTTTACCAATATTAATCCCCAGTACGCCTTTAAATTTGGCGGCCTTGACGTTTTCAATCAGCTTATCGACGCCATCATTATTAAAACCCATGCGGTTAATAATGGCTTTGGCCTGCGGTAAACGGAACAGACGCGGATGTGGATTACCGGCTTGTGGACGCGGGGTGATGGTACCAATTTCAATAAAACCAAAACCTAAAGCGGCCAGCGCATCAATATAGGCACCATTTTTGTCCAGGCCTGCAGCCAGACCCACCGGATTCGGGAATTCAACACCCATACAGGTGACTGGTTTTGCTGCCACCTGCTGACGCATCAGGCCCATTTTATGACCTGATTTTAATAAAGATAATGTGAGCTCATGTGCACGCTCCGGTGCCAAAGAAAACAACAAAGGGCGGGCAAGAGAATACAACATATCGGCAAAAGTCTACGGCTTTTTAAGTCGGCCTATTATAGGCCCAGATTGTTGAAAACACCATGCTTGACCATTGTTTATTTTTACCGGTTATTGCACTGTCGCCGTTAATTTAATCTGCCCGGCATCGGAAATTAATTCCATTTTTTCAATGCTTAATCCCATTTGTGCCAGCTGGGTCAGGAAATTGGCCAGCACTGAATATTGTGCATGACTGCTTACAATTTGAATTTTTTCACCCGACTGCTGCGATGCCACCGATAAACCCTGCTGCTGTGCCACGCGCTGTACTTTTTCCAGACTGCTGAGCTGTACATCCCCGGCCGGCTTCATGGTCACGGCGTTGCTTTGCATCCACACCACCAGATCTTTTAAGGTATTGAGCCGTTTTTGCTGCTGATCTGCCGCGCCGTGCATATACCACAGCGCCGATCCGATGGCGGCTACCAGTACAAAAATACCGGTAAAAATCACCATGATCCGTTCACGCAAGCTCAGCGTATCTAAATAGTCATTTAATTTTTCCAGCGACTGATCCCAACGCTGCTGAATTTTTTCTACTGCTTTCATTATTGTACTTTCACCAGTCCGATTGCGCCGTTGGCGGCCGGTTGAATATTACCCAGCTCGACTTTAAAGCCCAGCTGGTTTAATTGCTGGGTCAATGCCTGCAAGCTGGCTGCAGAGCTGGCCTGTAATTCCATATTCAGACTGGACAGATCATAATTGACCCGTCTGGCCACAATCTGATTCTGCATCAATACCGGCCCGATCCGACTGAGCAGCTGTAAGGCCTGGGTATCGGCAGTCTGGCTTTGTTTTAACTGATATTCAAACTGGCTTTTAATATTTTGCTCGGTGACCGGATAGTTTTGCCCAAACCAGTATTTAAACTGATCAATCGCCTGCACCGCGGTCTGATTCGCAACTTTTTTATACTGATACCAGCGCGTGGCATCATAACTGAACTGCACCACCAGAATCCCCAAAAATACCGCAGCACAGGCTTTCCAGTAACCCGAAATGCCCGATTCACTTTTGGCTTTGGGTAAAATATTAAAAGGATGCTGTTTGACTTTTTTCAGCACCGGCACTTCATAATGGAAAGAGCTTAACTGCTCATGCGTGCTGATAGCCTCAATACTGTGCATCTGTTCGGCGGTAAAATTACTGATCTGATAACGCTGTTCAGGCGCCTGATAATCCAGAAATAAAGCCAGATCATCGACCGAGCTGCCCAGATATTCATTTTCACGTACCAGCAACCGGCCACAGACATTGGCCAGCACAATATGATCAGGCTCAGGCACTGGCAGCAATAAAAAGTCTGGCAATAAGGCCGTGACTTTGACCGGCAATAGCGCCAAAGCATGTTGCAAGGTTTCGACATGGCTTTGCGCCACACCAAGTAAAGTCAGGCGGTCCGGCTGCTGAAAATGATGCAGCACTTTCATGGCATCAATTGGCAATACCACAAATTCTTCTAGCAGGAATTTAATTCCGTCTGGCCCCAGCTGCTTGTATTGGGCCTTGCTCATCTGCTGTTGCAGCATCTGTATATCCCGGCTCGGAAAATACACCACTGCTTCTTCACCCTGATGAAGCTGTATCGCCTGAATCAGGTCTTCCAGGGTATTGGCCTGAACCCAGTACTCCCCGCTTGACCATTGCCAAACCCCATTGGCTTCCGGCATCCATATTTGCAACATTGTTATTGTACTGCCATGAAATAAAGTGTGTTGTTATGCGTCTGGAATAAAACTTTTTATTTGTGTCGATAAACCTGCAGCAATAACCGCCTGCTCATAAATACGCGCTTCTGCCAGCGCATAAGGATGGAAAGATTCCCCGGTTAACTGCTCTGCAATATGTGCCACCACATTCATATGACACACCACCGCAATTGATTCATAAGGCAAATGCGATAACCACTCAATAGCCTGAGTCGCATCATCATCCGGTTTAATGGTATTGCAGATCACCACAGGCACATCTTTAAAATAGGTCTGGATATGCGCCAGCGTTTCCTGGGCACGTAACAGCGGACTAACCACAAACACATCCGGACGGATCAGATCTTTTAAATACTCTGCCGTTTGCTGTGCCTGGATATGCCCACGTTCGGTCAGGGGACGTTTAATATCATTACCATGCACGGGTGGTGAAGCTTCACCATGACGCACCAGGGTCAATTGCATATACATTTCCTTATTTCATTTTGTCCGCATTATAAGCAGTAAATATGACAGTTCGGTTCATCAAACTGTCATATTTTAACCAATTTATACTTCATGATGCGGCAATACAAACTCTACATCACTACGATGGCCATTTTTCATGAGTGCCAGTGCAATCGTCAGCGGCGGCTGTCCTTCATAAATCACATCATACAAGGCGCTGGTAATTGGCATATACACATCCAGCTCTTCAGAACGTGCTTTGACCTGCACAATGGTATTAATCCCTTCTGCAGTCTGGCCCAGTTCCTGTGTGGCCTGTTCCAGGGTTTTACCTTTGCCCAGTGCATACCCCACCTGATAATTACGACTCAATGGACTGCTACAGGTGGCAAATAAATCACCGACACCTGACAAACCAAGGAACGTCAGCGGGTTGGCGCCCAGCTTGACCGCAAAACGGCTCATTTCAGCTAAGGCTCGGGTTAGAATCATACTTTTGGTATTTTCACCGACGTTATACGCGGCAGCCATGCCCATCGCCACGGCATAAATATTTTTTAACGCCCCGCCAAGTTCAACCCCGTGTACATCATCACTACCGAATACACGGAATAAAGCACTGTGCAGTGCCTGCTGCACCGCATAACGCACCAGTTCTGACTGGCTGGCAATCACGGTTCCGGCGGGCTGCCCGGCTACAATTTCTTTGGCCAGGTTCGGGCCAGACAGCACCCCATACGGCACTTCCGGCAATTCGGCGCGAATAATATCGCTCATAAAGCAGAAGGTTTTGGCCTCAATACCCTTGGTCAGGGACACCACCGCTTGCGAGGTGATAAACGGCTTAATCTGCTTCAGCACATCACGAAAAGAATGACTTGGAATGGCGACCAAAATAATATCTCGGTCGCGCACCGCCAGTTCCAGATCCGATACTGCTTTTAAGCCCGGCTCTAAAGGAAAATCCGGCAAATAGCGTTTATTGATATGAGTGCGGTTAATTTCTTCAGCGGTGGCTTCATCCCGAATCCAGATCATGGTATCGCAGCCGTTACGCACCGCGGTATTGGCCATTGCGGTACCAAAACTGCCCCCACCCAAGACGGTAATTCTTAATGCGGTTTTCTGATCAATATTGACCGGTTCTACCAGACTGGCAAAATTCAATTCTGACATTATTTTTATATCCTCAGCCGTATGCGATGCTTATTCCGTCCAGTAACTGACATAGGCGTCAGTCTGAATGTCCGCACGCGGCGCAATCGCTTTTGCGGCAGTTCCAATATAGATGATGCCTGAAATTAAATCATCTTCATTTAATTTCAAAGCTTTTTTCAATAATTTTGATTCAACCACGGCACCACTGCGCCACATACTGGCAAAGCCCTGGGCCTGCAAAGACAGCAGGAAATTCTGTACCGCCGCCCCGGTACTTAAGGTTTGCTCAAAATCCGGAACTTTAGGATGCGGCTGGAATTTGGTCAGTGCCAGCACCAGTAATGGCGCCCGAAAAGGATGATGTTTCACACGTTCCAGCTGCACCGCATCGGCCTGGCCCAAATCGGCCAGGGCCTGTACCAGCAATTCGCCAAAGGCTTCACGGCGCTCTGCCGGAATTACCACAAAACGGGTCGGTTTTAAACGATGATGATCAGGCGCGGTCAAGGCTGCCTGAAAGGCACGCTCCAGCTGCGCTGCATTCGGTGCCGGCTCGACCAGATGCCCAATCGACTGACGTTGATGAATATTCTGATGAACCGTAGCTTCCATTGTATCCGTCATTGGCTTATATCTATCTATAAAATCTGCCTCAAGATTAGCATAAACCACAGAATTTACTCTATTTGCGTTGGGTTATTTGTATAAATCCTGAGTTTTAATGGCCGGCTTGTCTGTCACAGAGCCACTATATAAAACTGCATTTCTTTACAGCTTCTACAAACTCTAAAAGTGCAGATATGTTTAGATAGATGACTGATTCAACAAATAAAATATGGGGACCACACATGAACAAGCTGATTGGTTTAAGTGCTGCAGCCACCGCTGCGCTATTTTTGACCGCCTGTGCTTCAAACCCGACCTCTTCGCTGGCAATTCAGAAAGAAAATAATCAGTACGAAGTCACCGGTTTAGGTAAAAGCAATATCATCTCCAAAAACAATGCGATTAGTGCGGCCAACAAAACCTGTGGTAGCCGCGCTACACCGGTGGTGGTCGATGAACAGACCACTTATAACGGCGCTTTAAAAGGCGTGGTCGATGAACAGACCGGACAGATGATTCAGGCTGCCGCGACTGTGCTCGGCACCATCTCGGGTCGTAATGCCCAGCTGGCACAGGATGATGATTATCAGACCGTACTCACCTTCCGCTGTCAGGCCAACTAATCTGAACGTAATCAAAAGATGAAATAAAAAATGGATCAGTTCCTTTTGGGCTGATCCATTTTTTATTTCATGTGGGTAGCTGCCTCAGCACCCACCCAGCAAATCAAAACCTAGCAATAACCATCTAAACGGGTTAATGGCAGTTTTTGCCCGATGGCTTTTTCAATTTCTGGCAAATAGAAGGCATCATCTTCGGCCAGGAAACTAATACTGACCCCACGCGTACCAGCACGACCGGTACGACCAATACGGTGTACATAGTCATCTGACTGTTCTGGCAAGGTAAAGTTCACCACATGCGATACACCATCGACGTGAATGCCGCGTCCGGCAACATCGGTGGCAATCATGATGTTGTGCTTGCCATTTTTAAACTGGTCCAGCATTTTCAGGCGTTTATCCTGGGCAATTTCACCAGATAGCATCACCACTTTATAGCCATCACGTTTCAGATGGTCATACAGACGGCGCACCTGATCGCGGCGGTTGGCAAAGATCATGACTTTTTCAATCGGCTCGTCGCGCAAAATATCTTGCAGCAGTTTATATTTGTCTGAATTCGACACCATATATACGCGCTGCTCGACATCGGCATTGGTTTTCTTTTCCGGTTCAATTTCGACAGTCACCGGTTCAAATAACCATTGCTGGGCCAGATTCAGCACATCATAGCTAAAAGTGGCTGAGAACATTAAAGTCTGGCGCTGCTCTTTACGCGGTGAAAAACGCACAATCCGTTTTACCGATGGAATAAAGCCCATATCCAGTAAACGGTCGGCTTCATCAATCACCAGAAATTCCAGCTGATCCAGCCAGACTTCTTTTTGCTCGACAAAGTCAATCAGACGACCCGGGGTCGCGACCATAATGTCGACAAAGTTTTTATCCAGCTGCGCTTTTTGCTTGTCAAAATCGACACCGCCCAACAAGGTCACTACATGTAGGTCGGTAAACTTCACCAGCTCTTTGGCATCGCTTTCAATCTGTAAGGCCAGTTCACGCGTCGGTGCCAGAATCAGGGCACGCGGCTCACCACGGAAACGCTGCTCTTTCACAGGATTATTCAATAAGTCATTGATTACGCTAATGAGGAAGGCAGCGGTTTTGCCGGTACCGGTCTGGGCGCGACCAATGGCATCATGTCCAGCCAAAGTAAATTTTAAAACCTTTTGCTGAATGGGCGTCATTTCCTTAAAACCTAAGGCCGCAATAGCTTGTCTCAGTTTCGGATGTAAATTTAAGGTTTCAAAACCAGATGACATAAAAATGTGCTCTAACTTATTAATCACAAAAACGTATCATATTATAAACAAAAAACGCCCCAATAGATGGAGCGTTTTTCAGATTAATCCAACGATTAGTCTAAAGGTTGTACTTCTTCCGCTTGGAAGCCTTTTTGACCTTTAACTACGCTGAACTCAACACGTTGACCGTCACGAAGTGAACGGTGGCCTTCGCCTTGAATCGCACGGAAGTGAACGAATACATCGTCGCCGCCGTTACGTTGAATAAAGCCAAAACCTTTAGTGTCGTTGAACCATTTAACTACGCCTTGTTCACGAGCTGTCATAAGTTAATCCTCATTGATTAAAAAGAAGGACCACCCGGTGTTGCAAACAGCAGAGTAAACAAAGTTTAAAAATATTTTTATTTCTAAGCTTGTAATCATTCTGTATAACTATTAACAAAATCCCGGTTACATCCAATTTGTAATAGGGCGACAAACAACAACTGCCTATCTCAAATCCTAAATACGCATCGAGCTTAACACGGGTTTATGACAAATAATAGATTTTTTTTGATTTATCTTATTCAGAATTCATGCTTTTTTTGACAAAGTTAATTCAAGATTTTTCAATGTTATATTTTGATAAAAACCGCAAATAAACTTTAGATTTGGCATCAAATTTGCTAATATTTTGAGTCCTTTTTTAAAGACCCGATTAAAGCAGATTATGGACAACTCTGTCGATGAAATGATCACCATTGATGCGATGGGACAACCCTGCCCCATGCCCTTACTGATGCTAAAACGCGCTTTAAAAAAAACCGGCGCCGGACACTTTCTGCTCAAGTCCTCTGACCCGCATAGTCAGCAAGATGTCAGCCGCTATTGTCAGATTCACCAGTACGGCTGTGAATTGACACAAATTTCTGCCAACGAGTTTCATTACTTTATTGAAATTAAATAATTTTCAATTAAAGTAAACAGCATGCATTGGCATAAAACTTTACATTTCTCTACCTTTTTTCCTTAATTTGCAAGGATATTGGTATTAAGATGAAATTTACAGGTAATACGACCCACCGATCCTATAAGGAGAACTCATGAGTGACAGCCGCAATCAGTTGATGCCCCTGTCATTATCTGCGCCAGGCGTAAATCTCGGTGCTTATATTAGTACCGTCAATCAAATTCCTATTTTAACGGCTGAACAAGAAAAAGAGTTAGCTGAACGTTATTATTACGATCAAGATTTAGATGCAGCAAAAATGCTGGTCATGTCGCATTTGCGATTTGTAGTCCATATTGCGCGTAGTTATGCAGGTTATGGTTTGCCACAAGGCGACCTGATTCAGGAAGGCAACCTCGGTCTAATGAAGGCCGTGAAACGCTTCGACCCGAATATGGGCGTGCGTCTGGTGTCATTTGCCGTGCACTGGATTAAAGCCGAGATTCACGAATACGTGATCCGTAACTGGCGTATTGTTAAAATTGCCACCACCAAGGCACAGCGTAAACTGTTCTTTAATTTACGCAGCCTGAAAAAATCCAGCAAAAAACTGACGCTGGAAGAAGCCAAGTCGATTGCCAACGACCTGAATGTCACTCCGGAACAGGTCCTGGAAATGGAAGGCCGTCTGACCGCTTATGACGCGGCTTTCGAAGCGCAAAATGATGATGAAAGTGAAAACACTACCCATGTTGCGCCGGCGCTTTATTTAGAAGATAACCGTTACGATCCGGCCCGTCTGGTCGAAGATGAAGATTATGAGGCACAAAGTACCTCTGCCCTGCATGAAGCCATGGAGCAGCTGGATGACCGTTCGCGTAATATCTTGCAGCGTCGCTGGTTAGATGATGATAAATCGACCCTGCATGAACTGGCAGCTGAATATAATGTTTCTGCGGAGCGTATTCGCCAGCTTGAAAAAAATGCCATGGAAAAAATTAAAGTGGCAATGTCATCTAACTAAGTGATGATTCCAGAGTGCTAAAGTTAAAAAAGGGCGATCTGCCCTTTTTTGCTGTCTGTGCTTGCTGAAACCGGGCGATGATCTTAAAGAAATCCATTTTCTTCCCCCCTAAAATCAAAAAGCTGGATTCAATACCACTGCTGTCCCATAGTTTGCTTTAAATAAAAAAACCTGAGTCCTAACAGTTAAAATATGAGTGCAAACAAACACTTTAACGACCAGGATTCAGGTTTTGTCACATCAGAATACCGTATTTCATGAGCTAATTAAACCTGTTGTGCGACAGGATTTTGAACAACTTGCTAAAGTACACCATGTTGGACAGAAATTTAGAGCGGCTTCCCGGTGGGATCAGTTTATTGCCATATTGATGTCTCAATTCTCTTGTAGGCAAAGTCTGAGAGATATTCAATCCAATTTGGAGTGCCAACAGGAAAAGCTAAGTCATCTCGGAGCAAAGTCTATTCCCCGAAGCACGCTGGCACGAATCAATGAGCAGCAGCCTGCTACCTTGTATCAACAGCTATTTTACAAGTTGCTTAAATACTATGAACACTCAAAAGTAGCTCATAAATTTCGCTTTAAGAATCCCTTGTATTCCTTGGATGCCAGTCATATTGACCTGTCGCTTTCCTTATGTGAATGGGCCAAAGTTCACGACTCAAAAGCCAGCATGAAACTCAGTATAGGATTGAATCACAGCAATGATATTCCTGAGTTTGTTGCAGTTGAAAATGGCAAAGAAAATGACATGGTACAAGGCCGTAAATTCCAGTTTCCTGCTGGCAGCATTGTAGTTTTTGATAAAGGCTATGTCGATTACCAATGGTATGCAAATCTGACTGCTCAAAACATTGGATTTGTCACACGTTTTAGGCCTAAATCTGTGTATCAGGTGATCCAGCAACATCCAGTGCTTGAATCCAAAGGTATTCTAAAAGATGAAACCATTCAGCTGAATAGCGCACATGCCCTAAAAAGAAAAGCCCCAGTGATAAGAAGAATTGAATATAGAGATCAGCAAAGTGGCAAGCACTTTAGCTTTCTCAGCAATAACTTTCATTTAGCCGCCTCCACCATTGCGGCGATTTATAAAGATCGTTGGAAAGTTGAGCTGTTCTTTAAGGCGATTAAGCAGAATCTCAAAAGGTATTCTAAAAGATGAAACCATTCAGCTGAATAGCGCACATGCCCTAAAAAGAAAAGCCCCAGTGATAAGAAGAATTGAATATAGAGATCAGCAAAGTGGCAAGCACTTTAGCTTTCTCAGCAATAACTTTCATTTAGCCGCCTCCACCATTGCGGCGATTTATAAAGATCGTTGGAAAGTTGAGCTGTTCTTTAAGGCGATTAAGCAGAATCTCAAATTAAAAGCGTTTCTAGGCCGCAGCAGGAACGCAATTCAGACACAAATCTGGATTGCGATGATCGCCTATTTATTGGTGAGTTTCGCTCGACATTTAGGAAAAACAGGTTGGACAGTTCAACGTTTACTCAGAATAATTCAAGTGAATTTGTTTGAAAGAAGAACTTTAAAAGCTTTATTTTCACCCGATAAAATACCCATAAAACAAGAGGAAGCTCAAATGAGCTTCCTCTTGTGAAAAATTGTGGGACAGCAATGGATTCAATACCACATTTCAGGGTGAAAGTTTTTCACTTTCTCGTTGCCCGGAAAAATGTTAAGGTTGAGCGCAAATTTACTCAGGTCATTCTTGCTATGTGGATTGCAATTTCTGCCCTTAATTTAGCACTTGCGGTGATGTTAGGTGCATTTGGGGCACATGGCTTAAAAGCACGCGCAACAGAAGCTCAACTGGCGTGGTGGCAAACAGCGACTGATTATTTTTTCTATCATGCCCTCGGATTATTGGCACTGGCGATTCTGGCCAAAGTCATGACTCAATTTCCCATTAAAGCCAGCTTCCTGCTGATTCAGGTCGGGATTGTGTTTTTCTGTGGCTCATTGTATGTGATGGCGCTAGGTTTGCCGCGCGGTCTGGGGGCCATTACCCCAATTGGCGGTGCGCTAATGATTGCCGGCTGGCTGGTACTGGCCTGGAATGCCATGAAATATGCCCGATAATTCGGGAACGGAACAGCTAGGAAACTGCAGGTATGCACATTTATTTAAACGGCGAATTACAACAGACACAGTGCCATAATTTACTAGAACTGGTGCAACAACTGGCGTTGGAAGGCAAACGTTTTGCGGTAGAACAAAACGAGATGATTGTGCCGAAAAGCCGACTGGAAAGCACCCCTATTCATGATCAAGACCGCATTGAAATTATTCATGCCGTTGGCGGCGGCTAAGACGGAGCACGTATGGAAGACACCCTACTTAAAATCGGTTCACGCACTTTTAACTCGCGCTTGCTGGTGGGCACGGGAAAATATAAAGATCTGCAGGAAACAGATCTGGCCATTCAGGCCAGCGGTGCGGAAATTGTAACTGTTGCTATTCGTCGCGTGAATATTGGTCAGCATCCCGATCAGCCAAATTTGCTGTCTGTGATTCCACCAGAAAAATATACCATTTTGCCAAATACAGCCGGCTGTTTTGATGCCAACAGTGCAGTGCGTACCTGTATGCTGGCACGTGAACTGCTCGATGGTCATAATCTGGTAAAACTGGAAGTACTGGGCGATGAAAAAACCCTGTATCCAAACATCACCGAAACCTTAAAGGCAGCGCGTACGCTTATTGATGATGGTTTCGAGATTATGGTCTACACCTCGGATGATCCGATTGTGGCACAAGAACTGGAAAGCATGGGCTGTGTGGCAATTATGCCTTTAGGCAGCTTAATTGGTTCAGGACTGGGGATTTTAAACCCGCATACCATTTCTATTATTAAAGAAAATGCCAAAGTACCGGTACTGGTCGATGCGGGTGTCGGCACTGCCAGCGATGCAGCAATTGCCATGGAACTGGGCTGTGATGGCGTATTAATGAATACTGCAATTGCAGCAGCGCAAAATCCGGTCCTGATGGCTTCGGCAATGCGCAAAGCAGTGGAAGCAGGTCGTGAAGCTTATCTGGCAGGTCGGATGCCGCGTAAAAGAATGGCCAATGCCAGCTCGCCAGAAACCGGTTATTTCTTTAAATAAACCCTATTGCAGCTTCGCCGAGAGATAAATTAATCTTCTAGGTTTCACTTGATTTAAAAGCGAAACATGAAAAAAGGACTCTGCTTGAGTCCTTTTTTATTGCGTTTTTTAGACCTGAATCAAGGAATCAAGCCTTCATCACGCATGGCAATCTGCACCGATTGACGCTCGGCCACTTTATTGCGCAGCGCAATAATATGGGTATATGGGGTTAAATCATGATGGATATGGTTCGACCAGTTGGTCAGTACGAATAAATAGGCATCGGCTGGGCCAAAGTTATCATCGACCAGATATTCATTGTCTGATTCACCAATGGTTTTATCAATATAACTTAACAGACGGTCAATTTCAGCATAGGCTTTATTTTTTTCATCATCGGTTAACTGGCCACCAAAGAATACCGCGTAGGCATCATGCAGTTCCGAGTTGAGATAACCTAACCATTCCAGCACTTTGGCACGGCCCATGCCTGATGGCGGAATTAAATCTTGTTTTGGATCGTGCTGGGCCAGAAACGGTAAAATTGCCACGTTTTCGGTCAGAATCAGACCTGGATTAATCTCAAGCGCCGGAACATAGCCTTTTGGATTAATTTCGTAATAATCATGACCTTTTTCGGTTTTATGGGTTTTCAGGTCGACACGTTCTAAATCAAAATCTACATTAATTTCATTTAAAATAATATGGGCCGCTAAAGAACATGCACCCGGTGAATAATAAAGCTTCATATCTGATCCTTGTTATATAACTACTAACTGTTTTAAATGGCTTCTAACAAACTTTCAAGTGATCGAACCTGTAAATTGCAAAAAAGCGTAAATGCGTAAAAAACATTTACCTTTTCAATATTGAGCAAGCGCGGCGCTTTTTCAAGTGGATTGCGGCTGCTTTTTTCACTTCATTTGTTTTACCATAGTCGCCTTTAAAGTTTCATGAAAAGCCGATTGTGATTAGTCTGAAAAAAGAAGAGTGGTTTTCCAATATCCGGACCGATGTGCTGGCCGGTCTGGTGGTGGGGCTGGCCCTGATTCCTGAATCCATTGCCTTTTCTGCAATTGCCGGTGTCGATCCACAAGTTGGCCTATATGCCTCCTTCTGTATTGCCGTGACCATTGCCTTTTTTGGTGGCCGCACGGCAATGATTTCGGCCGCGACAGGTGCCATGGCGCTACTGATGATTACCCTGGTCAAAGAGCACGGGCTGCAATATTTGCTGGCGGCAACGGTACTGACCGGAATCATTCAAGTGGTGGCCGGCTATTTTAAAGTGGCCAAGCTGATGCGTTTTGTGTCGCAATCGGTGGTCTATGGTTTTGTGAATGCGCTGGCGATTTTAATTTTTGTCGCGCAACTTCCAGAGCTGATGCAAATGGATCTGTGGGGCTATGTCTTTGTCGGCCTGGGGCTGGCGGTAGTTTATCTGTTTCCCTATCTGCCTAAAATTGGCAAGGCGGTGCCCTCACCCTTAATCTGCATTATTGTGCTGAGTCTGCTGGCGCTGTTTTTGGGTGCCGATATGCGTACGGTGAGTGATCTGGGACAATTTCCAGACACCTTACCGGTATTTTTAATTCCTGAAATTCCGCTGAATTTTGAAACACTGGCGATTATTTTCCCCTATTCCATCACCCTTGCGACAGTGGGTTTACTGGAAACCATGATGACCACCACCATTGTGAATGAAGTGACGGAAACTGAAGGTGACCGTCATCAGGAATGTCGTGGTCAGGGCTATGCCAATATTGTCAGCGGTTTTATGGGCGGGATGGCCGGCTGTGCCATGATTGGCCAGTCGATTATTAACGTCAGCTCTGGTGCGCGTACCCGTCTTTCTACTTTGGTCGCCGGCGTTTTCCTGCTGTGTCTGGTGGTGTTCTTTAAAGACTGGCTGGCTTATATTCCAATGGCGGCGCTGGTGGCGATTATGATTATGGTGGCCTTTACCACCTTTAACTGGGATTCGGTGCGTAACTTTAGCAAGCATCCAAAGCAAAGTAATATTGTGATGCTGACCGTGGTGGCGATTGTACTGGCCACACACAACCTGGCCTTGGGTGTTTTCGTTGGGGTATTGCTGTCGGCCTTATTCCTGGTGAATAAGCTGGAAAGTGAAGTCAAAGTTCAGTCTGAACGCGTACAGGATACACGCCGTTATCAGATTACCGGACAGATTTTCTTTAGCAGCTCGGACAAGTTTTTCCAGTTCTTTGACTTTAAGGAAAATCTGCAACAGGTAAAGATTGATCTGACTCACGCGCATATTTGGGATTTAACCTCAGTGAATATGCTGAATACCGTGGTGCAAAAATTTGAAGCTCGGGGGATTCAGGTCGAGCTGATTGGCTTGAATGAAGCCAGTGACACCCTGATTGATAAATTAAGTCCGAATTAAGCTTGAGTAAAACCACATAAAAAACGCCTGATAATCAGGCGTTTTTTTATGGCAGATCAATACCCGCCTTATTTACGGCGACGTAACCAAGCCGCAGCACTCAGACCGAATAATCCCAATAATGACCATAGACCGGTACTCCCCCCATGGGTATCCGCTTTGGAGTCTTCCGATGGCTTTGGCTCTACCGGTGCATCTGCCAAATCCAGATCAATAATAATCGGGTCGTGGTCAGATGAACGGAAAGCATCCGGGCTATAAAAGGCCTGAATCTGCTCGGCAGTTTTATAGTCTTCGTTATAGGCCAGCGCCGTCGGTTCATCGGCATTAATGGCCCATGCAAAAGCACGTTTAACCCGTGGATACAATTGCGCATCGGCAATGGCATGGTCTAAATTACCGGCGCCGCCATAGCCCTGGGTATTACTGGCTACACCAAACACATAACTATAAGCCTGTTTGCCCTGTCCGATTTTTTCATCATTAAACAGATTTTTATAGTTGGCCTTTTCCAGCGCCAAAATCGGATCTTCCTCGGCATAACTGTTTAAGTCGCCCAGAATCAGGACATTGGGCTGCGTTACTTTGGTTGGATTGGTCGCCAGCCATTGCATTAATTTCTGTACTGCGGTCACACGGGTGCTATTCCAGCAGCCTTGACCATCACCCTGATCTGCATCTACACCCGTGTCAGGACAGCTACCTTTGGATTTCAGATGCTGTGGCACCACGGTAAAGCTTTCGCCACCCGCCACAGGTTTAAAACTTTGCGCCATGGTGACACGGTTCAATTGCGTACCATCATCAAACACGGCAGCGGCATTCACCGGCGTCAGGCGTTTGCTGTTATAAATCATGGCTACGGCAATGGTATCGGTGCCCAAGCGATCCGCATTTGGCGGTGTCACATACCTCCAGTCTGGCCCCAGACTTTGGGTTAAATAGGCAATGGCGCTGTCTGGGCCATAACCATTGTTGGCAATTTCATTCAGGCCATAGACATCGGCATCAATGGCTTTTAAGGCACTGACAATTTTCTGATGCTGCTTGTCGAACTCTGCTTTGGTTTTTGCACCGCGCTCGGTCGGGAAGCCTTGTGCAGCGCCATTGTCATAGTTCAGGACATTAAAGGCCGCAGCACGAATCTGGGCAGTATTTTTGGCACTGACGCTGCTGCGCTCATTTTTGTCTGCCACGATATTCGGCAAGGTTCTGCCCTGAACAGGCTGAATACGCCACTGGTTAAAACGATATTCCAAAATCCCTTCTACATTTTGCAGCTCATAGCCGGCTCTTAAGGTATTTTGCGCATTAAAGTTCAGCGGCAACCACGGCGTCCGGTTCTGGTTGTTATAGCCATCATCCAGAATAATTTTCGACAGCAGGTTTTGTTTGGCCAGGCTGAGTGCTTCGTCGGATTTGGCCGGATACAGATTGGTCGGCATATATAAACGCCCAAGGCTTAGGGCCAGCTCGCCATAACGGCCATAATTATAGTTTTCACTGACGGTCAGAGTTTGCGGCAGTTTAACCAGCGCACCCTGATAACGCTGCGGTGCATGCTGCTGCATATCCGTCAGGCTTTCAAACGGTAAATTTACCGTTTTTGGTGCTACCCAGCTTGCCGCTTGCGGATTACAGGTTTGAATCTCCTGAGTCAGCTGGTCCAGCTGCAGCTGGTTTTGATAGCTAGTGAGGCGGCCACGTAAAATCACCTCTTCTCCAACCTGCCCGCCTTTAATCTGGCTGCTGGCCGGAATATAAACAAAAATCGCATTATTCAGGTTTGGCTTGGCTTTGCTATCTGGCGTTTGCAGATAAAAACCGGAAAAACCATTGCTATAACGATAATCTGCGGTCATCACCCCACGCACGGTATAGATCTGGTTCTTGCTGGCACTGTGCAAATCGGCAATGGCGGTATCACTACTGCTACAGCTAATCGTTTCCGTCACAGGCGGTGGCTGCTCTCCTTCTGGCAGCAAATACTGACTAAAAGCATTCCGGTCAGACCAGGCCGTCCATTCACTGTTCACATCAAAAGGTGCTGTTGGGTCAACTGAGCTAACACTATGCGTGGTTTTATTGCGGCTTAAACTGGTGCCCTCTGCCCAACTCGTAGTCTGTCCAAGCACACCAAAACGATCGACCGGTGTATTATGCTTATACAGCACAACCGCATCATTACCATTAAAATTCAGACTTGCGATTTTTTTGACCAGATCGCCCAGCACCAGCTCCAATTCACTTCGCCCGACCAGATATTCAGCTTTGGCCGGCAACACTCCCTCTAAAGATACCGTCAGTCCGGCTGTGGTTGAGCCATTGGAAAAAATCTTGATTTGATACTGAGATAAATCGGCCGCTGTCGCATCGGGGTTATAAATCTCCAGTCCCTTACGGTTCGATGTACCATCGACATATTGACTGAACATCAGCTCTGCATGTGCAGAAAAGCCACAACCCATGAGTGCCATGGCCCAGCATAAAGTATGTAATTTCATTGTTTTTTATCAGTTGTTAAAGCTTATTCAGGCTATTTTTTAGACATGACAGATGTATGAACATTTGATGAAACTATTTCTGCATTTTCATGACAGCTGCCGTGAAAAAAATAGCGCAATGCATGAAAAAATTTGACTTCAACTGCTCAGGACTTAAAATACCGCATTTGAATTTTTTACGATTGCCAAAGTTATGTCGAATGATCAATTAGACCAGCAAGTCGTCGAGCTGGACAACTTAAACGAGCACCGTGAAATTGTGACGTTTATGCGTCGTTCCTCACCACTCAACACCTCTCAACGTACTGCGCTTGAACAATATGGTCACCTAATTTTGGAATATCCGGTTGGCGATTTACGTCAGCATTTTGAACATCCAGAACGTCCTTTAACGGTAGAAATCGGTTTTGGAATGGGCCGTTCACTGGTCTTAATGGCGCAGGCCAATCCGGAGCGTAACTTTGTGGGTATTGAAGTGCATGTGCCGGGTATTGCCCAGTGCGTATATGAAGCAGGCACAGCCGGTTTAAGCAACCTGCGCGTACTGGATGCCGATGCAATTCAGGTGCTGCGTGAAATGCCAGACAACAGCATTAACACCGTGCAACTGTACTTCCCGGACCCATGGCAAAAGAAACGCCACTTCAAACGCCGCTTTGTGGTGGATGAGCGTATGGAACTGATTGAACAAAAACTGGAAATGGGCGGTACTTTCCATGCAGCAACTGACTGGGAACCGTATGCAGAATGGATGCTGGACGTGCTGGACAACCGTTCACGTTTAGAAAATCTGGCAGGCAAAGGCAACAGCTATCCACGTCCGGAATGGCGCCCGCAAACCAAATTTGAACGCCGTGGTATTGAAGCCGGTCACAAGATTAACGACTTTATCTTTAAGAAAATTTCTTAATCGCAAAGTTGAAAAAGCGCTGAAATCTCAGCGCTTTTTTTATACGTCCCTATTTTAAGATCAAAGATTTTAAAATAGATGATCTATCAGTCAAAAGATCGGATCGCCCACTCGATCAATCAGCATCAACCCGAAAATAACAACAATGGGTTATGACTGATGACGTTCTAAAATCTGCTGGCTGAATAGTTGATAAACCGCCTGTAAATCGGGTCGCTGTGCATCGGCCAATAACTGCTGATGCATCTGTAAAATATTCTGATCACCACGCATGGCCGGGCCGGTCTGCATGATTTTAGGGTCGGCCTGGGTGGCCTTCTGCGCCGTTTCCAGCATTAACGGATACAGCAGACTAAAATCGACCTGCTGGACATCAACAATTTGCCGGGCCATGTCATAACAATAATTACTGAAATTACAGGCAAACACCGCGGCCAGATGCAGGCTCAGACGCTGCTCGGAGCTATAGGCATAAACCCACTGACTGAGTTCATTGGCCAGCTGCAACAATACAGCCTGATCGTCTTCATCTGCCGCTTCAATAAATACAGGGGTCTGACTCCAGTCAATCTCACGTTCCAGACTAAAGGTTTGCAGCGGATAAAATACTCCGGCACGTGCATGTACCTGCTGCAACAGCTGCATTGCAGTACTGCCGGAGGTATGGACCATCAGCACTTCAGGCAAATGAGGATGCACCTGCTCAATTATCGCGGCAATGGATTGATCACTCACCGCAATGATCACCAAGTCTAATGTTGCATCAAACTGTTCAGGGCTATGAATTGCACTAGCCTGTACCTGCTGTGCCAGCTGCGCTGCCTTATCCAAACTGCGGCTATAAATTTGTACTATCTGGTGCCGTGCACTCAATGCCCGTGCCAGATGATGTGCTACCCGTCCCGCGCCAATAATCCCGATTCGCATCTGTTTCATCTATATTTTGAACTGCCCACAGCATGCCAATAAAAAAAGGACGAATCAATTCGTCCTGATAGACTTGAGCCAGTTTTAGAACTTTCTTAAGGTCAGAATCTGTTCACTGCGTCCAAATGGCCCATGAACATCATGCAGAATGCCGCTGGTCAGACCAATACCGTCTTCACCATATTGTTGTACCACTTCCAGTCCTAGCCACTGGCCTTGCGGTAAGCGGTGCAGATGAATTTGCAAATCCAGGTTTGGAAAGCCCCAACCGGCATTCGGGTCCTGACGTGGCACCACACCATTGGCGGTATCTACCATACCCATCAGGCGAGTGAAATCCGATGTCGGCTGGCCGTCAATCATTTCAAGCTGATTACTGAGCCAGACAATGCCTTTGCCCGGACGATGGTCCAGATGGGCACGGGTCTGAATACTTTGAATATAGCCGCCTGGCCAGCAGCGCATGCCATCCCACTCGGGTAAATAGTCCGGACTTTCTGCCGGTAAATCTTCCAGACCGGCAATGGCCCGAGTGTCGGAGGTTAGCATTTTCCAGGCACGTGCCACAATACAGGTTTTGCCATTGGCACACATTTCCGCTTCAATCAACTCAATGGTTTTGCCTGGGCGAATCATGCGGGTGGTAATCGAAAATTCACCAAAGGCAATCAAACCAAAAATATCCAGCCCGACCCGGCCAATGCGCATTTCTGCACGTGGCTGGAACTGTTCCAGCTCTGCACAGAGAATACCGGTGGCAGGTGCCATATGCTGCTCATGCGGATTCCACGCGCCCTGAGCATGAATATTCGATTCATAATAAGCTGTGCTGCTGCCATCTGCATGCTGTTCACGTCTGATAAAACTGTAATATGCCGACATTATTTTCCCTACTTCCTTGCTCTTTGGTCTGTGTGCTACCTGCCTGTGTAGCCCCTGTCTCGTTTATTTTCGTGCAAAAAAACCATAATAATTCATGATTTGACAATAAACCCTGCAACTTTTAAATCCGACTTTTGTTAATACGTCTTTGGTCTGTTCAGCCGAAACCAGTTCAAAATCATCATCCAGACGTGCAATCATCTTTTCACTCTGGCTCACTGTTAAGCCCTGTTGCACCGCTACATGCTGCAGCACTTGCTGTTCAGCCAATGTTTCAGGCTGCATCAGGTCATAACTGAGGAAAACACCACCCGGTTTTAAGCGCTGGCAGATGTCCTGAAAAAAATCGGCTTTGGCCGGCATGGGAATAAAATGCGCCACCAGAATGGCCAGTGCCGCATCAAAAGGCTGAGGGGACTCTAAACTCTGGGTATCGGCCTGAATAAACTGCACCCGCTCGGCACCTGCAATTGAGCGGATCGTATTTTGTGCCTGTTCCAGCATGGCACGGGAGGGATCAATGGCGGTAATCTGCCACTGTGGATGATGCGCCAATAAATAGGTCAGCTCATAGCCTGTCCCGCACCCGACCACCAGAATATGCGCAGTTTCCGGTAATTCTGCCGTTAGAATGGCATCAATCTGTTGATGTACCAGTTCATAGCCGGGAATCAGTTTACGGATGTGATCATCATAGCCGGCGACAATGACTTCACTGTGAAAGTTTTTGGCCATCTTTAACTCACTCTACCTCTGACTCTTGAATAGACTTGCGAAGATCATTCTTGTTGGAAAGTCATGACAGCTCGCGGAAAGCAAAGCAATTTTGCTCTGATTTGATTTTTCCCGAGATTCAATCACATGACCGGCGATATCCCTGTCGCCCTGTCATGTGATTAGATGCCTGCATGAATCAAGCAATTTCTTTTAGGTTTAACTCTTCACGCATAAATTCACGCAGCTTAAACTTCTGCGCCTTACCCGATGCCGTCATTGGAAACTCGCTAAAGAAACGCACATAACGTGGCACTTTATTGTGTGAAATATGCTCGGCGCAGTACTGGCGAATGGTTTCTTCTGTGCAAGGGTCGTTTTCATGCAAGATAATGCAGGCGCAGAGTTCTTCGCCATATTTATGGTCAGGTACGCCAATCACCTGTACATCGCAAACCGCCGGATGGGTATAGAGGAAATCTTCAATTTCTTTCGGGAACAGGTTTTCACCGCCACGAATCACCACATCTTTAATCCGGCCTTTAATTTTGACAAAGCCTTCATCGTCCATTTCAGCGATATCACCGGTATGCATCCAGCGTGCAGCATCAATCACTTCTGCGGTTTTTTCCTGATCTTCCCAATAGCCGAGCATTACCGAATAACCGCGAACACAGAGTTCACCGAGCTGTCCACGTGGTACCACCTTGCCCTCTTCATCGACAATTTTGACTTCCAGATGTGGATGGACTCGGCCTACGGTACTGACGCGACGTTCCACCGAATCTTCCGTTGAACTTTGCGCACTTACCGGTGCTGTTTCAGTCATGCCATAGCAGATGGTAATTTCCGACATATGCATGCGGTCAATGACGCGCTGCATGATTTCCTGCGGACATGGACTGCCAGCCATAATACCGGTGCGCAAGCTCGACAGGTCAAACTCATCAAACTGTTCATGCTCTAAAATGGCAATGAACATGGTCGGTACGCCATAAGCAGCGGTACATTTTTCCTGCTGAATGGCTTTTAAGGTATCCAGCGGGTTAAATACGGCTGATGGATAGACCATGGTAGAACCATGAGTGATACAGGCCAAGTTCCCCATCACCATCCCGAAACAGTGGAATAATGGCACTGAAATACAGACCCGATCTGCCGGGCTGAGATGAATTGCTTCACCGACAAAATAGCCATTATTTAAAATGTTGTTATGGGTCAGCATGGTGCCTTTCGGATTCCCGGTGGTGCCCGATGTAAACTGAATATTAATAGTTTCATCAAACTGCAATTCACTAGAAATCTGCTGCAGTTTTTGCAGCATTTTTTTGCTTGGCGGGGTCATTAAATCCTGAAAGCGGTGTAATCCGGCATGTTCCTGATCATCAATTTTAATAATATGTTTCAGATGCGGCAGGCGCTCGGCTTTCAGCACTTTGCTTGCTGCCTGGTTCAGCTCCGGGGCAATTTTGGTCAGAATCTCCTGATAATTGGTGGTCTTGAACTGCGAGGCAATCACCAGTCCCTTACACGACACTTTATTCAGTACATATTCCAGCTCATTGCTTTTATAGGCCGGGTTCAGGTTCACCAGAATAATGCCGGCTTTAAAGGCCGCAAACTGGGTAATGGTCCATTCCACGCAGTTCGGCGACCAGATTGCAAGACGGTCACCTTTTTGAAAGCCCAGTTTCAGCAAACTGCAGGCAAAGGCATTCACCTGCTCTTGCAACTGCCGGTAGCTCAAACGCACATTCTGATGCAAGCTGACCACCGCATCCTGTTCGGCGTATTGCGCGCAAGCCTGATCAAATTTTTCACCAATCGTTGTGCCCAGTAAAGGCTGGCTGCTCGTTCCGTAGGCGTAGCTTAACCGTACTTGTGTCATTGAATCGTTCTCCTTGATTCTTTGTAATTCTGATTTTCAACTCTACTAATTGTTTTTGAACCACAACTACCTGTCTGTCTTCCCTGCCGTTTTTATCGTTTTTTACTCACTTCCCTCCTGTCGTCGTACTGCGTTCACACAAAAATCGGCAATCTGTTTGACAAAGTAATCCTTATAGTTTTGATCAAACATCACATTGCGAGATGGGTTCAAAGGTTCAATCACCACAAAGGTCATGGAGCCAACCACGCCCAGTGCGGCGGTGTTCAAATCTTCAAACTCAAACTCACCATTGACTTTTCCTTCAGCCAAAATTTCCTTAATGCTCTGCTTGATCAGCTGTTTACTGCGAAAACGTTCATGTTCCATTTCCGGATCGACCGGTTCAAACATGAGCGCATACGCCAGTTGGGGACTGTTCATGGCACGCTTCACAAAAGTTGTAACAGATTTTTGCAATTTCTGTTTTGGCGATAAATCCGAGCCGGCAATGTGGTTCAAAATTTCAACCTCATGCTGAATCGCATTCGACAACACTTCAATTAAAATCTGGCTTTTGTTTTCGAAATATCGATAGACCAGACCGGTAGATACACCGGCACGTTCCGCAATGGCCTGAATCGACGCCTCTTTAAAGCCCCCTTGAGCAATTAGTTCACGAGCGGACTGCAAAATCGACAGGCGATTCTGTTCCATTCGTTCCTGCATCAATGATGATCTTTTATAACTCATATCTTATTCTCAACCAGATAAAATGAATTGTAAATCATTTTGTGAATTTTAGTTCACTTTTTTAAATTTTCGATGTATGTTAAAAACCAAGCACAACAAAAATGCTTTTTTGGAAACAACAAATATAACCGCAGGATGGATGAAGAAATGAATTTACAAAGCTTGGATTTCGGTTTGGATGAAACACTGATCGCCCTTCGTGATTCAGTTGCTGCATTTTGTGCAAAAGAGATCGCACCAATTGCTCAACAGGTCGACCGTGACAACGAATTCCCTGCTCATCTTTGGAAAAAGTTTGGGGACATGGGTTTACTCGGTCTGACTGTAAGTGAGGAATATGGTGGCACCAACCTCGGTTATCTGGCACATATTATTGCCATGCAGGAAATTTCACGTGCCTCAGCATCCATTGGCCTTTCCTACGGGGCACATTCTAACCTATGTGTGAACCAAATTAAGCGTAATGGTAACGAAGAACAGAAACAGCGCTATTTACCGAAACTGATTTCAGGTGAATATGTCGGCGCATTGGCCATGTCAGAACCGAATGCCGGCTCCGATGTGGTGAGCATGAAACTCAAAGCTGAAGATCAGGGCGATCATTATCTGCTAAACGGTTCAAAAATGTGGATCACCAACGGTGGCGATGCAGATGTGCTGGTGGTCTATGCCAAAACTGATACCCAAGCCGGCGCCAAAGGCATGACCGCTTTCCTGATTGAAAAAACCATGCCGGGCTTTAGCCACGGTACGCACCTGGACAAACTGGGCATGCGCGGCTCGAATACCTATCCACTGTTCTTTGACAACGTGCGCGTACCGAAAGAAAACGTCCTCGGTGGTGTCGGCAATGGTGTAAAAGTGCTGATGAGTGGTCTGGACTATGAACGTGCTGTATTAAGCGCAGGCCCACTGGGCATTATGGATGCCTGCCTAGACACCGTGATTCCGTATATCCACGAGCGTAAACAGTTTGGTCAGGCACTGGGCGAATTCCAGCTGATGCAAGGCAAAATTGCTGATATGTATTCGACCTGGCTGGCCTGTAAAGCACTGGTCTATGCCGTAGGTGCAGAATGTGACAAAGCCGAGCATAGCCGCAGCCTGCGTAAAGATGCTGCCAGCGCAATTTTATATGCAGCCGAAAAAGCCACCTGGATGGCCGGTGAAACCATTCAGACGCTAGGTGGGAACGGTTATATCAATGAATTTTCTGCTGGACGTTTATGGCGTGATGCCAAACTCTATGAAATTGGTGCAGGCACCTCGGAAATTCGCCGTATGCTGATTGGCCGCGAACTGTTTAACGAAACTGCCTAAAAAATAAATCACAAGAATAGACAAGGATGTTGGCATGAATCAATTACAGAGCAAAATCAATATTCGCAGCGAAGAGTTCAAAAACAACCACGCAGCGATGCAAACCCTGGTCGATGACCTGAAACAGAAAGTCCAGAAAATTGCCCTAGGCGGCGGTGAAACTGCACGTCAGAAACATCTGGATCGCGGTAAATTATTACCACGTGAACGGATTGACCATCTGATTGATCCGGGTACGGCTTTTATTGAAATTGGTCAGCTGGCTGCCTATCAGGTGTATCAGGATGATGTGCCTGCTGCCGGTGTCGTGGCCGGTGTCGGTCAGGTCAATGGCGTGACCTGTATGATCATTGCCAATGATGCGACAGTAAAAGGCGGAACGTACTACCCGCTGACCGTGAAAAAGCATTTACGCGCTCAGGAAATTGCCGAGCAGAACCATCTGACCTGTATCTATCTGGTCGATTCTGGCGGTGCCTATTTACCGCTGCAAGATGAAGTGTTCCCAGACCGTGACCACTTCGGCCGTATTTTCTACAATCAGGCGCGTATGTCGAGCATGGGCATTGCCCAGATCGCCGTGGTGATGGGCAGCTGTACAGCCGGCGGTGCTTATGTCCCTGCCATGTCCGATGAAACCATTATTGTGCGGAATCAGGGTACCATCTTCCTGGGTGGTCCGCCTTTGGTGAAAGCTGCCACTGGTGAAGTGGTCAGCAGTGAAGACCTGGGCGGTGGTGATGTACACACGCGTTTATCAGGGGTGGCCGATCATCTGGCAGAAAATGACGAACATGCTTTGGCCATTGCCCGCAACATCGTCGCCAATTTAAATAAAAAACCAAATCCGCAGCCGGAAAATGTCGAAGCACCATTATTCGATGCGTCCGAGCTGTACGGCATTGTCCCGACTGATGCACGTAAACCGTTTGATGTGCGTGAAGTAATTGCCCGTATTGTCGATGGTTCACGTTTTGACGAGTTCAAGGCACGTTTTGGGACCACGCTGGTCACCGGCTTTGCCAAACTGTACGGTATGCCAGTCGGCATTATTGCCAATAACGGAATTCTGTTTTCCGAGTCGGCACAAAAAGGCGCACACTTTATTGAACTGTGTACCCAGCGCAATATTCCCCTGCTCTTCATTCAGAACATCACCGGCTTTATGGTTGGCCGTCAGTATGAAAATGAAGGTATTGCCAAAAATGGTGCCAAACTGGTGATGGCGGTGGCGACAGCCAATGTACCGAAACTGACCCTGGTGATTGGCGGTTCTTTTGGTGCCGGCAACTACGGTATGTGTGGCCGTGCCTATTCACCACGCTTTATGTGGACCTGGCCAAACTCGCGTATTTCGGTGATGGGCGGTGAGCAGGCTTCGAGTGTACTCTCGACCTTAAAACGCGACCAGATTGAAAGCAAAGGCGGCAGCTGGTCAGCGGAAGAAGAAGATCAGTTTAAACAGCCTATTCGTGACCAGTATGAGCGTCAGGGTCATCCATATTATGCTTCTGCGCGTTTATGGGATGATGGTGTTATTGATCCAGCACAATCACGTGAAGTATTGGCGCTCAGTCTGGCGGCGGCATTAAATGCCCCAATCCAGCCAACCAAATTCGGCGTGTTCCGCATGTAAGAGGTGACAAAAATGGATTATCAATTTTTACAACTCGAACAGCAAGATCAGGTGGCCACGGTGTGGATTAACCGTGCCGAACTGCACAATGCCTTTAATACGCAGGTCATTGAAGAATTACACGCCTGCTTTCAGCAACTGAATACCCGCGCTGATGTACGTGTGGTGATTCTGGCCGGTCGTGGCAAGAGCTTCTCTGCCGGTGCCGACCTGAACTGGATGAAACAGGCCGGTCAGGCCTCACAAGCCGACAATGAAGCCGATGCCCTGAAACTGGCCAAAATGCTGCAAAGTCTGGCCACCTTGAAACAGCCGACTATCGCTCGCGTACATGGCATTGCCTTTGGTGGTGGTATGGGTCTGGCCTCGGCCTGTGATATTTGTGTGGCCAGCACCGATGCCAAATTTGCCACCTCTGAGGTACGTTTAGGCCTGGCGCCATCCACCATCAGCCCTTATGTCATTCGTGCCATTGGCGCACGTCAGGCATCACGTTACTTTTTAACTGCTGAACGGATTTCTGCAGCACAGGCACACGCTATTGGTCTGGCACATGAAGTGACCGCACCGGAACAGCTGGACAGCAAAATTGATGAAATTGTGCAGGCCTTATTACTCGGTGGCCCTGAAGCACAGCACGCATCGAAACAGCTCATTCAGATGGTGAACCAGCAAGTCCTGACCGAGGACCTCTTGCTGCAAACCGCACAGCATATTGCCCACGTTCGCCAGGGAGATGAGGCGAAAAACGGCTTAAATGCTTTCCTTAACAAACAAAGCCCGGCCTGGATCAAGACCACGGCATAACAACAAGAAGGATCGTAGGATGTTTGAAAAGATTTTAATTGCCAACCGTGGTGAAATTGCCTGTCGTGTCATTCGTACTGCCCAAAAACTGGGGATTGCAACTGTTGCAGTCTATTCAGATGCAGATGCTCAGGCCCAGCATGTCAAACTGGCCGATGAAGCCGTCTATATTGGTGAATCACCAGCAGCACAAAGCTATTTACAGATTGAACGTATTATTCAGGCAGCAAAAACTACAGGTGCTCAGGCTATTCATCCAGGTTATGGCTTCCTGTCTGAAAATGACCAGTTTGCACTGGCCTGTCAGGACAACAACATTGTCTTTATAGGTCCGCCAGTGGATGCGATCTTAGCAATGGGTCTTAAAGCGACCTCTAAAGCCTTAATGGAACAAGCCGGTGTACCGTTAACCCCAGGCTATCATGGTACCAATCAGGATGCCGATTTCCTGAAACAACAAGCCGATAGTATCGGCTATCCGGTACTGATCAAAGCCAGTGCCGGCGGTGGTGGTAAAGGCATGCGTCTGGTCGAGCGCAGCGAAGACTTTCTGAGTTCACTCGCTTCCTGTAAAAGCGAAGCACGTTCTAGTTTCGGCAATGAAGATGTATTGATTGAACGCTATGTCGTGCAGCCACGCCATATTGAAGTTCAGGTTTTCGGTGATACACATGGCAATTATGTGCATCTGTTTGAACGCGATTGCTCTGTGCAACGTCGTCACCAGAAAGTTCTGGAAGAAGCACCTGCACCTAAAATGCCGGAAGATAAACTGGAAGCCATGCGTCAAGCCGCAATTGATGCCGCGCGTGCCGTGAATTATGTTGGTGCCGGTACGGTCGAGTTTATTGTCGAGCAAGATGGTACTGCCTACTTCATGGAAATGAACACCCGTCTGCAGGTTGAACACCCGGTGACTGAAATGATTACCGGTCAGGATCTGGTCGAGTGGCAATTACGCGTCGCCTTTGGTGAGCCTTTACCAAAACAGCAGCACGAATTGCAGATTCACGGCCATGCTTTAGAAGCACGTGTTTATGCCGAAGAACCTGAAAAAGGCTTTATTCCGGCGATTGGTCAAATCAGCTATCTGCATTATCCAGCACAAAATGAAGCGGTACGTGTCGACAGCGGTATTGTTGAAGGCGATGAAATTAGCACCTACTACGACCCGATGATTGCCAAACTGATTGTCTGGGGCAAAAACCGTGAAGCAGCATTAACGCAAATGCACCATGCTTTAGGTCAGTTCCATGTCGATGGTCTGGGCAACAACATTGCCTTCCTGGATCGTCTGGTACTGTGCGATTCTTTCAAGAATGCCAATTTGGATACTGGCCTGATTCAGCGCGAAGAAGAATTCCTGCTAAAACCGGCCACAGAGCTGAACAGTACGCTAGTGGTCAGCGCGGCCTTCATCGAATTGCTGTCACGTTTGGCCCAGAACCCGAGCGCCAGCAATCCGGTCTGGCAGACCAATGCTTTCTGGCGTTTAAACCTGCAATCGAGGCAGACAATCAAATTACAATGTAATGACAAAACGTTAAATATCCAGTTTGCAGCACAAGAACATGGCTTTGTCGCACAGTATGAGGGTCAGACTTTTGAGCTTGAGGGTCAGTTACTGGATGCGCATACCCTGCAATTCAAGCTGGCCGGCAAACAGCAAAAACTGGCCTTTAGCCAGACTGAACATGGCATTACCCTGTTCCAGAATGGCCAGAGCTATAAATTTACCTATCTGAAACCGGTATTTAACCAGGATGATGAACAAGGTGCTGAAAACAACCTGACTGCGCCAATGCCGGGTGTCATCACTCAGGTACTGGTCGCGGCCAATGACAAAGTCAAAAAAGACGATGTCCTGATGACCCTCGAAGCCATGAAAATCGAATACTCGATTCGTGCACCGCATGATGGCATCGTGGCCAGCTCTTACTTCCAGGCCGGTGATCAGGTCAAAGCTGGCGATGAGCTGGTGGAATTCCAGCCGCTGGCGGAGGAAGTCGCATGAGCGAATTTGTCAAAATTGTTGAAGTTGGGCCACGCGATGGCCTGCAAAATGAAAAAACACCCTTAACCCTGGATGACCGCAGACAGCTGATTCTGGATTTAATGCAAACCGGTTTACAGGCCATTGAAGTTGGTTCCTGTGTATCGGCCAAATGGGTACCGCAAATGGCAGACAGCGATGTGCTGTTTGCCGGCTTGCCCAAAGATCCAAATATTCAGTTCAGCCTGCTCACGCCAAACCTGAAAGGTTTTGAATCTGCGCTGGCGGTGGGCTGTCAGGAAGTTGCGGTCTTTACCGCAGCCTCTGAAAGTTTTACCCGTAAAAATATCAATTGTTCGATTGATGAAAGTTTTGAAAAATTCAGCGATGTAATGCGTGAAGCCAAAGCGCACAACATTCGTGTGCGTGGTTATGTGTCCTGTATGGTCGATTGTCCGTATGAAGGCGCAATTGATCCGCAGCAGGTGGCAAAAGTTTCGCAGCGCCTGCTGGATATGGGCTGCTATGAAGTGTCTTTGGGTGAAACCATTGGCACCGCCACACCCGACCGGGTGAAAAAAGTCTGGGACGCATGTCTAGCTGAACTGGATACGACGGTGCTGGCCGGTCATTTCCATAATACCTATGGCATGGCCATCGCCAATATTTACCAGTCACTGCTGCAAGGTATTCGCGTTTTTGACTCGTCAATTGCCGGTTTAGGCGGCTGTCCTTATGCCAAAGGCGCATCCGGCAATGTCTCAACCGAAGATCTGTATTACCTGCTGTCCAACATGGGCTATGAAACCGGCATTCAGCTGGATGCCTTGATGCAGGCCAGCCGTAACATCAGCAATGTTTTACAGCGCAATAATCCATCCAATTATGCCAATGCCTACTGGCAAAAAGCCTGCGCTTAATAACCGAATAAAACCCGGCTTGAGCAATGCCCTCAAGCCACTCAAGGATGTAACAGCAGCAACCTGCTGAAAAAGGATAAAAAATAGAGGTGACACATGGCAAATAAAGTCTATGACAGCGCACAAGCCGCCTTAAATGGCGTGGTTCAGGATGGCCAGACCCTGGCCGTAGGTGGTTTTGGCCTGTGCGGGATTCCTGAAGCATTAATTGCCGCGCTAAAAGACACCGGTGCCAAACAGCTGACCTGTATTTCCAACAATGCCGGTGTCGATGGTTTTGGTCTGGGGCTGCTGCTTGAAACCAAACAGATTAAAAAAATGATTTCATCCTATGTCGGTGAAAACAAGGAATTTGAACGCCAGTTCCTGAGTGGTGAACTGGAAGTTGAACTGACCCCGCAAGGTACGCTGGCAGAAAAATTACGTGCCGGCGGTGCAGGTATTCCAGCCTTCTTTACCGCCACCGGTGTCGGTACCGTCATCGCGGAAGGCAAAGAAGTGCGCCAGTTTAAAGGTCAGGATTATATCTTAGAAGAATCTTTAACTGCCGATGTTGCCCTGGTCAAAGCCTATAAAGCCGACAAGGCCGGCAACCTGATTTTCCGTAAAACTGCACAAAACTTTAATCCGGTCTGTGCCATGGCGGGCAAAATCACCATTGCCGAAGTCGAAGAAATTGTAGAGATTGGCGCGCTCGATCCAGATGAAATTCATCTGCCGGGGATTTATGTCAACCGCATTGTGTTAAATGCACATCCTGAAAAACGTATTGAACAAATGACTTTAAAGGCGGAGGCTTAAACCATGGCTTGGACGCGTAATCAAATGGCGCAGCGCGCCGCACAAGAACTGGAAGATGGTTTCTATGTCAATTTAGGGATTGGTTTACCAACTTTAGTCGCTAACTATATTCCAGAAAATATCAACGTCTGGCTACAGTCAGAAAACGGCCTGCTCGGGATTGGGGAATTCCCAACTGAAGCCACGGTCGATGCTGACCTGATTAATGCCGGCAAACAGACGGTCACAGCTCGTCAAGGTGCTTCGTTTTTCTCTAGCGCAGACTCTTTTGCCATGATCCGTGGCGGCCATGTCAATATTGCCATTCTGGGGGCCATGGAAGTCTCTGAACAGGGCGATCTGGCCAACTGGATGATTCCGGGCAAAAAAGTCAAAGGTATGGGCGGTGCCATGGACCTGGTCGCAGGTGTGCAAAAAGTGGTGGTGTTGATGGAACACTGCGCCAAAGATGGGACACCTAAAATCGTTTCACAGTGTAGCCTGCCGCTGACCGGTAAAGCCGTGGTTCATCGCGTAATTACCGATTTGGGCGTTCTGGATATTACCCCAACCGGCGTGCAGCTGGTGGAACTGGCACCGGAGGTCAGTTTTGATGAAATCCAGAAAGTCACCGGGGTGCCTTTAATACGTAATGCAGCTTAATGGCTGGTTTTAAAAGCGGGCATCGGATGGTCGTGAATACATCCCCACCGCTACCGCCGCTTTTCAACTAAACCAAAAAGGACGACTTGACGTCGTCCTTTTCTATTTCCTTAACTCAATCCTTACTCTGCTTTTTTCTCGACAATACCTTGGTCATCGACCGCACGTACCACCCCGGTTTCTGTATTTAATACTTCAAACTCAATACGACGGTTCTGGAACTGCCCTTCTGGGGTTGCATTTGGTTCCATCGGCTGTTGCTGGCCATACCCCACGGCCTGTAACTGGGAAGGATCAACCCCGCGTTGTACCAGATAATCACGTACCGCTTCAGCACGGCGTAAGGACAACAGATTATTGGCTTCATTGCTGCCTACTGCATCGGTATGGCCTTTAATGGTCAAATGTACATGCGGCGCACGCTGGATTAAGGCCGCAGCCTGATCCAGAATTGGCTGATTGGCTTCCGGTACAGTCGAAGATGCCGACTCAAAATGAATCGCCTCCAGATTTAAGGCTGTGGCGACATCCAGCGCCTGAATATTATCCGGGTTAATCACGGCCAAGGCTTGTGCTGCGGTCGTGGTCGCTGGTGTGGCGGTCTGTACATCGAGATCCTGCTGCACCGTAATGGTCATATTCTTGGCCAAAGGACGCAGCTGATTGGCCACACGCTGCGCATCTGCCGGATTGGTGGACTGAATCGCAATCTGCTCACCCATCCAGGTCATATTGGTATTCGGCACATCTTTCAGGATTTTCAGTGCCGTTGGAATCACATCCTGATCAATAAATTCACTATGATAATTACTGGCGCTATTCACCCCACAACCTGTCGGATGGTTAAAAATCCGTTTAACTTCTGTTTGCAGAATGTCGGTATAAGCCGGATTGTTCAGATACAACTGACAGGTGACCAGATCGCCATTGGAACCGGTATTGACCTGCAAATAGGCCGGTTCCGTCGCTGCTGCCTGGGTAACAGGCACCTCTTCTTCATTACGGTCAGAACAGGCTTTAAATAAAAAGGCCAGTAACAATGCCAGAATAATAAAAATCAGAATCGGTACCCACGGCGAGCGCTTCTGCTCTGGCACCTCTTCATATAACTCAGGCGCCTGATGAATAGTCTGCCCGGCAGTGGTATTGACACCTAAACCGGCCAGCAGCGCAGCGGCCCATTCCGGCAAAGCAGCCTGAATGTCCGGCATATGCTGATCAAGCAAATGCACAATCGCCTCAGGATCGGTCGAGCCGGCCTCACTTTCTAAAAAACCTAAGGTTGGTACGATGGCCCGGTTTAGGGTGGATTCAATTTCATCTGCCGGCGCCTGACCGCGGCTAAATTCCAGAAACTGCTGTTTCAGGTTCAGGTTGGTACCAAAAATTTCAGCCAGCCGCGGATTAAGCTGATTTCTCAGGCTGTCAATGAGGGATGGCCGGTGTCTTAACACCGATAAAAATACCGGATAAAAATCATTTAAGGCACGGTTTTTCTCAATGAGGTAATCCGTTTCCCCGTCTAGCACAATGGATGACACGCTATTTTTCAATAATTCTATCAATCTGGTTTGCATGATATGGCCTCATTTTTGTCATTGTTCTACTCGCATTTTTTAGTGTATCTGGTCATTTTTTAGACGTTGTAAATAATTGTATTTTTCTTTATGTACTTAAATTAAAACATAAAAAAAGCCAGCAAATGCTGGCTCTTGAACAGGCGAATTTAGGCCAGGAAAGTCTGAATTACCTTGCCTTTCACGGTTTGCTGAATCAGTGGCGTGTTCTTGCCTTGGGACAGAATGCTGTCTTTGTCCAGCGTCCACTCCAGTTCAGGATCAATCAGAATCCAGCCGGCTTCCTGCATCCAGCGATCTGCCATTTGCGCAACCGTCGCCGGTGCCAGTGTCACGGTATGCACCCATTCCAATGGACTGAACAGACCTTCCTCAACCAGTTGCACACCCAAGGGCACAAAGGTATCAAAAGCGGTAAAGCCCGGTAAGGTTTCAGCAAACGGTGCCATTTTGGCCGAACTGCTTAAGGGTTCATGATGGGTACAGATCGCATCAATTACGCCATCTTTTAAGCCCTGACGCAGCAATTCTTTGTCTTTTTCAGCACGTAGCGGTGGACGCACATGCGCCAGCGAGTTAAAGCCATCAATCACCTGATCGGTTAAATGCAGCTGATGCATCGCCACATCACAGGTTACTGGCAGGCCTTTTTCTTTGGCAATTTTAATCAGCTCGACCGAAGCGCCACAGGACAGTAAACCGAAATGCGCACGGACTTTGGTCGCTTCAATCATCAACAGGTATTTGGCAATGGCTACGGTTTCGGCCAGCGCCGGAATCATAGGCAAGCCCTGACGTGAAGCAATAAAGCCTTCATGCACACAGCCATCTTTGGCAATTTGCGGTTCTTCAGCATAGAACACCACGGTCAGGTCCAGACCGGCTGCATATTCCAGCGTGCGAATCACGACATCATCATCAGCAAAGGATGCATTGGCATTGGAAACTGCAGTACAGCCGCCCTTTTTCAGACCGGCCATATTGGCAGGCTGTTTGCCTTGCAAGCCTTGGGTTTGTGCGCCAATCACCTGTAAATAAATACCACCATCCAGCATGGCTTTTTCGACCAGACCGTGAATCAAAGCACCATTGTCCTGCACAATCGGCTTGGAATCTGGTGGGGTAAACACGTGCAGAATACCGTTTTCACGTGCCGCCTTGCCTTCTGATTTTAAAGTACCATGCTGCTGCTGACCCGGTTCACGCATCCGCGCGCACAGATCAACCATGGTTGGCATCAGCCATTTGCCTTGTCCATCAATGGTTTCAGTCACATCTGCTGTTTCTGCAACCAGCTTGCCATTTTCCAGATATACCGTTTGCACGCGATCAGTCTTTTGCATTGGATCAAGAACGCGGACATTTTCAATTTTTACAATACGCATGACTGATTCCTTATACCGCAATCGCTTCAATTAAACCTTGTTCCTGCAGTTGACCCTGCATCGCCAGTGCCAGCACAGCCATACGCACCGCAATACCATTGGTCACCTGATTTAAAATCACCGATTGCGGACCATCGGCAATGCTGGAATCAATTTCCACACCCCGGTTCATCGGTCCCGGGTGCATCACGATACAATCCGGTTTGGCCAGCGCCAGACGCTCTTTGTTCAGGCCATACATTTTGTAGAATTCTGCCGGTGAGGACAGCGCCGGTGAATCAATCCGTTCATTCTGGATACGCAAGGTAATAATCACATCACAGTCACGGATGCCATCTTCCATTTTATTAAACAGGCGTACATCGGCTCCGTATTCTCCAAAACCAAATGGCAGCAAGGTATTGGGTGCAATCACGCGAATATCTTTACAACCTAAAGTTTGTAACGCCGCCACATCAGAACGTGCCACGCGCGAATGTTTAATATCGCCAATAATGGCAATGCTCATGTCAGCAAAGTCTTTTTTGGTTTCACGGCGAATGGTCAGCATATCCAGCATCGCTTGAGTCGGATGGGCATGACGGCCATCTCCGGCATTAATAATTGCGATATTTGGACAGACATCCTTGGCAATAAAATGCGCTGCACCTGAAGAGGAATGACGCACCACAAAAATATCGGCGGCCATGGCTTCTAAATTCCACAGCGTATCGCGCAGGGTTTCGCCTTTAGAGGTACTGGAACGGGCAATGTCAATGTTAAGCACGTTGGCCGAAAGACGTTTGGCTGCAGCTTCAAAGGTGGTGCGGGTACGGGTTGAATTCTCAAAAAACAGGTTCATAACTGTACGACCTTCCAGCAGGTTGTTGGTGATGAGCTGATTTTGGTCATTAAAAAAGGACTGCGCGGTGTCCAAAATTTTGGTGAGGGTTTGTTTGGAAAGCCCTTCGATGGTGATGAAATGTTTTAGATTTCCATCTTTATTGAGTTGAATCTGGCTCGGAGTATGCAATGCCGCCAAGTGCATGAGAGATTCCTTATACGTTAAGTCAACGTATTATACAGAGATTCCCCTAAGATGGCGCTGAAGATTTCAACATTTAAAGCCCTTTTCCTGCCAGTGAATCAAGTTTTCTTCAATCATTACCATAAATTCAACAGGATAATTCAACCGGTTTTGATCAATATTGCTTAGGCTATTTTTGCAGATAGATAAAAAAAAGCCCTCAGAATCGAGAGCTTGTTGATGCGGATGATGGCGGTTTTAACGCAAGGCGCCAATATAATGATGCGACACCTGTGCCCGGTAAATTTCCTCCTCGGTAATTTCTGGTTCAACCTGCTCGTCGATGACCTCATCTAACGGGTTCAGCAACGGTGCATTTAAATCCAGTAGCCTGGTCAGCCGTTCGGCATAACGGCTTAATTCAGCATCTCCCGTGGCTAAGGCCAGCTCAATCACATCTTTGGCATAGCCCGGATGATCGACCAGATACAAGGCATCAATTACCCTGCCGCTGACCCGGCGTAAACGTGTATACAATAAGGTGGCCACTGAAAAGGCTTCATTGTGGGCAATTAACTGATCACTGCTTTCGACTCGCATATTTTCCCCGTTCTCCAATTTTAAAATTAAGGTCATTTTTCGTTATCATTATTTATTGTGCAAAATATATACCAACCGTTGGGAGGCATAGAAAATGGATCAAATTTAAGTGGGTTTTAGTACAAATAAATCTTGTATATCTTCAGCACAACATCCGCCCAAAGCCGTGAAAATACGTTAAAATATTAGATTGCTTTGTTGCTTTTGGAAATTTACATGCATTCGAAACCGCGTCTTTCTACATACTGGGTCACCTGTGCAGATGGACTTGAAACCTTGCTTCAAGAGGAATTAGAAGGTTTAGGGGTTCAAAATATTGAACGTTTACCGGGTCGTTTAATTTTCAAAGGCAGCTTGGAACAGGCGTATCGCATTTGTATGTGGTCACGTTTGGCTTCCCGTGTCTTAATGCCAATTCACACTTATGAGCTGGAACGCCATCACGACGCACGTGATGTAGCTGAAGAGCTTTATGAAGGTGCAATCAGCTTCGACTGGTCACTGATTTTTGCACCACAAAGCACCTTTGCCATTCGCCTGCATGTGGAACGCGAAATCAAGGTCAATACCCAGTTTGCCACCTTACGCGCCAAAGATGGTGTGGTCGATTCCTTTATGGAAGCGGTAGGCCGCCGTCCAAGTATCGACACCAAGCAACCGGAAATTACCCTCTATATTCTGGCCGGCAAAACCGAGCATACCTATTGCCTCGACTTGTCCGGTGATTCGCTGCATAAACGTGGCTACCGCCGCTTTATGACCGATGCGCCAATTAAAGAAAACCTGGCCGCGGCAATTTTGCAAAAAGCCAAACTCAAAGAAAAAAATCCGGACATTATTCTGGACCCGATGTGTGGTTCAGGCACCTTTATTATTGAATCCCTGCTGATTTTAACCGACCGTGCGCCAGGTCTGGTACGCCGTTTTGGCTTTAATGGCTGGAATGGCCATGACCATGAACTGTGGATGTCATTAAAGGCAGAAGCGGCTGAGCGTCATCAACAGGCGCTGGAACAGCCACTGCCAAAATTCTATGCTTTTGATGCCGACTGGGAAGCAGTCAAAGCCACCAAGCAGAATATTATTGCTGCCGGTTTTGAACGTCTGCTCGATCATATCCAGATTGAAGAACGCACCTTGTCAGACTGGCCAGATTTTCAGGCCGAAGGCAAAACTGCCTTTGTGGTGACCAACCCGCCGTATGGTGAGCGTCTGGGTGATAAAGCCTCGAACCGTGCCTTATATTTAGGTCTGTCAGCCCTGCTACAAAAACATTTCCCGAACCAGTCTGCTGCTGTCATTGCAGCTCAGGTGGAACAGGCCGATGTGCTGGCATTTAATGAGCCGCAAACCTTGCGTTTAATGAATGGTAAGCTGCCAATTTACATTCGCTTTGGTACGGTCAAACCATCAGCCGTGGTAAAACCGTTCCTGGCCGACTGGCAGCCACAGCAGTTTGAACCAATTGAAGGTGCCGAAGACTTTACTAACCGTCTGCAAAAGAACATGCAGGCTTTAAAGAAATGGGCGGTTAAAGAAAACGTTTACTGCCTGCGCTTGTATGATGCCGATTTACCAGACTTTAATGTCGCGGTAGATTTATATGGTGATCGTCTGCATGTGCAGGAATATGCACCACCGAAAAAAATTGATCCGGAAAAAGCCAAAAAACGTTTTAACCTGGCGCTACAAGCGATTCGTGCCGTGACCGGTTTAGGCCGTGATGCTGTGTTTATTAAAACCCGTGCCCGTCAGGAAGGTAAAAACCAGTACACCAAACAAAGTACCGCATCGAAACGCTTTATTGTGCAGGAAGGTCAAGCCAAAATTCTGGTTAACCTGACTGACTATCTGGATACCGGTTTATTCCTGGACCATCGCCAGATTCGTTTACGTATTGCCAAAGAAGCCAAAGGCAAGCATTTCCTCAATCTGTACAGCTATACATCGACGGCGAGTTTGCATGCTGCTTTAGGCGGTGCGGCCAGTACCACCAGTGTGGACTTGTCCAACACCTATTTAAACTGGTCCAAAGAAAACTTTGTCTTAAACGGCTTAACCGTCGACCATGCCGATGAACAACACCAGTTCTTTGCCAGCGACTGTTTTGAGTGGCTAAAAGAAGGACATGAACAATATGACCTGATCTTTATTGATCCACCAACCTTCTCCAACTCGAAGAAATTCTACGGCACTTTTGATGTACAACGTGACCATGTCTCGCTAATTAAACGCGCCATGAACCGTTTAACCACCGAAGGTACCCTGTACTTCTCGAATAACTATCGCGGTTTTGAAATGGATGAAACCTTACCAGCACTGTTTGATATCCAGGAAATCAGCCATGAAACCATTGGCCCGGATTTCAAGCGCAACCAGAAGATTCACCGCGCCTGGAAAATCCAGCATCCACAAATCTAAAATATGATTGGCAAGGACGGCGAATGGTAAAGGATGATTTAATCCTTTTCTATTCGCAATTTATTCGATCAGCGATAAAAAAGCCTGCTACCCCATAGCAGGCTTTTTTACATCGGAAACTTTACGCTGTTATTCATCATCCAGCGTGGACTTACTTTGTAGAGTGAATCACGACATCTGCCCGGCTTTTTGCTGCAAATACCTTCATAAAAAACCCGGCCGAAGCCAGGTCTTTGATTAAACAGTTTAGATGAACCGTGTGCGGATTAGTTCAGTTTCAGCTTCTGGAAATCCAGTTGGCCTGCATCTGCCGTAATCACAATGGTATCTCCCGGCTGGAAGTCACCGGCCAGAATTTTCTGCGCCAGATTATTTTCTACCTGTTGCTGGATGGCACGTTTTAATGGACGCGCACCGTAAACTGGGTCAAAACCGGCTTCAATCAGCTGGTCAAAGGCAGAATCATCTACCGTTAACTTGATATCGCGGTCGGCCAGACGGGCACGTAAACGGTCCAGCTGGATATCGGCAATACCACGAATCTGCGCTTTTTCCAGGGCATGGAATACTACCAGCTCATCAATACGGTTGATAAACTCCGGACGGAAATGCTCAGACACGGCCGCCATCACCACATTGCGTACATCATCACGGCTTGGATTATCGCCCAGTTCACGCACATCGCTTGAACCCAGGTTCGAGGTCATTACAATCACGGTGTTTTTAAAGTCCACCACACGGCCCTGCGAGTCGGTCAAGCGACCATCATCCAGCACCTGCAGCAAGATGTTAAATACATCCGGATGGGCTTTCTCCACCTCATCAAACAGCACCACGCTATATGGTTTACGGCGTACGGCTTCGGTTAATACCCCGCCTTCTTCATAGCCGACATAGCCCGGAGGCGCACCGACCAGACGACTGACTGAATGTTTTTCCATAAATTCGGACATATCAATCCGGATCATGGCGTCATCGCTGTCAAACAGGAAATTGGCCAAGGCTTTGGTTAACTCGGTCTTACCGACACCGGTTGGACCCAGGAACAGGAAAGAACCACTTGGACGGTTCGGATCCGACAACCCGGCACGTGAACGGCGCACCGCATTGGATACCGCAATCACCGCTTCATCCTGCCCTACCACACGCTGATGCAGGAAGCTTTCCATTTGCAGCAGTTTTTCACGCTCGCCTTGCAGCATTTTCGCAACCGGAATACCGGTGGCTGCGCTGACCACTTCCGCAATTTCGTTATCGGTGACTTTATTGCGCAATAACTTCGGTTCTTCTTTCTCTTCCACCAGCTCATCTTGGGCCAGCTGTTTTTCCAGTTCCGGAATCACGCCATATTGCAGACGCGACATCTCGCCCAGATCATTTTCACGCTGTGCTTTTTGCAAGGCAATACGCGCCTGATCCAGCTGCGCCTGAATCTGCTTAGTGCCTTCGACCAGAGTTTTTTCAGACTTCCACACTTCTTCCAGATCGTTATAGTCTTTTTGGACGTCTTCGATCTGTTTTTCCAGATGACTGACTTCTGCACGGCTGCCGGCATCTTCATCTTTTTTCACAGCTTCAAGTTGCAGCTTTAACTGAATCAGACGGCGTTCCAGCTTATCCAGCGCTTCCGGTTTAGAGTCCAGCTCCATCTTGATGCGCGATGCTGCTTCATCAATCAGGTCAATGGCTTTATCGGGCAACTGACGGTCAGTGATATAACGATGTGACATTTTCGCTGCAGCAATAATCGCCGAGTCGAGAATTTTCACCCCGTGGTGGACTTCATAACGCTCTTTCAGACCACGTAAAATGGCAATGGTGTCTTCGACACTTGGCTCATCGACCAGCACTTTCTGGAAACGGCGCTCAAGGGCGGCATCTTTTTCAATGTACTGACGATATTCATCGAGCGTGGTTGCCCCCACGCAGCGTAATTCACCGCGTGCCAGCGCCGGTTTCAGCATGTTGCCGGCATCCATCGCGCCATCACCTTTACCTGCGCCAACCAGGGTATGCAACTCATCAATAAACAGGATGATTTCGCCTTCATGCTTGGCCAGATCTTTCAGGACCGCTTTTAAACGCTCCTCAAACTCGCCGCGATATTTGGCACCGGCCAGCAATGAACCCAGGTCCAGCGATAACACGCGTTTGCCTTTTAAGCTTTCTGGCACTTCACCATTCACAATACGCTGTGCCAGACCTTCTACAATTGCGGTTTTACCGACCCCAGGCTCACCAATCAGTACCGGGTTATTTTTGGTCCGACGTGACAAGACCTGTACGGTACGGCGGATTTCATCATCACGACCAATCACCGGATCGAGCTTGCCAGCCAGCGCACGTTCGGTTAAATCTACAGTGTATTTATTGAGTGAATCACGTTGATCTTCATGATTATTACTCATCACTTTTTCATCACCTCGAATTTTTAAAATCACCTGACGCAGACTGTCTGCGCTGACACCGATACTGTTCAATAAGCTTTTAGTGGCCCCAACTTCGCTCAGGCCCAGTAATACCCAGTCGGTAGACAGGAATTCATCGCCCGCTTTCTGGGCATAGCTATCGGCCAAGTTTAAGGCTTTAACCGCTTCCGGACTTAAATTAATGTCGCCAGTCGGATTGGCTAGCGTTGGCGCATCATTCAGTGCCTGCTGCAACTTGCTCTGCAAATCACGCAACTGGGCACCGGCCTGCTGTAACAAGCTGACATTGGATGCTTCTTCTAACAGAGTGGCCAAGACATGAATGCCGTCAATGGCGGTATGGTCTTTGCCCATCGCCAGCGATTGCGCATCGGAGAGAGCTTGCTGTAAGCGATTTGTAAATTTTTCAAAACGCATTCTTGTTATTCCTCACAACAATTTTTTTACTTGAAACATATATGGGAGTACTTTTGGCAATTTCAAATGATTTTTCATATATTTTTCAAATTGTTATTTTAATGCAACAGATATAACTCAATTATAATATTGGTCTGTGACCGGCCAATTTCAAGTCAGCATCAGGATTATTTTTATACAGTAATGCAGCTGCGACCTATGTAACAGGAAACACATATTTTGAGAGCTCTGCCCATTGCGGCCAATTTTTTGCGAGATCTAAAACCATGGAAAAATAAAAAAGCCGGTAATTAACCGACTTTTTACATGACTTTATAGTCATGATTATTCTGCTTCGATAATCTCGAAATCGTGGCTAATTTCAACACCACCATCTGACAGCATTTTGCTGGCTGAACAGTATTTTTCTGCGGATAATTCAACTGCCTTGGCGACCTGCTTTTCCTTGACTGCCTTGCCTGTCACCACAAAATGCAGATGAATTTTGGTGAACACCGCCGGAATCGAATCGGCACGTTCTGCTTTCAGCTGACAAACCACACCAGTCACATCCTGACGTGATTTCTTTAAAATGGTCACAATATCAAACGATGCACAACCACCAAGTCCCATTAAAATGAGCTCCATGGGACGTGGTCCACGGTTTTCTCCACCATACTCGGCAGAACCATCCATCACCACGCTATGGCCACTTTCCGATTTTGCTTCAAAAGCAACATTCTCTAGCCAATGAACACTCGTTTGCATTGCAAGTCCTTCAAAAAAACTATAAATTTACAAGGTGCCTGTACACTAACATAATTTGAGTTGATAAGGAATTTCATCTCTACTGTGTGACAAGTTCATACTAGGTCTTGTGCGATCTATTATTTATCCATTTTCGGAACCTTTAGCATGACTTCAAACTTTTCACAATTAAGCACCGATGCCCTGTCTCCTGGTCAATTACCAGATTCAGTCAAGGCATTATTAAAACGTGCATATATCAACCGTTATCCGAAACGGACCACAATTGTTGATGCGGGGTCTGAATCAAAATCACTTTATTTGATTCTGAAAGGATCTGTTTCCATCATTCTGCGTGAAGATGATGATCGCGAAATTGTTGTGGCGTATTTGAATCCGGGTGACTTCTTTGGGGAAATGGGTCTATTCGAAGCAAATCCACAACGTACTGCAGAAGTACGCACACGTGACGTTTGTGAAATTGCCGAAGTGACTTATGAAAACTTCCACGAGCTCAGCAAGCAATATCCAGATTTAAGCTATGCGGTATTTGCCCAACTGGTGCGCCGTTTAAAAAATACCACGCGTAAAGTGACCGATCTGGCCTTCATTGATGTTTCAGGCCGTATTGCGCGTTGTCTGATTGACCTGTCTGCGCAGCCTGAAGCCATGATTTTGCCAAATGGCCGTCAAATCCGCATTACCCGTCAGGAAATTGGCCGCATTGTTGGCTGTTCACGTGAAATGGTCGGCCGTGTTCTGAAAACCCTGGAAGAACAAGGCATGATCGAAACTGATGGTAAAGCCATTCTGATTTTTGATGCCTCTTTAGAGCAAAATGATGCAGCAGATGAACAGTTTGATGATGAATAAGTCTTAAACTGCAGCATGCTTAAGGCAAATCTTCGGATTTGCCTTTTTTATGCCTGTTCGCTATGTGAAAAATATTTACAAACTAACCTAAAATATTGATTTAACAGTCTGCCTGCGATGGTTTAGCCTAGTCCCTATTCGCTTGATGATATTTTGAATAAGGACATCTTATGCAGTTCAATCCCCTTGCTGATACCGGTATTTTATTGCCTGAAATCTGTCTGGGCACCATGACCTTTGGTGAACAAAACACCCAGGATGAAGCCTTTGCCCAGCTGGATTATGCGCTGGAACGTGGCCTGTATTTCTGGGATACCGCCGAAATGTATCCGGTGCCACCGAAACCAGAAACTCAAGGTGCCACCGAAGTCATGATTGGCAACTGGCTCAAGACGCGCGGTGGACGGGACAAGCTGTTTTTGGCCTCAAAAATTGCCGGACCGGCTCAAGGCGGCAGCCATATTCGTGATGGTCAAACCCGTTACAACGCTACCGATATTCGCACTGCCCTGGATGGCAACCTGAAACGCCTGCAAACCGACTATATTGACTTATACCAACTGCACTGGCCACAGCGCCCGACCAACTTCTTTGGCAAACTGGGTTATGGCAATACCGAAGCCCATGCACAGCAGCATGTCACCGACCTTGAAGAAACCCTGACCGCATTGCAGCAGGAAATCCAGAACGGCCGGATTCGCTATATTGGCCTCTCCAATGAAACCCCATGGGGCACCATGAAGTTTTTGCATCTGGCGGAAAAACTCGGTTTAAGCAAATTTGTCAGCGTACAAAACCCGTATAACCTGCTGAATCGCACCTATGAAATTGGCATGTCGGAAATTGCCAAATATGAAGGCGTCGGCTTACTGGCTTATTCTCCTCTGGCCTTTGGTTACTTAACCGGGAAATTCCGGCATGGCGCCCGTCCGGCCAATGCGCGTGTCACCCTGTATTCACGCTTTAACCGCTACAGCAATCCAGAAAGTGAATGGGCCACAGAGCAATATGCGCAACTGGCCGAGCAACATGGCCTCAGTTTAACCCAACTGGCTTTGGCTTTTATTAAGCAGCAGTTCTTTGTCACCAGTACCATTATTGGCGCGACTTCACTGGAGCAGCTAAAAGAAAATATTGATGCCTTTGAAGTCAATCTGTCCGATGACATTTTACAAGGTATTGAAGCGATTCACCGTCAGCAGCCTAACCCAGCGCCTTGATGGCTTTCAATCAAATTCCATCAACCTCATGCATAAAAAAATGCCTCATCATATGAGGCATTTTTAAATCTATTTTAAACCCAGAAGCTTAACGACGGTTCTGGTTATAAATGGCCTGAGCAGCTGGCAAGTTCTCACGCATCGCTGCTATACGCTGGCTGTTCGATGGGTGAGTCGACAGGAACGATGCCCCACCACCACCTTCTAAGCGGTTCATTTTCTCCCATAAGGTAATTGCCGCTTGCGGGTTATAGCCACCACGCGCCATCAGCATTAAACCACCTTCATCGGCACGGCTTTCCAGATTACGTGAATATGGCAAGCCCACACCCACCTGTGCACCCAATTGTGCCGCTGCAGCGCCTAACTGGCCAACGTTACTGCCTGCAGCGCTTAAACCGATATTTAAAGCCAGATTGGTCAGTGCCTGCGCGCCAATTTTACTCTTGGCATGTTCTTCTAGAGCGTGCACCATTTCATGGCCCATAATCGCAGCAATTTCGGCATCGGTCAGGTTCAGTTTATTGACGATACCAGTATAGAACACCACTTTACCGCCGGGCGCGACAAAGGCATTAATCTGGTCAGATTTTAATACTGCCAGCTGCCAGCTAAATGGCTGACCAGTCTGGTTCATCTGGTTGGCAACCGGTGTTAAACGCTGGAACACCGTGTTAATACGTTTATAGGTACTCGAACTGGTGTCCAGCTGCCCCTTGTTACGCGCATCTTGCACCATCTGGCTATAACTTTGCGCCGCGGTTGCATTTAGGGTTGCGGTATCTGCACCGGCCATATCGGCCACGGTGGTACAGCCTGAAAAAGTGATTGCACTTGCGGCACAAAAACTCAATACCAATTTTTTGTTCATTATAATAATCTCCGCCATTCGGCTATACACATACTCATGAATTATATGAAATCATTTCAATGCTTTAAATCTGAAATGGCTTCATAATCATATCATTTATGTAAACAATGGCAGTGCTGTGTAAACTGTAGCTACATCAGCAGCAACGAGCGAAATACGGCCTTAATAGGCAAACTGATAGAAAATCCAGAATACCAGACAGAAAATATTCAGGCCCAGATACATCTGCGAAACCACTTCCATTTTCTCTTCCAGTGCCGGATTTTTACGTTTATAGAATAAATAGGCGTTTTGGATCAGTACCAGTGGCACCAAAATACAGGCAAAAATCACACTCAGACCAATAAAGGCCTGATACATAATATTCGGATCATGCTTTTGTAACAGAATCAGCAACATCGCAATGGTCGGTGCACCGCCCATGGCAAATAATAACGAATAGAAAACGGTGCTTGAAATATTTTTATGCATCCTGCCTGACCCAATGTTTTTGCTGTGTTTTATTCTAGCAAGCACCATCTGAATAGACAGTGCTGATCTGTGCAACTTTAGTCTTGAATTACTTCGCAGCGCGGTAATACTGCATTGCTTCCGGCATCATCTGCTGTAATGCGGCAATACGGTCATTATTGCTGGGATGGGTCGACATAAACTTGGCAATGGCGCTATTTCCACGGGCATCGTTGGCATTCATTTTCTGCCAGAGCGTAATGGCTGCATTCGGATCATAACCGGCTTTGGCCATTAACAGTAAACCGCCTTTGTCGGCGCGGCTTTCCAGATTACGCGAATAAGGCAACCCCACCCCAAACTGACTGCCCAAATCCAGCAGTAAACCACCATAACCACCCACCGACTGGCCCACATATTGCGAGCCAATACTAACCGCCAGATTGGTCAGGGTCTGGGCGCCAATTTTACTTTTGGCATGTTCTTCCAGTGCGTGTACCATTTCATGGCCCATGATCGCCGCGACTTCATTGTCAGTCAGTTTCAGATTTTCAACAATGCCGGTATAGAACACTACTTTGCCACCCGGGGCCACATAGGCATTAATTTCAGGCGATTTAATGACGGCCACCTGCCACTCAAAGGTCTGCCCGGTCTGGTTCATCTGGTCAGCATAGGGCTTCATCTTTAAAAACACACGATTGACTTTCTTATAGGTGGCAGAACGGGTATCTAGCACCTTTTTCTGCTCAGCTTCCTGCAACATTTGCTGATAGCTCTGGCTGGCGTTTAAGTTTAAGGTCGCTGAATCTGCCCCGGCCAATTCTGCCACAGTGGCGCAGCCCGTCAAATGCGCTGCCAGTACAATTCCAATGGCTAAGTTCTTATATTTCATAACATTCTCTAATTGTTCGAAAGTGCTTAGCACTATAAACAAAATCAGGGAATTCTCAAGATGGCGCAGTATTTTTCTCGGCCAAAAATAAAAAACCCTGTGCAGGCACAGGGTTTTCTCATTTCAGCTTAAACGATTAAGCTTCAAACGGATGGCGCAGAATAATGGTTTCTGCACGGTCTGGACCGGTTGAAATGATGTCGATTGGACATTCAATTAACTGCTCAAGACGCTTGATGTAGTTGATTGCATTTTCAGGCAATTGTTCAACACTGGTCGCCCCCACAGTTGACTCAGACCAGCCTGGCATGGTTTCGTAAATTGGCTTCAAGTTTTCATAAGCCAGCGCGTCAGAAGAACCGACACAACCTGAATCGGTGTTTTCATAGCCAACACAGATTTTAATTTCTTCTAAACCATCCAATACGTCTAACTTGGTCAGGCAGATTCCAGACAGTGAGTTTACATCGACTGAACGGCGCAGGATTTCTGCATCGAACCAGCCACAACGACGTTGACGGCCAGTAGATGCACCAAACTCGTGACCCACTGTACCCAGGTGTTTACCAATTGCATCACCCACATCATTTGCCGCGTCGTAGACCAGCTCAGTTGGGAACGGACCAGCACCCACACGTGTGGTGTAGGCTTTGGTAATACCCAGCACATAGTCAAGATGTAATGGACCCAAACCTGAACCTGAGCTTACGCCGCCCGCAGTGGTGTTTGAAGAAGTCACATACGGATAAGTACCGTGGTCAACATCCAGCAATGAACCTTGCGCACCTTCAAACATAATGTTGTCACCGTTTTTACGGTAATTATGAATTTCAGTGGTTACATCCACCACTAATGGTGCAATCACTTCGCGCCATTGGTCACACAGCGCAATCACGTCATCCAGTTTAACTTCTTCAACACCGTAGTATTGAGTTAACTGGAAGTTGTGGTAATCCAGCAATTCAGCCAGCTGCGCACGTAATGCGTCACCGCCACGTACCAGGTCAGCCACACGTACTGCACGGCGCGCCACTTTATCTTCGTAGGCAGGGCCAATACCACGACCGGTAGTACCAATTTTGGCATTGCCACGTTTTTTCTCACGTGCCTGATCCAGCGCAATGTGGTTCGGAAGAATTAATGGACAGTTTGGAGAAATACGTAAACGTTCTTTAACTGGCACGCCTTCCTGTTCAAGAATGGTCATTTCCTTGATCAGCGCTTCAGGTGAAAGCACCACACCGTTACCAATTAAGCACAGTACGTTTTCACGTAAAATACCAGATGGAATGAGGTGTAATACAGTTTTCTTACCACCAACCACGAGAGTATGACCTGCGTTGTGTCCGCCTTGATAACGTACTACCGCAGCCGCTTGATCTGTGAGCAGGTCGACGATTTTACCTTTACCTTCGTCGCCCCATTGGGTACCAAGTACCACAACATTCTTGCCCATAATAGCCTCATTACATCATGCTGTTAAAATTGAAAACCAGGCGCATGTGACATGAACACATGCGCTGGCGATTAAATTTTTTCGACCGTCCACTCACCGTTACGATTCACCAGCTGGTGAGTTGCATACGGTACAGAGCTTAAATCATCCTGACCCAATAACTGAATTACACTTAAGCCCTGGGTACGGGTGGCCTGAATTGCAGCCAATAAATCTGCCTGATTGCCCTTTGGTGCAACCACCACCGATTTGGCTTCGAAACGACCGGCGCTGAGCGCATATAAGTCGCAAGAGAAACCGGTTGCCGGACGGGCACGACCAAAATGCTGGCCAATACCATCATAACGGCCGCCTTGAGCCAGTGGTGCTGCACGGTTTGGTGCATAAACGGCATACATTAAACCGGTATGGTAGTGATACGAACGCAGTTCTACCACATCAATCCCGATATGCAGATTTGGCCAGCGTGCCTGAATTTCTGCCTGGGTGGTTTTTACCGCATCAAAGGCATGTTTGAATTCCACATTGGCCAGCACATCGGTGCTTAAATGAGCTTCCAGTGCATCCAGATCACTGGCAAAACGGCCGAGCGCATAGAAATCTGAACCAAAGGCTAAATCCTGGGTAAAGTCCGCCAGTTCTGGCAAGGCTTTACGCTGATATAAGTCGGACAGTTGACGCTCAGTGGCTTTGTTCAGACCAGCTTTTTGTACCAGACTGCGGAACAGACCCACATGACCTAAATCCAGATGGATACCATCGGCCAGACCGGCTTCCTGAATCAGGCTGATCATCAGGTCAACCATTTCCACATCGGCATCAATGCTGTCGGAACCGAATAGTTCGGCACCCAGTTGCAAAGGTGCACGGGTGGTATTAAAGCCCTGTGGCTTGGTATGCAAAACCGTACCAGCGTAGCAATAACGCGCCACACCATCTACCGGATGCACATGCGCATCAATACGTGCCACCTGTGGCGTCATATCGGCACGCACGCCAAGCAGACGGCCCGACAGCTGGTCAATCACCTTGAACGTGGCCAGGTCTAAATCTTGATTCGATTCTGAAAGAGAAGAGAGAGATTCGATATATTCAATAAATGGCGTGTACACCAACTGATAACCTCGAGATGCGAGGAAATCCAGTGAATTACGGCGCAATGTTTCGATGACTTGCGCTTGTTCTGGTAATACATCAGCTACACCATCAGGTAATAACCATGTCTCTGAAATGGGCATGTTGTAAACCTAAATTCTTGTCTGCGCGGAACAAATCCGCATAAAAAAATCGGGAGCACACCCGATTTCTCCTAGTTTAGCACGATCAAATGGGCTGTGCATCGCAAATTTGATAATTTTCTCTGTCTGATCAATTCCATTGCAATCCTGCCCGGCTGGAGCTGTCATTTCGAGAGTAAAAGCTGTTTTTGCTGAAGAAGATAAAGGAGCTGGACACATCCCAAACTTATCATCTTTTTTTCAGCGCAGATGGAAATCATCTTCCCTCTGCCCTGCGTTGATATGCTTAAAAAAGACTTATTTGACTTTATTCGGATCCAGCACTTGGGTAATTAAATTGACCAGCTCAACATTCTGGGTTTCCAGCTGATGAATGCGCTGCGCCGATTTATCCAGCGCTTCCTGCTGCACGTGCATTTTCTTGGCCAGATCCTGCATGATCTCTAAAGTCTTTTTCAGATTTTCTTCCAGACTGATGACTTTGTTTTCAAGCTGATGATTATCGCTTTGGCGATTCAAATGATCATGCTGGTTTTTAAACTGCAGCCAGATCAGAAAAATCACCGCTACGGCCAACAGTAAAATAAATCCCCAAAGTAGAATAAACATCATGTGTAGTGCTCGACTTATTTGTTTTGTTTTATCTTAACGAAAAATATAGCAAAAAGGCGAAAAATCGCCTCCAACCTGTCAATACTCGGCTGTTATCGCATTTCGCCCGGTTAGACTACCATCGTACAGTCCAAGCTTAGGCAAAGATTTAGACAGATAGAAATTAATGCGCCTGATGGGCAAAAGATTCACATAAATCCAGTAAACGGTTGGCATAGCCCCATTCATTGTCATACCAGGCAAAGACTTTGGCCTGATGCCCGACCACCATGGTCTGGGTAAGATCGACAATTAAAGAATACGGCGAATGGTTAAAGTCACTCGATACCAGTGGCTCATCGGTGACCTGCATAATTTCGGCATAATCCTGCTGCGCGGCTTTCACCAGCACTTCATTCAATTTATGCACGGTAATGGGTGACTGGGAAATAAAGCTGACATCAATGGCGGCGACATTAATGGTGGGCACCCGAATCGAATAGCCATCAATACGGTTTTCCATTTTGGGCATCACCTGTTTTAAGGCGCCTAAAGCACTTGAGGTGGTTGGAATAATATTCTGACCGGATGCACGTGCACGGCGTAAATCACGGTGCGCATGATCCAGCACCGACTGATCAGCCGTGACAGCATGAATTTCAGTCATCAGCGCGGTTTCAATACCAAAAGCATCATCCACAATTTTAACCAACGGCACCAAGGCCTGAGTGGTACAGGAAACACTGGAAATAATCTGGTCTGAGGCTTTGACCTCATGATGATTGACCCCGTAAACAATGGCGGCATCAACCGTGTCAAACGGTGCTGCGCCAATAATCACCCGTTTGGCACCGGCATGAATATGCTGGGTTGCGGCTTCACGCGAACGGAACAGGCCGGTACATTCCAGCACCACATCAATATTTAACTGCTGCCATGGCAACTGTGCCGGCTGTGGCTGGCTCAGCACATGAACTTTCAACTTGGCCTCACCCGATTGTATGCACAGATAAATCTGTTCCTGTTCCAGCTGGATTTCTACCTGCCCCGGAAAACGGCCATGGGTTGAATCGTATTTAAACAGATGTAGTAGCGTGGCAACATCGGCAACGTCATTAATCGCGACAATATCAAAATGAAATTCTTTAGGATTTTCAAACCAGGCACGCAGTACATTTCGCCCAATTCGCCCAAAGCCATTAATCGCCACTCGTTGCATCCGTATTCCTTCAAACTGCACATCAATCTTGTCTGTGCTTATTTTAAAGGATTTCCGCCAGACACGGCGAATAATTCCTGCCAAACTCAGCAATTAATTTAAACCTGTCCAATATTTAAGCAGTTAGCAGCACTATTTTCTGCTTGATAAAAAGAAGCAGGATGCACGGTAACTGGCTAAACCGCAGCAATGACAACAGCTTGTGATTTCACAGCAGATTAGATGACTTTGAGGTTTGGGTTTTCGCCGCAGATTTGTCATCAAAACACTTTAAAATCATTGGTGAGTGTGGCTTTTTCCGTTATAATTTGGCGTTTTTAAATTTTAAGCCCGTATAACAGCAGAGAAAATCTTGTCAGACTGTTATGCTTTTAGCCAAATCGAGAATTATGGAGTGACTTGGTTGTGAGTACTCGTTTTATGACATCAGCTGAAATTCGTGAAGCATTTTTGCGTTACTTTGAATCGCAAGGGCATACACGTGTCGCGTCGAGTTCTCTGGTTCCCGCCAACGACCCAACGTTGCTGTTCACCAATGCTGGTATGAACCAGTTTAAAGATTGTTTCTTAGGTCTGGAAAAGCGCGATTATGTCCGTGCCGTATCTTCACAAAAATGTGTACGTGCCGGTGGTAAACACAACGACCTAGACAACGTCGGCTATACCGCGCGTCACCACACCTTCTTTGAAATGTTAGGTAACTTCTCTTTTGGTGATTACTTCAAGCGTGATGCGATCAAGTTTGCTTGGGAATTCCTGACCGGTGATGAATGGTTAGCCCTGCCAAAAGACAAACTGTATGCCACGGTTTACCACACCGATGACGAAGCATTCGACATCTGGAACAAGGAAATCGGTTTAGCGCCAGAACGTATTATCCGTATTGGCGACAACAAAGGCGAGAAATACGCATCTGATAACTTCTGGGCTATGGGTGATACCGGTCCATGTGGCCCATGTTCTGAAATTTTCTTTGACCATGGCGATCATATCTGGGGTGGCCTACCAGGCACACCTGAAGAAGATGGCGACCGTTTCATTGAAATCTGGAACAACGTTTTCATGCAGTTCAACCGCACAGCGGATGGCGTACTGCACCCACTTCCAGCACCTTCGGTCGATACCGGTATGGGCTTGGAGCGTATTTCTGCCGTATTACAGCACGTCAACTCCAACTACGAAATTGACCTGTTCCAGCATCTTTTAAAAGCGGCAGCTGAAATTATTGGTCTAGATACCTCTGCACTAGAAGCTGAAGCCAAAGAAAAAGGCACACCGGTACAATATCCAGCTTCACTTAAAGTGGTGGCTGACCATGCCCGTTCTTGCTGCTTCCTGATTGCAGATGGTGTCAATCCGTCTAACGAAGGACGTGGTTATGTACTGCGCCGTATTATCCGCCGTGCTGTACGTCACGGTAACAAACTCGGTGCAACCGGTTCATTCTTCCACAAAATGCTGCAACCGCTGATTGAAGTAATGGGTGCGGCGTATCCCGAACTGGAAGCTCAAAAAGCACGTATTGAAGCGCAATTACTGAAAGAAGAAGAACAGTTTGCCAAAACACTTGAGCAAGGTCTAAAACTGCTTGAAGGTGAACTGGCGAACTTAAAAGGTTCTGTGATTCCAGGCGAAGTGGTATTTAAACTGTATGACACTTACGGTTTCCCGACCGACCTAACCGCAGATATTGCCCGTGAACGCGACCTAACCATTGATGAAGCTGGCTTTGAAGTTGAAATGGCAGCACAGCGTCAACGTGCACGTGATGCCGGTAAATTTGCCATCGACTATAACAGCGTAGTCAAAGTGGATGGTGAAACCCAGTTTGATGGTTACGATGCCACTGCAGGTCAAGGTCAAATCATTGCCATCTATAAAGATGGCGAACAGGTTGACGAAGTCGCTGAAGGTGATGAAGCACTGATCGTCCTGAACCAGACGCCATTCTATGCAGAAAGCGGTGGTCAGATCGGTGATACCGGTATTTTCAAAAACGACACCGGTATTTTTGAAGTGCAAGACACCAAAAAATCGGGCGGCGCTTTTGTACACCAGGGTATTGTAACCATGGGTAGCCTGAAAGCAGCACAAAACGTGGAAGCAATTGTCAAAGCGGACATTCGTGCTGCGACTGCGCGTAACCACTCTGCCACTCACCTGCTGCACGCTGCGCTGCGTCAAATTCTGGGCTCACACGTACAGCAAAAAGGTTCACTGGTTGCATCAGACGTATTACGTTTCGACTTTGCCAACGATCAGCCGGTTTCATTTGAACAGCTGCAAGAAATTGAACGTCTGGTGAATGCTGAAGTGATTGCCAACACACCAGTAACAACTGAGTTACTCGATATCGAATCGGCCAAAGCCAAAGGCGCGATGATGCTGTTCGGTGAAAAATACGGTGATGAAGTTCGCGTACTGTCTATGGGTTCAGTAATTGAAGAGAAAAACTTCTCGATTGAACTGTGTGGCGGTATTCACGTGAAACGCACCGGTGACATCGGTCTGTTCAAAATAACCTCTGAAGGTGGTGTGGCTGCAGGCGTGCGTCGTATTGAAGCGGTGACAGGCACCAAAGCGATTGAAGCTGCGCAAAAAGCTGATCGTGACATCAACACCATTAATGCGCTGTTAAAAGCACAGAAAGAGCAAACCATTGAGAAAGTTGAAGCAATTGTTGAAACAGCATCTAGCCTGCAAAAACAGATTGAACAGCTGAATCAGAAACTGGCCAGTCTGCAAGCGAGTGAACTTTTAAGCCAAGTTCAGACCATTGCTGGCCGTGCAACACTTATTACCACTGTTCAGGGTATGGATGCCAAAGCACTGCGCAACCTGCATGACGGTGTGAAATCAAAATTAGACAACGCAGTGATTGTACTTGCCGGTGTAGAGGGTGACAAAGTGAGCCTGATTGCATCCGTTGCAAAAGACTTCACTGCGTCTATTAAAGCAGGTGACATCATCAAACACTTGGCCTCTGAGCTTGGTGGTAAAGGTGGTGGTAAACCTGACTTAGCACAAGGTGGCGCGCCACTAAACGAGAAGTTTGCAACCGTGATGGCAGAGTTAACTGCCTGGCTGGAAGCAAAATAACTTCACTTTTGTGTAACTGACCCTGGCGGCAATCAGGGTCATGGCTTATATGGAACAACTATGGCATTAATCGTTCAAAAATATGGCGGTACTTCTATGGGTACGCCCGAGCGCATTTTAAATGTTGCTCGTCGCGTAAAGCGCTGGCATGACCATGGCCACAAGGTGGTCGTTGTTGTATCAGCAATGAGTGGCGAAACCAATCGCCTGCTCGCTCTCGCGAAAGCCATTACCGACACCCCTGACCCACGTGAACTTGACCAGATGGTATCTACGGGTGAGCAGGTAACGATTTCCATGTTAGCTATGGCGCTCAATTCTATTGGCGTAGAAGCTAAATCTCTAACCGGTCGCCAAGTCGGAATTAAAACTGACAGCGCGTTCACCAAAGCCCGTATTGAAGCGATTGACACCGATGTCATGACCGGTCATTTAAATGCCGGTCGTGTGATTGTGGTTGCAGGCTTCCAGGGTGTAGACGAGCAAGGCAATACCACAACTTTAGGCCGCGGTGGTTCAGATACAACCGGTGTTGCGTTAGCCGCAGCATTAAAAGCAGATGAATGCCAGATCTACACCGATGTTGATGGTGTATACACCACTGACCCGCGTGTTGCGCCAAAAGCAAAAAAAGTGGATCGTATTTCCTTTGAAGAAATGCTGGAAATGGCATCTTTAGGCTCAAAAGTCCTGCAAATCCGTTCTGTAGAATTTGCTGGTAAATATCAGGTGCCTTTACGCGTACTATCTAGCTTCGATAACGACAACGATGGTGCATTTGACGAAGAGTTTAAAAACAACGTCGGAACTCTTATTACTACTGAATTGGAAGACAACATGGAACAGCCAATTATCTCAGGTATCGCGTTTAACCGTGACGAAGCTAAACTGACTATTCTCGGTGTGCCAGATGAGCCAGGTATTGCCTCTAAAATCTTGGCCCCAATTGGCGCTGCCAACATTGAAGTGGATATGATTATCCAGAACGTTGAAGAAGATGGCACCACTGATTTCACCTTTACCGTAAACCGTGGTGAACTGGCCAAAGCCAAAGCAATTCTTGAAGCGACTGCACAGGAAATTGGTGCGCGCGAAGTTGCAACCCGTGACGACATCGTGAAAGTGTCAATTGTTGGCGTGGGTATGCGTTCACATGCTGGCGTAGCGAGCAAAATGTTCACCGCGCTTGCAGACGAAGGCATCAACATTCTGATGATCTCGACCTCTGAAATCAAAATTTCAGTGATTATTGAAGAAAACTATTTAGAGCTTGCAGTTCGTTCACTGCACACGGCGTTCGGTTTAGACCGCGAGTCAGGTGAATCAAGCGCGCGTGCTTAATCTGTAGTCAGCAATTATTGGAATTGTCAGACAATATAGCGAAAAACTACAAAAAATCAGAGCCACTATAGTATTTTTTATAGTGGCTCTGTTATATTGAAATAATGAGAATTAGAAATCTTAACAGAATTGTATCCGACAAGGTTTTGTCAGGGAGAGTTCTGATAAAATTTCGCTTGAAATATTTTGTGCTTTTCAAAACTTTCAAATCAATGCAGGTTTAGCATTTTGCAAGGAGATAAACATGCTGATTCTGACCCGACGTGTCGGAGAAACATTAATGATTGGGGATCAAGTCAGTGTTACTGTACTTGGTGTCAAAGGCAACCAGGTGCGTATTGGTGTGAATGCGCCAAAAGAAGTGTCTGTTCATCGTGAAGAAATTTATCAACGTATTCAACATGAACGTGCCATGCATGAGCATTTGCAACATCTCGATCAGGATTATCAGCCTTCTTATGAAGATGATAATTACCCACAAAATAACTTTAACCGTTAAGACTTAAAGTTATCTTGTTATAAAGCGGCTCTACGGCCGCTTTAAGTTTTTTTAGCGCTTCAAAATTATTGCTGTTCCAGCAAAGCCAGCGCTTTACGTACTGGTCCGAAACTACGGCGATGCTCTGTAGTCACGCCATGCAAAGCTATTGCTTCAAAATGCGCTTTGGTCGGATAGCCCTTATGTTTGGCAAAACCAAACTGTGGAAACTTCTGGTCCAGTTCCAGCATCTGCCGGTCACGGGTGACTTTGGCCAGAATACTGGCTGCGGAAATTTCGGCGTGCAAGGCATCCCCACCCACCACCGCTTCACATGGCATGATTAGTCCTTGTGGAATTTTATTGCCATCGACCAGGACCTGATCGGGCTGGACCTGCAAGGCTTCAACCGCACGGCGCATAGCCAGCAATGAGGCCTGTAAAATATTCAGCTCGTCAATTTCAGCCGGACTGGCTTCAGCAATGGCCCAAGCAAGGGCTTTTTCCTGAATCTCAATGAATAACTTTTCACGTTTCTTTTCACTCAGTTTCTTGGAATCATTCAAGCCCGCAATCGGATTATTCGGATCCAGAATGACCGCCGCAGCCACCACAGTTCCCACCAGAGGCCCGCGCCCTGCTTCATCTACACCAGCAATTTTCATCGACATTATTACCTTCAATAAAATAGGCTGAACCTGTCAGCCTATTTCTTTCATCTTGCGCTTATTGTACTGCTTCTTGCACACAAGCATGAATGGTTTTTGATACAACATTGCTCACAATGGTGGCACGCGCTGCCGGGTCAATCGCTGCTGTCGCCAAGTCTACCGCAGTCACATTTTGTGGTGCTTTTTCGCTGACACAACCACAGATTTCAGTCTGGATATTTTGCTTTTGGGTGCTGGTCATGACTTTGGTGGCCGTTTGCCATGCCGGAATGTTGTTTAGCTCGGTGACACATTTGGCATTAATCGCAATTTTCAGTGCTGCGCCGCCCAATTGCTGGGTCGTTGTTGCCGCTGTAGGCTGAGTGGTGCCTGTAGATGCACATGCGCTTAACAGTAATGCCAGCGGTGCTAAAACATAAGCCAACTTTTTCATGTATTTTCCTTCAGTTTTGCGTCATTTTACCGGCCTATTTTAAGGGCTTTAGCGCGGATTCGGTTTATCTTTTTGACCGCAATGCACAAATAAATGGCAAATTTAAGCATTATCCAGGGCAACTGCCTGCTTCATATCCGCAAATACCGTTGGACAGGCCGATTGCACCCGGTTCCAGCTTGGAATAAAAGACTGCTGGTTCGGATAATTCATAAACTGCTCCCCTGCCTCGACAATACTCTGAGCAAATAATTCCACCACATTTTCTTCGCTGTGCCGGTCATAGTTCAGGCCATTGGTGGTGGCATCATAATAATAGTGATCAATCAGATCCAGCGCATTACGATAATAGGCCGCGCGGATAATCCGAATATTGTCCAGACTGACCTGCACCCCCAGCGCCGCCAGCTTACGGAAAAATGCCAGTGCGATATCCCGGCTCATCCGTTTTAGGCCACCATCCCCATTGGCGGTGGTGACTTCCTGATGTTTATGTTCATAATCATCAGCAATATCGACCTGACAGATGCGCTTGGTGGAATAGTTGCGGTAAATTTCCGAGAGCACGCCAATTTCCAGGCCCCAATCGCCCGACACCTTCAGGTCACGCAGTGCTTCGACATGAATTGCCATCTCTCCAGACAAGGGATAACGAAAGGCTGAAAGATAAAGCAGATAATCCAGCGGTCCGAAGACTTTTTTCAGGGCCTGCAATAAAGGTGACACCAGCAGACGTGACACCCGACCATTCATTTTCCGGTTGGCCACCCGCGCATAATAACCTTTGGAAAACTGGAAGCTGAATTGTGGATGTACCATCGGATAAATCAGCCGGGCCAGCATGTCGCGTTTATAGGTACGAATATCGCAATCATGCATCGCCACCACCTGGCTCTTGCCTTCAGCCATAGCATAACCGGCACAATACCAGACATTACGGCCCTTACCGCGCTGCAAAGGCGCGACATTTAACTGATTTAACTGCTGATGCAGCTGCTGCAAACGCGGTCCATCATTCCATAAAATTACATGGTTTTGCGGCAACACCGAGAAAAATTCCCGCGCATGGGCAAACTGCTCCGCATTGGCCTGATCCAGACCGATAATAATCTGCTGGATATAATCGGCGCCTTTCAACTCTTCGACAATCTGGGTTAAGGCCGGATGTTCAAGCTCGGAATATAAGGAAGGTAAAATTAAGGTGACCGGTTTGGACTTGGTAAATTCGCGAAGTTCCTGTTCATATTCATGTAGATGGCGCTGTTTTAAATCATGTATTGTTGTAATCATGCCTTCTTGTGCAAAATCGACCATCATCCTCTCCAGTTTATTGTTGTAAAAAGTACTGTAATCCTTCTGCCCAACCCGCTGGTGCCTGCTGCCGGGTGAAGTACACAGAATCGTGTTCTAATGCCAATGCTGCTTTATACGGCCGTTTGACCACCACAGCATGCTGACAGGCTTTCAGCATATCGAGATCATTTTCACTATCCCCCAGCCCAATACACACCATTTGCGTCGGATAAAACTGTTTCAGCCAGTTCACCGCCAGCGATTTATCACAGTCACGGCTTAAAATATGGCTAAAGCGTCCACCATGAACCATATGCAAATTACTGGCCAGATGTTGCGACAATATCGCTTCGTCTTCGGTTCGGCTGTCCGGATTCCAGATAATGACTTCGCTATACGGACGCTCTAAAGCTCGGGCTGCATCGTCCAGCACCAAACCGGTCAGCGCTGCAATCTGCGCAGCATCACAGTCACTAAAGCATTGAAAATTTAAGCCATAGTCTGCTTTTAACTGCTGTAGTTGCACCGCAATGTCGGTACTGGATAAGGGACTTTGATAGTCATGCTGCGCATTAAAATAGATATATGCCCCATTTTCAGCCACAAAAGGCATGCCGCTTAAACCGAGCTGTTGCTGCAAATGGCGGATTTCCGCTGCGGTTTTACTGCTACATAAAATAACCGGAGAATCCGGAATTAAACGCTGGATCAGCTCTATGTTCTTCCCATAGCTGTAATTATCATGATTTAATAAAGTCCCATCTAAATCTGTAAAAATTATAAATTTTGGCATCTGTACTTATATTGGCTTTATCTGTGTAGAATCCTATAAGATTCTCAGCTTAATATTGCTTTAACTTACTTTTTTATAACAAGAAAGTAACAGGCCTACATGAAGTAGGCCTATTTTTTTCATCATTTTATGAAGCTAGATGCGCTTATAGAGCCTGGATTTTTTCAATCCAAGCCTGTTTCTGCGCTGCTGGCAGGAACGAGGCTTCAAAGGAGTTAATCGCCAGTTGCTTTAACTCATCTGCATTTAAATCTAACGCTTCGGTAATGGCAATAAAGTTGTCATTCATATAGCCGCCGAAATAAGACGGATCATCCGAGTTAACCGTCACCTTCACGCCCTGCTGTAACAAACGGCGGATATTGTGCTGCCGCATATCCTGCACCACGCACAGTTTTAAATTACTGAGCGGGCACACCGTAAGCGGCATTTCATCCTGAATCAGACGCTGCATCAGTGCCGGATCTTCTTCAGAACGCACGCCGTGGTCAATACGATTCACTTTCAGCAAGTCCAGTGCTTCCCAGATATATTCTGGTGGACCTTCTTCACCGGCATGCGCCACCACCAAGAAACCGTATTCACGGGCTTTGGCAAAAACGCGGGCAAATTTAGCAGGCGGATGCCCCACTTCGCTGGAATCCAGACCGACTGCAATAATCTGTTCTTTATACGGCAGTGCCTGTTCCAGCGTTACAAATGCTGCTTCTTCGCTAAGATGACGCAAGAAACACATGATTAAACGGGAACTGATGCCCAGTTTGCTTTGTGCATCATCACAGGCACGTTGCAAACCGTTAATTACTGTCGTAAAGGCAATCCCGCGGTCAGTATGAGTTTGCGGATCGAAGAACATTTCGGTATGTACCACCTGATCTTCTGCACACTTTTCAAAATAGGCCCAGGCCAGATCATAAAAGTCCTGCTCATGTACCAGTACATTGGCACCGGCATAATAGATGTCTAAAAACGACTGCAGGTTATGAAAGTTATAGGCCTCTTTGACTTCCTCGACTGACTGATATGGAATGGCAATGTTGTTACGCTGCGCGATGGCAAACATCAGTTCCGGCTCAAACGTCCCTTCAATATGGACATGCAACTCTGCCTTGGGTAAGGCGCGAATCAGCTCAAGTTGATTCATCTCTCATCCTCATGAAAATAAAAAAGGGTGCAAACCGAGTTTACACCCTCAAAATGGTTGCTGGGGATTAACCGCCAAATAACGCGAATTTTAATGCCCACAATACTGCAATAATCCACACCATATACGGCACAGATGAAGCTTTACCGGTCAACAACTTGATCAGCGCATAGCTGATAAAGCCCATGGCAATACCGTCCGCAATTGAGTAGGTAAATGGCATAAATACGATGGTCAGGAAGGCTGGAACCGCTTCGGTAATATCTTCCCAATCAATATGTACAATGCCCTGAATCATCAGCACACCCACAAATAACAAGGCAGGTGCAGTAGCAAAGCCCGGTACCGATTGGGCCAGTGGCGCGAGGAATAAACACAGTACAAACAGCACCGCCACCACTACCGCAGTCAGACCGGTACGCCCGCCCGCAGCAACACCGGCAGACGATTCAATATACGGTGTGGTTGAAGAGGTACCCAGTGCTGCACCCGCTACAATGGCAGATGAGTCGGCAAATAAGGCTTTTTTCAAACGTGGTAATTTACCATCTTTGAGCAGGCCCGCACGATGTGAAACACCGACCAGGGTACCGGTGGAGTCAAACAGATCGACCAGGAAGAAGACGAAAATCACCCCGATCAGGCTGGCAGTAAACAGACCTTCAAAGTCCATTTGCATGAACGTTGGCGCGATAGACGGGATTTCACCGACCACACCTTTAAATTCGCTTAAGCCCAAAGCCGTAGAAATAGCCGTTAATACCAGAATACTGATGATAATTGCACCACGCACCTTGAATTGGTGCATCACCACAATCATCAGGAAGCCAAATAAGGCCAACAGCACTGAAGGCTGTTTCAAGTCACCCAGACCCACCAAAGTCGCCGGGTTATCGACAATAATGCCTGCGTTTTTTAGTGCAATTAAGGCCAGGAATAAACCAATCCCGCCGCCAATGGCCAGTTTCAGGGACATTGGAATGGCATTGACAATGGCTTCACGAATTTTGAACATGCTGATGGCAATAAACACCAGACCGGATACAAACACCGCAGCCAGCGCAGTTTGCCAAGGCACACCCATGCCCAGACAAACCGAATAGGTGAAATAGGCATTCAGGCCCATACCCGGTGCCAGCGCAATCGGATAGTTGGCAATCAGTCCCATCACCAGACAGCCAATTGCGGCTGCCAGACAGGTTGCAACAAAGACAGCCCCGTGATCCATCCCGGTTTCGGATAAAATCATTGGATTGACAATAATGATGTAACACATAGTTAAGAATGTGGTTACACCGGCAAGAACCTCAGTACGAAAACTGGTCTTGTTTTCGCTTAACTTAAATAAGCGCTCAAGCACATTTTCTGAAGATGGATTAGGAGTCGTCATGACCTCGCCCTTGTAAATAAACTTAAATACCCAACAGTGATGCGAAAGTACGGAGAAAATTCATCCCTACCCCTAGCATTGCCAAGCAACGGATATGCCAAAAGTTACACGCACAGGATAAGTCTATTTAGCCATTATGCTTTGAGCCCTTAACAGCTCAAATCAGATAAATTCTAAACAAAAAAGCCGCATAACTTTATGCAGCTTTACTTACCATAATTAAATCAACTATTTAAAAAATAAACACGCTAATTTAATTGTCTAATGGGTAAATTATATCACACTGATTTTTCATTGTTTCTAAAATTTATCTTTAATTTTCATTCAGAGCATTTCATGCTGAATTAGAATTTTTGGCCTAAACTTCCAGCCCGCTCAATAGAGGGTTCGATCTGTCGCATGTGATCATCCAGCGATAAACGATGTGAAGCCCGATCTTGTTCAATCAGATGCAGAGAGTCGCGTGCCTCCTGCACAATATTCTGCATTTCTTGTTGTCTGCGGTGTTGTTCCTGCTGAAACACCCAGACCATTAACAGGACAACCATGACAATAAAGGTCACGATCAGGATTTGCCTCATGTTCTTTACTATTATTAAACAAATTTAATTTATACTAACAGAAAAATAAACAATATGTGAACCATGTCACAACTTTCAGTTTGTGTATTAATCAAATTTTAACAATTCAAGCATTCAATTGGCCTTTAACTCACTCCTACCCTTACCTATTGAAATTTCAATTTCCTGACACCCATAAAAAAAGTCCGCACTGGGCGGACTGTTTAGCCTTAACCGCAGGATGCTTGCACAATTTTATTACTGTTCGGATCAATGGTTACTGTGACTCGGTCAGCGCGATAATCCATGGTGACCGGCTGGCCAGGATGGACGCTGCGAACAATTTTGGCCTGAGTCCGCTGCTTGATTTCGCTCTGTGGCAAACTGCCTGATTGACCGATCAGCTTTTTGGCTTCTTCTGCCACACACTGGCCTGGCTGCTGACGGAACAGCGCCCATTCTTCAACGATGCTGCCATCCGGTAAATGGCAATAGCCCACCTGACCACTGTGTTCGTCTTTAATTTCCAGCCGGCCACCCTGTTCAATACAATACTGACTGGCCGGATTGGCAAGTCCTACCTGTGCTGGGGGGTGCTGTACGGTGCTACAGGCCATAAGCGAGGCTGCAAGCGCAGCAAAAAGAACAATATTTTTCATGGGCAGTATTCTTGTATAAAAAATATTAGCCTAGCAAATTTTACTGGACCTGCTGTGTCTTTTTGCAAAAGAGGGAGAAAGCTTCTTGTAAGTCTTGATGAGGGGCAGCTTTGACTCATATAGAGCTGTTACTGATAAATTGGTGGATGGAGAAATTACAGAGATAAAAAAAGGCTTATCAGTATTTCACTGATAAGCCTTTAAAATTTGGTAGGCATATCCAGACTCGAACTGGAGACCTCTACGATGTCAACGTAGCGCTCTAACCAACTGAGCTATACGCCTATATGTGACGCATCATATTCACTTTTAAATTTTATGACAAGCCTTTTCTATGATTTTTCAATGCAGATGCACAAGAATTCAGCAATGCTTTGAATTTTTTCAAATCTGCCTCAGAAACCTGCTCAGATGCATACTGCATCTGCTCATATAACTGCACGGTCTGCTTAAACACATGATGCTGCTGTGACTCAGCCTGAGCCGCCAAACGAGACATCCACATGTTAAACGTTTCAGCAGGCTTTTTCTGTAATTCAGGCGGTAACGGCTTCGAAAACGTCTGCAACAGCTGGGCAAGTTTTGGCTGCCGGCGAAGATGCTGATAATACAACCAGGCCATATATAGCCCCAGCAGACCTAAAATGGTCAGTATCAGCATCAGGATATTGGCATAGCTGGAATGCAGTCCCAGTTTGGCTAGCCAGCCCCGCTGCGACTCGGCATTATAGCCCACCACCTTGCTTTGCCATTGATAGCTGGCATAGTCGCTCCAGATACGCAGTTTATTCATTAAATGATAATGCCGATAAGTCCAGCCACTGCCGCGCTCGCCCAATACCGCCTGATCTTCCGCAATCAGATTTTGCATGCCCTGCTCAACCCGCTGCGGGCTAATCATTGCTGTCGGGTCAAAACGCTGCCATTTGCCGTTTAACAGCACTTCGGTCCAGGCATGCGCATCTAACTGGCGTACTTCCCAGCTTTTACCATCCGGGGCCAGCTCTCCGCCCTGATAACCGGTGACCACCCGCGCCGGAATTCCGACATAACGCATCAGCATCACAAAACTGGAAGCATAGTGTTCACAAAAACCCTGACGTGACTGAAACAGGAACTCATCAACACGATGTTGCCCTAATCGCCCCGGGGTTAAGGTATATACAAAGCCATTTTCCCGATACCAGCGCAGCACCTGCTGCACATAACGCTCGGGATCTTGTCCGCTGTGCAAAAATAAACGCTGGGCCAGTTGCTGTGCCTGCAAGTCCTGCTGTACCGGAAATTGAGTATTGATGCGTAAATTCAAGTGAGCATTACTCACGGTCTGGGTCTGGATATCGCCAATCCAGCGCAACGGAATCGGCTCGATCCGCTGGGTTAAACGCCGCGGTACAATGCCCCAATCCTGCTGGCTATAATAACGGCGCTCCAACGGAACCGATTTCTCTAGCCCCATCACCCAGCGCACACCTGGGTCAGCCGCCAGATATTGATAATCAAAACTACGCACATGCGCCGGCTGCAATACATCGCTACGCATTAACGGCTGCTGGTTGACAAAGCTGCTACGCCAGCGCTGGCCATCATATTCATCCAGCACCATCGCCCGCCAATACAGCTCATGCCGTGGTGGCAGTTGCTGCACATCGCCAATAATCCGAAAGGCCAGCGCGCTAGATTGTGACAGCTCGGCAATATCGCCCGGCGACATGCTGTCACTAATTCCGGTAATACCTTTATTTTCCGGAATCGGAATATGCCACAGTGGCGGTAGCCGCGGGAAAAACATAAACAGCAAGACAAAAAATGGCAGTGCATACAGCACAAAACGCCCCACATGGCGGGCATCGCGTTTTAAGGCCTGTACAGCCGAAGCCTGATATTCAAATTCGCTGGTTTGCAGGCGATACAGCCCGATCAGACAACTGAGCAGGCTTAAAATGACCATAAAGGCCATCCAGATTGAATGGCTAAACAGGAAGGAACTGGCACTGACAAATAGCGCGAAATTGAACAGGATAATCACATCGCGCCGGGTTCGGGTTTCGAGGGCCTTGGCAAATAAAAAGGTTGATAACACCGCCACGCCGGCCTCTACCCCAATAAAGGCGCGGTACTGTAAATAAATACTCAGCAGCGCCAGCGCAATCAGGCTAAAGGTCCAGTATTTGGCAATCGGCTGACGCCCGGGCTGCAGACTGAAATACAGACTAATCAGGATGATGATAAAAATTATACTGAGCAGCACAGGCAGATAGATCAGCTGTGCCAGTAACAGCAGGCCCAGGCTTGAGAGAATCGAAATACGGATACTGGAATTCATCTTTATGCCTGCGCCAACAGTTGTTTGGCGAGCAGCAATTGCTGCTCGCCACAGGCGGCCGGTAATTCTACCTGCGGCAAATACAGGGCATAGGCACATTGCTGCTGTTCACACTGCTCGACTAGGCCCATCATTAGGCTGAGTTTTTCTTCATGCGATGTGCTGGGCATCTGCGCATAGTCAATTTCAAGCTGCTGCTGATTCTGATATTGCTCAAAGACCTTGACGTATAAGCCCTGGCCACGCGCCACCTGTTTCCAGGACACTGCCTGCAAGGAATCTCCGAGCTGATAACTGCGCAGCTCCCGGAATTCATCTAAATCAGGTTCTTCATTGTGCCGGTTGTGTTTATTTTCAGTGGTGTGCTGCGCCGCTTTCGGTGCAATCCAGGCAAAGTCATTGAAATACAGATAGGTCCAGGCACGTACCAGACCAAAGGGATAAACCGAATATAACTGGATGGCCGGATAATGAAACTTGCCGCGCTGGGCAGTATAAAAAGCTAAGCTATACTGCTGTTTGGCTTCACTCAGCGCCAGTTTATGTAATTGCTGATCAACCTGAATCCACAGATAACGCAGCTGTGGCGTATCCTGCTGAAAAAACAGGTGCAGCTGGACATTTTCCCCGGCCTGCCCGACCTGCTGTGCCACCACCTCAAGCTGCAAGCCATGCAGCTGCTTAAAGGTCAAATAAAAACTGATACATAAAATCGCGCTAATTAAAAAGCAGAAGCCCAGAATCAGGTTATTGGCATAGTTAATACCGGCCACAAAGGTAATCAGGATAAGCACCAGATATAAATAACCCTGCTGATAAATAAATACCAGCACATCTTTTTGCGTGAGGCGTTTTTTCTGCTGAAATTGAAAACGCTTTTCCAGCCAGTGCTGCCAAAAATTCTGCCCGAGCATACTTAGCTGACCTGCACCTGTTGCAGCAGCTGCTGGGTTTCACCCTCACTTAAACCAATACGATGTGCCACCACCGCCACAAAAACCGCTTGTACATCATCCGGAGTGACAAAACTGCGCTGTTCAATTAACGCATGTGCCTGGGCGGCTTTTTTCAGGGCCAGTACTCCGCGCGTCGATAGTCCATGCCGGTTTTTACGGCTGGCTTCGGCCAGATCCAGAATATAATCCTGTACGGCGTCACTGACATAGAGCCGATGCACCTGCTGCTGCAATTCCAGAATTTCATCTTCGTTAAATACATGTTGCAAACTGGCAATCAGGCTCTGCCGGGAAGATTGCTGTAGCAACAGTTTTTCCGCATAACGCGATGGATAGCCCAGTGATAAACGCATTAAAAAGCGATCCAGCTGCGATTCCGGCAATGCATAGGTTCCGCTCTGAAATAGCGGATTCTGGGTAGCAATGACCCAAAATGGTTGCGGCAATTCATAACGTACGCCATCGACCGTGACGTTGCCCTCTTCCATCGCCTCTAACAAGGCACTCTGGGTTTTCGGGCTACAGCGGTTAATTTCATCGGCCAATAAAATCTGGGTAAAAATCGGGCCCTGCTTAAACTCAAACTGATGTTCTTTCTGATTAAACATGTTCACCCCAATTACATCACTGGCCAACATGTCATTGGTAAACTGAATCCGCTGAAATTTTAGTCCGGCCAAATGCGCCAGACTGCTGGATAAGGTGGTTTTGCCCAGGCCGGGTAAATCTTCAAACAGCACATGGCCGCCAGCCAGTAAACAGACCAGTGCCAGTTTGGTTTGCTGCTGTTTATCGAGAACAATCTGGTTGACCTGTTCAAGGAACTGCTGGATTCTGGGTGCATAGCGCTGCAGCTCGCTCTGGAGCTTCGCCTGATCGTGTACTGGTTCCGATTTCTTATCCTGTTTCATGCCCCAAATCACCTTCATTCCCCAAATAAAAACGGTGTATGTCCTAACATACACCGTTTTGTTTTTTTTCTAAAGAAATCAGACGATTTCTAGACTTTTAACACGGACACTTCTTCAGGTTTCCAGAAGATGGATAACGTGAATCGACACAGTGCCGGTAAAAGGTTTTGGCATCCATCGCTTCCAGATCCGGATGATGCTGCCGCATGTGCTCCAGATAGGTCTGATAATCAGGCACCCCCACCATCAGCCGGAAACTTTGCTGCAAACGCTGCCACAATGTGGCAATCCGCGACCAGTTTTTAGGATTCAGGATTAAATCCTTCTGCGACATCACGGTCATTTTGATGATTTTATAAATCACCGTTTTACCCGCTCGAGCAAATTTCAGATTCATCTTCTCGCTCCTTAATGGCCTTTGGCCGGCTGAATATCTTCAGGATCGCGGTAAATTGCTTCTGCTTCATGCACGGTTGGTTCCGGATTGGCCAAAGCACGGCGAATCACCCCAATCGCAGCAAACAGCATCACAAACGCCACAATCATAAAGAAGCCACACAATGCCGCATTAATCTGGTTCGACATTGCCACAGTCTGCATTTCCGCAATACTTTTGGCTGGTGCCAGAATTTCATTATTGGCAATGGCGGTATTGAAACGCTCTGCCTGTGCCAGGAAGCCGATCTTCGGATTTTCGTGGAAAATCTTCTGCCAGCCAGCAGTCATCGAGGTGATAAACAGGAACACGGTCGGGATGATGGTCACCCAGACATATTTCTGTTTCTTCATCTTGAACAGGATGACAGTACCAAGGATGAGCGCCATCGCAGCCAGAATCTGGTTACCAATACCAAACAGTGGCCATAAGCTGTTAATCCCGCCGAGTGGATCGACCACGCCCTGATAGACGAAGAAGCCCCAACCCGCCACCGCAACCGCAGTCCCCAGCAAGTTACCAAAGAAGTTGTGAGATTTTTTCACCGCAGGAATCACAATACCTACGGTATCCTGAACCATAAAACGGCAGGCACGGGTACCGGCATCCACTGCTGTCAGAATGAATAGCGCTTCAAACAGAATGGCGAAGTGATACCAGAACGCCATCATTTCACGGCTATTGAAAACCTCGGTGATGATATGGGCCATACCAATTGCGAAGGTTGGCGCACCACCAGTACGGGACAGAATCGAGTTTTCACCGACTTCCTGGGCCAGCAAGGTCAAGGCTTCAGGCGTGACCACAAAACCAAGGTTACGCACAGCTTCTGCTGCCGTATCTACCGACGTACCCAGTAAAGCCGCTGGCGAGTTAATCGCGAAATACACACCCGGATCAAGCACCGCGGCACAGATCAGCGCCATAATCGCCACGAAAGATTCCATCAACATACCGCCATAACCAATCATACGGATATCGCGTTCGTTGTTGACCAGTTTTGGCGTGGTTCCTGAAGACACCAGGGCGTGGAAACCGGAAATCGCACCACAGGCAATGGTAATAAACAGGAATGGGAACAGCGAACCGGCAAATACCGGACCAGTCCCATCAACAAACTTGGTGACCGCTGGCAGTTTCATTTCCGGCATGGCAAATAAAATACCAATCGCCAGACCTGCAATGACACCAATTTTCAAGAAAGTTGACAGATAATCACGCGGTGCCAATAACAGCCACACCGGTAAAACCGACGCAATAAAACCGTAAATGATCAATGCCCAGGTCAGCTCAGTCCCTGACAAGGTAAAGAACGGTCCCCAGTACGGATGCTGCGCAATGTTTTCACCGTAGATGATGCCAAGCATCATCAGCACAAAACCGATAATCGACACTTCTGCAATTTTACCCGGACGGATAAAACGCATGTAAATGCCCATAAAAATGGCAATCGGAATGGTGGCGGCAATACTGAATACACCCCACGGACTGTTGGTCAGGGCTTTCACCACCACCAGCGCCAGTACCGCCAGGATGATAATCATCACCCCAAGTGCACCCAGCATCACGATAATACCGGCAAAGCTGCCGAGTTCCTGCTTGGCCATTTCACCCAGTGAGCGGCCGTCACGACGGGTCGAAATAAACAGTACAAGGAAATCCTGTACCGCACCGGCCAGCACTACCCCAACCAATAGCCAGATAGTGCCCGGTAAATAACCCATTTGCGCTGCCAGAATCGGACCAACCAGCGGTCCGGCACCGGCAATTGCAGCAAAGTGATGGCCGAACAGGACACTTTTATTGGTCGGGACATAATCTAAACCGTCGGCCAGGCGATGCGCGGGAGTTAAACGCCTGGCATTGAGTTCAAAGACTTTATTGGCAATAAATAAACTGTAGAAGCGGTAAGCAATGCTATAGACACAGGCGGCGGCGAGGACCAGCCAGACTGCGTTTACATGCTCACCACGGCTGAGCGCCAGAATCCCGAAAGACACTGCACCCACAATAGCGACGAGCAGCCAGATAATTTTCGAAGTTAGGCTCGACTTCGTTGGTAATGTTTCCATTCAATCCCTCATATTTTCGATGCATTTAAATCAGCTTGATTGTTGTTGTTCGAGGTACTGCTGTTTTCCTTTGCGACTTTACGCCTGTTATTTTTCTATGCCTCTAAGACTTTGGCATAAAAAAAGGGATGATTGATCATCATCCCTTCGATAATAGTATATTTTTACACCATTATGCACGTTCTAAATATTCACCAGTACGGGTATCTACACGAACGCTTTCTTCTTGCTGAACGAATAATGGAACACGTACCACAGCACCTGTTTCAAGTTTCGCTGGCTTACCGCCACCGCCAGAAGTATCACCACGAACACCTGGATCAGTTTCAACAATTTTTAATACCACGAAGTTCGGAGCGCTGACGTTTAAAGGCACGCCGTTGAACAACATAATGGTACATTTTTCATTAGAATCGTCTTTTAACCATTTTGCAGCATCGCCCATAGCTGTTTTATCAGCTGCGATCTGTTCAAATGTTACAGGATCCATGAAGTTCCACAGTTCGCCGTCATTGTACAAGTAGTCCATTTCTACTTCTACAATGTCAGCAGCTTCTAGTGAATCACCAGATTTGAAAGTTTTTTCTAATACTTTACCTGTTTTAAGGTTACGTAATTTCACACGGTTGAAGGCCTGACCTTTACCTGGTTTTACGTATTCGTTTTCCATGATTGAACATGGGTTACCATCAAGCATAACCTTAAGGCCTGACTTGAATTCATTCGTAGAATAATTGGCCATGACTGGCACACTCCAAACTTACTAACTTTAAGCTATCGATGCTACGGGCTGTTGCGATGTCATTTAGCAAGTCTGACACGAACATTAGTTGCCACATGCACATTCATTTTATGTGACGTATTCTAAATGACCAATATACCTTGCCGCAATGAAAAATTCTTGTTTAACCGGCCGCTGCTGCCTAAGTTACAAGCAGATATCCATCTACCGGCTTTATTCCCAACTGGCAGATGCTTAAAATCAGCGCAGCTCGTTCTAGACTCCGCTTGGCCCGGATGTCCTGATTTTTCGCGCACAAAGCACATTCCCAGCGCCTGCAAACTGTTAAACTAGGGTCTGTTGAGAATTACCGAGAGTTAATTACACTCGCGCACAATTGAATCATGGCTTCAAAACTCGTATCTGTTTTACAACTACGCATCGCTATACGTTTAAATTCTTTTAACTTACAGAAATAGTTTTCAATGAGATGACGCCATTTATACATAGTCGTATCAAATGCTCTCATTACTTTTCGATTAGATTTGGGTGGGATCACCACTTTCACTTTTCGTTCATTGAGTTCTTGGATGAGCCAATCTGCATCAAATGCTTTATCCGCTAGTAATGCTTGAAAATCAACATCTTCGATTAAAGGTTTGGTTTCTACTAAATCGTGATATTGACCAGGCATTAATCGAAACTTAATGAGGTTACCTAGACTATCCACTAAGGCAAGAATTTTACAGG